>NZ_JBGIYY010000003.1:0-312801 GCF_041380235.1 Glaciecola sp. SC05
GGCAAGCAATAACTTTCATGACGTATAACACCTTACATAACCGGTGGTGGCTGCTCTTGCCAACATCCGGTTAATGTATTTGTTATGTAACATTACCTTTATCTCAGACAAAACCAATTACTAGCCCAACGACCAAAACTATCCAGAAATTTGTGGTATTCAGCGTTTTAGATAACAACCAAAAATATATGTAACTTAAAATACCTGAAATAACAGTGCTAATTAAAATATTTAAAATACTCGACCCGAAAGCTAGGCCAAAAATCAGCATGAGAGCAGTGTATATAGCAGCACATAATTCAGGCTTCTCTGTTCTTACTAGAAGTTGAACTAGGGCTACCAAAATAAGCATATTCAAAAAAAACATCTAAATATCTTCCCTGTTATATAACAACTTATTATCCGAACACAATTATCAGATAAACCAAAATCTGAGTCGTGTTTGTTTTTTTTCATATTACTAATATATTAGGCAAGCCTTGTTAGGTCAATAAGGTCGTTTTATCGTGTTTTTAAAACACGAACAAATGCTGAATCTTGCACATAGGCGGCTTTTGTTGATAGTTCGATGGTTAAAACAAAATTGCTCTAGTGATAAATAAGAAGTTTCATGTTTTCTAAATAGAGCAATAACTACAGTAATGTTGTATCTTGTTTTTATGCGGTAATTTGTATTAAATAGCGAATATAGCGGCTCAGACTGCGATCATACCCGTTGTCCGTTACTCGATACCCGTTATCGAAATGCTGTTAGTAAGCTGCAAGGTGGCGTTATTTATCTGCGAGAAAATGACACCATAAGCGCCTATATAAAATCAGAATTCCCACTACATAGTCGCCGTTTCCTGGCAAACAGTACAAGCAGAGTTATTCAAAACCCTTTACCAATATCGAATTGGCCGTACTTCCCGCTTCTCGATGCTTTGAAATAGCTTGATACTCATCAGACATTAACCACGTGATTGCACTTCGCTTTGAAGGAAATTCAATAATCACTGAACGTGTGGCCTCCCACTTGCCGGCAAGGACGGTTGGCTCTTCGTCAACGCTTAGCATTTTGCCGTCAAATTTTTCGAAAACTTCGGTAAAGCCGCTTTCGTACTCGTCGTATTTAGCACGGTCGTGGATAGTTAGTTGTGAGACGATATAAACTGTCATCATAAATTCCTGTAAACATTCAATATGGACTTGCCTAGTAAATTGATAGTACATTAATCAGCGTGAATAGATGACTAACGCTAGCGTATAAATACTTATAAATTTGATGAAGTTTACGCCTCAACTATGTTCACTGAGCAAAACCTTATACAGTTAAAGGATCGGTAAACACACAACTTAAAAAACCGCATAAAAGAGGACGTGTAAAATGACAATCGGAACAGACCCCATTCTATTGGAGCCGGATGTGTTTAGCGCATTTGCCATAGGCCAAGGCCACTGTGTTGGTAACGTGGTGTATCTGTCAGGTCAGGCAGCAGTAAACGATGCAGGCGAAATTGTGGGCGAAGGTGACATTACTGCGCAAATTGACCAAGCCATGGCGAACATTAAACGTGCGCTGCAAGCAGCAGGCTCTGATATTGACCGTATTTTCAAGATTACGGTGTACCTTACCGACATGAACAATTTTGAACATATCATGGCTATGCGTCATCGATATTTTGCTGAGCCATGGCCCGCCGATACCACTGTGGGCGTGCAATCACTGGCATTACCTGAACTCATGGTTGAGCTAGAGGTTATCGCTACACGCAGTTAAAGTTCAGTCAGGCTCGCACGATTTGTAAACTGGCAATTGCGATTGACGCTAAGATCAAAAGGAACGTCTAAATATCATCACGTAGCTTTGCCACATGCGATTATTTGATCTACCAAATCTCTCAAGCGTAATCTATATCTTCAGGCAGGATATATCGCCACAACCTCTAAAATGAAGCTAAAAATGAAAATACTAAAGACAGTAATCTTATCGCTTTGCGTACTCAGTCTAGCCGCTTGCACTACCTCCCAACCTGCATCTAATGCAAGTATTACAATGGCGACAGATTCAATTCAAGAAAATTCAGCTATAGCCTTAAGTGCCTGTGGTCAAGGCAATGTGAAAAGTGTTGATGAGCAAGGGTTTGATTGCGCAAACAACATGCAAACGGGCTCCGCAATGCATAAAAACGGTTGGGTAATGCCGGTTGGCTATGAGTTCCCTGACGGTGACACCGTAAAAATCATTTCGTGGAACGTCGAGCACTTTGTTGACGAACACGACGATCCCTATGTAGAAAATCGCCGCGAAGATAACCCTGAGCATATGGGCAACAAACGCGCCGACTTAGTTGCTGCTCTTAGAATGGCCGATGCCGATGTGGTCGTACTGCAAGAGTTTGAAAGCGCTAAGTTGCTGCGACATATCGCCGTAAATGAACTTGCAGACATGGGCTATCAATTTTTTGCAGATGCCCCCTCGCACACTTGGTATATGAACGTAGTAGTCATGAGCCGCGTACCTTTAGGCGTTCTGTATAGCTACGGTAACCTGCATACCCCCCTAGTAGATTGGCTAAATGATGAGGGCAAACCCGCTTCACAGAATCGTTTAAATACCCGTACTTGGGCTATTGATGTTTATCCGTCTACAGACTATTCATTTGTTATGGGCGCTGTTCACCTTAAAGCTGGGCGCGACAAGCGCGATGTAGCTATGCGATTGGGTCAAATTAACATGTTAAAAGGCCAGTTCGAGCGTTTTTTAAATGAAGATCCTGACCGAAACATACTATTAGTAGGTGATTTCAACTCACTGCCCAACACCATAGAGCTGAATACTCTACTAAGCGGTCAGCACAATGGTAATACCTTTACCGACCCCTTGAGCGATACTGACTTTACCCACACTGCGTTAGAGCCTCAGCGACGTTTAGACTATGCGGTGATGAACGGTAACATGCTGCCCGAGTTAGTGCCTGGGTCAGCTAAACCAGTAAGTTATTTTGAGCCTAAGCGTCAAGACGATCTAGCCGACCACTTGCCTGTCGTCATTGAGTTTTATACTACCGACAGAACTTTCTCTGCTCCTTTGGATTACGATACTAATTGAGCCTCTTGCTTAAAGAAGCTGAGCAACTAAATGTGATTGCGCTTCACAAATGCAAACAAATTTGATTGCACAACTTTCTTTTTGTAATTACCCTTAGCTGGCTATTTAGAGAGGACTAAACAAGTCCTTAATTTTTGTTTGCCATACGTCGCCATGCCAGCGAAATCCTCCACTGCAATAGGAATATGCTGATAATCAATGGGGTTTTCATCTTCGTCTAAATCAGGATCATGAATGTATAAACAAGTATCATCAATATGCGTAATGGCTACCCAATGCGGCACCTTTTTTTCATCAAACTGATAGGTACTGATTAAACAAATAACCGCTTTACCCTGCTCTATTGCATCACGCAGGTCCTGAATGTCGGGTTCGGCATAATGCAGTTGAATACCAGCCTGAGATGATTTATCACAAAATTGCTGATGTACCGCGTTTAGCAGGGCTTTTTTGTGAGCACTGCGTACACCATCTATAAAGGGCGTATGCGCAATGTTAATATAAACTTCAGCTGTCATGCCAAGGCTTTTTGCAGCAAGGGCCAAACCTATCGGGTGGCTACCGCCATGACCAGAAGTCATATATATAGATGTCGCCTGCCGCCATATATCCAGCTCAGTGTTTTGAGTCAGCACTACTTGAGCATCAAGCGCCGCTCCAGCCATCATTAAAGCTGCGGCACCGCAGGTAAACTCCGTGGTTTGTTGATACCAAGGGTAAGCAGGCAAGAAGGTTTTAGAAAACAACTGTTTTATGGCTTTTTGCATCCGTAAGGCGTCCGCCTTATTTTCGTAATATTCTTTATAAAGACCAAACTGCTTATAGTCTAAGCGTTCATACAGCGAGATTGCATGTTGATTATCGATTGCAACCTCAAGTCTCATAAATAATAAGCCTTGTTCTACTGCGGCTGCTTCAGCAGCCAACAATAAGCGCTCACCTAACTTGTGGCCACGCGCACTTTTGTCGCTTGCAATCGAGTATAAACGAGCAGAGCGAGAGCCTTTGCGCATGATCACCAAGGCATAGGCCATTACTTTACCAAGCCCTTGTGTACTATTGTCGCAAGCCACCATAAATATTGCGTTTGGTGCGCTAATCCAATAACGAATGCGGCGTTTGGTGAGTTTGTCGTATTCAAAACTGGCATTTTCAAGCGCAAAAAGCGACTCTACGTCTGCACTCTGCGCTGCTCTAATTTCAAAGATCTGACTCATATTAGCTGTTTCATTGAATTTTGCATGATGACTACTAATACTAGCGGCCACGCGATTCCAAACGGTTTGCAAATTCCTGCATGATGATCATGTACAGCTCTTTGCCTAAGTACAGATCTTCTACTTTTGACTCTAGGCTTGGGTTGTCATTAACTTCAATTACATAAACTTGGTTGTTACTTTGCTTTACGTCTACACCGTACAATCCACGCCCAACAATAGCACTGGCTTTTATTGCAGCATCAAGCACTGGTTTGGGTACTTCAAAAGTTGGTAAGGTTTCAAAAGCGCCAGAGAAATCCTTTGTAGAGCTGTGATTGTAAATCTGCCAATGATTACGCGCCATAAAGTATCGACAGGCATATATCGCTCTGCCGTTTAGTACGCCAATACGCCAGTCGTATTCAGTAAAGATAAATTCTTGAATAAGAACAAGGGCTGACTGTGCCAACATTAAATCAAGCTTAGCGCTTAGTTGAGCTTCGTCATCAACTTTAAATACGCCAATCGAAAATGAGCTTTCAGGCAACTTCAGCACCATTGGAAAACCAAACTGAGCAATTAAGCGTTCTCTTGAAGCTTCATCATTTTGTGATACAAACGCACTTTTTGGAGCCGGCACTTTGTTGTAAGTAAATGCATCTTGCAAAAACACTTTGTTGCAGCAGCGCAAAATTGATGTTGCATCATCAATGACCACTAAGCCCTCTTGCTCAGCTTTACGCGCAGCATGATAGGTGTGGTGATTAATTGCCGTGGTTTCACGAATAAACAAGGCATCATACTGACCAATCAAGCCCAGCTGTTTCGGCGTGATTAATTCAGCGTGAATACCGACTTGTTGAGCTGCTTTTACAAAGTTTTTAAGTGATTTAGCATCACTTGGCGGCGTTTTTTCATCTGGGTTGTGCAATATAGCCATATCCCATCGAGCACGTTTTTTAGGCGATGTTTTACGCCAGTTGGTTACAATAAACTGCTGTAAACGGCTAAACAATAAGCTTTGTTGCTCGGCATCTAAACTCTCTATGCTCACCAACTGAACAGTCAACGAGGTAACGTTGTGTGCGACGGTTACGCTAAGTGATAAAATTGGCACAGGAAAGCGCTCAAACGCGTATTTTGCGATACGTTTAAATGCATTGTTTTCAGTGTTTCCAAAAAAGGCAAAGACACTGTCAGTTTTTAGACTTGACGCTACTTCAGCAAAACTGCCACATAAATGTTGTGGAAGCGTAATCTGGTGACTATCTAATTGCTCATCATCACTGCGAATGATTAGGTCATTAATGGCATTCACACTTGGCAAAACTTTATGCTGCCGCGCCTCAGCTAGGAGCGAGCAATAATAACCGCGACTCAAATATAAATCGGTTGCACACAGATTGATTACCCGTGTTTTAGGCTCGCCTTTTTTAGGATAGTCAGACAAGTACTGATTAAAATCAATAACCGGTACGCCAATATCAGGAATTGTTTCAGCAAAATTGCTTACTGAATCTACCACAACAATAGTGTGGATCATGTGTTTACCCTTGTGAAATTGATGCCAACATAGCATCACAAAATTGAGCGAAATATAGACACTATTTGTAAATACGCAAGGGATTTTTATCGAAAATTACATTATTTTTTAGGGTATATTTTAGGCATAAAAATACCAGCGCTTAGGCTGGTATTTTTTGTTACTTAAAAAAGCGTTAAGTTATTGATTTATAAAGCAGACTCTAACTGAGGCAATACTTCAAATAGGTCCCCTACCAAGCCATAATCTGCGACTTGGAATATTGGAGCTTCTTCATCTTTATTGATGGCAACAATAACTTTTGAATCTTTCATACCGGCAAGGTGCTGGATCGCCCCTGAAATACCCACTGCAATGTACAGGTCAGGTGCAACAATTTTACCCGTTTGTCCAACTTGCATGTCGTTAGGTACGAAGCCTGCGTCTACTGCGGCGCGTGATGCACCAATTGCAGCGCCAAGTTTATCGGCAATACCGTTTAACAAAGCAAAGTTATCGCCATTCTGCATACCGCGTCCACCAGAAATGATCACGTTTGCTGCAGTCAACTCAGGTCGCTCAGACTTAGTTAGCTCTGCACTTACATAAGATGACTTTTCTGAAGTTTTCACTACGTCGACAACTTCAATTGCAGCGTTGCCGTCATCACTCACCGCATCAAATGCAGATGCACGAACAGTGACTACTTTTACCGCGTCAGAACTTTGCACAGTAGCAATGGCATTACCCGCATAAATAGGACGTACAAAAGTATCTGCAGATTCAACATCGATAGCATCAGATATTTGTGCAACATCTAACAATGCTGCCACGCGTGGCATGAAATTTTTACCTGTGGTCGTTGCAGCCGAAAATATATGCGTGTATCCGCTGGCAAGCTCTACCACTAAATCAGCAATATTTTCTGGCATTTGATGCAAATACACGGCGTTATCGGCTAACAATACTTTACTGACGCCGGCTAGCTTAGACGCAGCCTCTGCAACACCTTGACACTGCTCACCGGCAACTAATACTGTGATATCAGTGCCCACAGCTTTCGCTGCCGTTATCAGCTTGTTCGTTTCAGGTTTTAGCACCGCGTTGTCGTGCTCTGCATATACTAGAACTGTCATGAAATCACCTTTGCTTCATTTTTCAATTTATCGACCAACTCTTCTACACTAGCTACTTTAATGCCGCCCTGTCTTTGCGGTGGAGGTGTTACTTTAATCACTTTAACGTTTGAAGAAAGATCAACACCCATATCTGCCGCAGATTTCACGTCAATTGGTTTACGCTTGGCTTTCATAATATTTGGAAGTGATGCATAGCGAGGTTCATTCAGGCGAAGGTCAGTTGTAACTACTGCTGGTAGAGATAGTTCTACGGTTTGCAGGCCGCCATCGATTTCGCGAGTGACCAAAACTTTACCATCAGCAAGCTTTACTTCCGAAGCAAATGTGCCCTGAGGCATATCAGTTAATGCAGCCAGCATTTGACCGGTTTGGTTATTGTCAGAATCAATTGCTTGCTTACCTAAGATAACTAAATCGGGCGCTTCTGCTTCGACTACTTTTTGCAAGAGCTTGGCAACCTGCAGTGACTCTAAAGACACGCCAACTTCGGTTTCGATATGAATACCGCGATCTGCGCCTAGCGCTAGACCGGTTCTGATTTGCTCTTGGCAAGCTTTATCGCCTATCGAAACGACGATGACTTCTGTCGCGTCGCCTTTTTCTTTCAAGCGAATCGCTTCTTCGACTGCGATTTCACAAAATGGGTTGATTGCCATTTTGACGTTGTTGAGGTCAACCCCAGAATTATCAGGCTTCACACGGACCTTGACGTTATAGTCGATGGCGCGTTTCACCGGCACTAATACCTTCATACTTTCCCCTAGTGGAATTGGTTAGTTTTAGCTTGCTAACTTAAACGTGCTAAAGCGTTTAAAGGTAGACAACTTTAAAAATGTAATGCATTTGATAGATGTCATGATAACTATACATTCGCTACAATGACCATAGTTGCTTAATACGCCTGTCGAACAAACATGTGATTATAATAGACACAGTGTTTTAAACAGCTTTTAATTGTATAACGCAATTTATATAGAGTTGACGTAAACGTCAACCTGCATTACCTTTCACACACTATTTGATTTTACAATGTTTTGACGAGTTGTAATATTCGTTTAACGAATACTCCTCTATAACTTGCGAGCACCTGCTTGGAGACAGCAATGGAAAGAGAAACAATGGAGTTTGATGTAGTCATTGTAGGCGCGGGTCCATCCGGCTTATCGACGGCGATCAAGCTCAAGCAATTAGCGAATGAGAAAAATACCGAACTCAATGTTTGTGTTCTTGAAAAAGGCGCAGAAGTTGGAGCCCATATTTTGTCTGGCGCGGTGTTTGAACCTACTGCACTTGCCGAACTATTCCCAGACTATAAAGAGCGTGGCGCGCCACTGGGCCTTGAAGTCACTGAAGACCATATTTATCTTCTTAACAGCGAAACAAGCTCAACCAAGTTACCCAATTTAATTACGCCTAAAAGCATGCACAACCATGGTAACTATATTTTAAGTATGGCGAACATGTGCCGCTGGTTGGCAGAACAGGCTGAAAGCTTAGGAGTTGAAATCTACCCAGGCTTTACCGCTTCTGAAATTCACTACGATGATAAAGGTAATGTTGCAGGTATCATTACGGGCAGTTTAGGGCTTGGCGAAAACGGCGCTGAAAAAGACGGCTACGTACCAGGTATGCTGTTAACCGGAAAATATACTGTATTTGCGGAAGGTTGCCGTGGCCATCTTGGCAAAGAACTCATTGCAAAATTTGAATTAGATAAAGACGTTTCAACCCAACACTACGCAATTGGTTTTAAAGAAATATGGGATGTACCGGCCGAACAACATCAGCCTGGTTTGGTTGTTCACACTGCCGGATGGCCCTTAGGTAAAGCAACTGGTGGTAGCTATTTGTATCACGCTGAAAATAACCAAGTATTCGTTGGTTTAATTGTTGACCTAAATTACAACAATCCACATTTGTCGCCTTTTGATGAATTTCAGCGTTTAAAACACCATCCAGTAATTGCCGAAACCTTAAAAGGTGGCACACGAGTCACTTATGGTGCAAGAGCCATTTCTAAGGGTGGTTTTCAATCATTGCCTAAAATGACCTTCCCCGGTGGTTTAATGGTGGGTTGTAATGCAGGTACGCTTAACTTCTCAAAAATTAAGGGTAACCACACTGCTATGAAGTCGGGCTTGTTAGCGGCTGAGGCTCTGTTTGGCTTAACACAAACAGAGGAAGTTAAAGACCCAGTTGAATACACTGAACGCTTTAAATCCTCTTGGTTGTACGACGAGTTATATCGCTCGCGTAATTTCGGCCCGGCTATTCATAAGTTTGGAAACTTTATGGGCGGTGCCTATAATACGCTGGATCAAAACTTCTTCGGCGGTAAATTACCGTTTACCATCACCGATTCTACGCCGGATCACGCCACACTTAAGCCCGCGAGTGAGATGCCTGATATCGAGTATCCGAAGCCCGACGGCGTGTTAAGTTTCGATAAGCTGTCTTCTGTGTATCTATCCAATACTAACCATGAAGAAGATCAGCCCTGTCACTTAAAATTAAAAGATCCAAGCATTCCTATTCAGGTCAATTTACCTAAGTTCAACGAACCGGCCCAGCGCTACTGCCCTGCTGGCGTCTACGAAGTAATTGATAGCGACGATGGTGAAAAGAAATTCCAGATAAATGCACAAAACTGCGTACATTGTAAAACCTGCGATATCAAAGACCCTTCGCAAAACATTGTTTGGGTGGTGCCAGAGGGCGGCGGTGGCCCCATGTATCCAAATATGTAGCGAGTAGGACTACTGAACAAAGATTGCTTAACTTGATATGATTGCCCAGCCTACGCTGGGTAATCTTTTTTACGCACATCAGTGGTATTCGCAGAATAATTCGTCCGCCAATCCAAACGAAAACTCAGGAACTACAAATGTCACACGGTTTATTTTATCAAACGCATTCACCTAAAAGCGCTTCAACAGAAGCACTACCAGCACTAGTGTTGATACATGGCTTGTTTGGTAACTCTGATAACTTATCGGTAATTCGGCGGGCGTTTGAACATGAGCGTTTAGTTATTAGTATAGATTTACCTAATCATGGTAAATCTTTGCGCACCGAACGTTTCAATTTTGATGATTACGCCGAGCGTGTAGTCAAACTATTGCAAGAGCTTAAGCTGAGCAACTGTGTGCTTGTAGGCCATTCATTGGGCGGCAAGGTGTCGATGTTAGTGGCCAAGCAACTGCCGCAAATCGTGTCGAAATTGGTCATTATGGACATTGCACCTATCCCCTATCCTGCCCGGCATCACGCAGTATTCAGCGGTTTAAACAACGTTGATTTATCGAAAATATCATCGCGCACCGATGCAAAAATCAAACTAGCTGAGCATGTGCAAGAATCAGGCACTCAAGCATTTTTACTGAAAAGCCTTTACCAAGATGACAATCAACAGTGGCAGTGGCGCTTTAATCTGCCGCTGATCGTACGCGACTATGATGCACTCAGCGCATGGGATCATTCTGGCATATGCTACAGCGGGCCTACTTTGTTCATGAAAGGTGCTGAATCTGACTATATAACAGCAGCCCATCAAGCAACAATTATTGAGCAGTTTCCGCAGGCAAGCGCTAAAATTGTGCAAGCGGGTCATTGGCTGCACGCCCAAAAACCACAAGTCGTTAACGCTCTGATTACAAAGTTTTTACGTGGTGAGTAAACTGAACACTTTATGCACCGAATATCGGTGTTTTGCTCAGTTTTAAAAATTTTTTATGATAATATCCGCGAAGTTTTCATTCAAAGGTCGATACGTAAATAACGCGGATTGACCTAAGCGGCTAATGCCGTACATGTTTGACTTTATTTGGATTAATGCATGTCGCCCGAAACGTTTAAAACAGTTGAGTCTATCGCCTTAAATATCACGCTAGTTGTGTTATTTACGCTAATGTTCTTTGCTGTACACGATGTGCTAACTAAAAACGATGTGCCGAAAACAGGTCGTTTTATAGTTTATGGGGTTTTGGGCTTAGGTGCCTTAGGTTTCGTAATGAAAGGTATTATTGAACTCTTTTGGATGGCGCAAGGCGTCTGACGACAAACAGAAGCGGAGAATTGTATAAATGGCAAGTGTAGGCCTCTTTTTTGGTAGCGATACCGGTAACACTGAACATATCGCAAAGATGATTCAAAAAGAATTAGGTAAGCACCTAATTGACGTAAAAGATATTGCGAAAAGCAGTAAAGAACAAATTGCCGAATTCGACCTGCTTATGTTTGGTATTCCTACTTGGTACTATGGCGAAGCTCAGTGTGATTGGGATGACTTCTTCCCTGAGCTGGAAGAAATTGATTTCGCTGACAAGCTTGTAGCGATATTTGGTTGCGGTGACCAAGAAGACTACGCCGAATATTTTTTAGACGCGATGGGCATGATCAGAGACATCGTAGAGCCAAAGGGTGCGATATTAATCGGTCAATGGCCTACAGAAAGCTACGATTTTGAAGCCTCTAAAGGAATGGCCGACGACAACCACTTTGTTGGCCTAGGCATTGATGAAGACCGCCAGCCGGAGCTCACCGAAGAGCGTGTCAAAGCTTGGTGCGCACAAATTAAAGAAGAGATGTGCCTAGCAGAGCTTGAATAACAAAGGCGCTAGACATCGAGGCTACTACATCGTTTAGTAGCCTTTTTTTTGCCCTTAATTTAGTCTTAAGCGTGTTTGCTTTAATTTGAACCTTTTAAGCCTTTAGTGGTAGTCTAATCACTTCAGCATATTACCTAGAACATTCTACAAAATCGTGAATGCCTAACCCATCAATAATAATAGCGGAAACCTACGATGCATAAAAAACTCATTAGCTTGATGTGCGCTGCTGTTTGCCTGACGCAAGTTGCGCAGGCCAGTTTATTAATGAAACCAACCTATCACCCCGATTTAGACTACAAAGCGCCTTTACTCGAAGGTAATTACAATCAAGACATTACCCACCCTGACGATGTATTAGGGTTTGAGATTGGTCAGCGGGTAGCAAACCCTGCTCTTATTACCGAAGCAATTCAAATTTGGAAGACCCAAAGTGAGCGCATGGTGGTGCTTGAGTATGCAAAGAGTCATGAAGGACGACCTCTATTTGCAGTGTTTATCTCAAGTCCTGAAAATCTTGCTAAACTTGACGATATCAAACAAGATCTTAACGCCCTTGCCGACCCACGGGTAACCTCAGACGCTGAGGCTGAGCAGATCATTGAACGTCTACCGGCCATTGCGTGGATGGCATATTCGATTCATGGTAACGAAACTTCCGGCGCGGATGCGGCACTTGCCGCTATCTATCACCTTGCTGCAAGCACCGATCAAGCGACAATCGATTTGCTCGATGACATGGTGGTGGTGATTGACCCTATGATGAATCCTGACGGACGCGCGCGCTTTGCCAAGTCTTTAGAACAATATCGCGGAGCTGCACCAAACGTAGATGACCAAAGCTTGTTGCACCGCGGTGATTGGCCCTATGGCCGCACTAATCATTACCTATTTGATTTAAATCGAGACTTTTTTTATCTGACCCAGCCCGAAACAAAAGGCCGCGTAGCACTTATTAATAAATGGCGCCCGCAGCTTATGATAGATGGCCATGAAATGGGTCCACAAGATACCTATTTGATGGGCCCTCCCCGTCAGCCCTTAAACTTTAATATCGCTCCTAGCGTCCAAAAATGGGCGGTCACGTTTTCTAAAGACCAAGGCGCTGCGTTTGACAAAAATGGCTGGACTTACTACACCGGCGAATGGTTTGAAAACTGGTATCCAGGT
Source organism: Glaciecola sp. SC05 (assembly GCF_041380235.1). NCBI lineage: Bacteria > Pseudomonadati > Pseudomonadota > Gammaproteobacteria > Alteromonadales > Alteromonadaceae > Glaciecola > Glaciecola sp. SC05. The sequence continues at coordinate 12,729 of NZ_JBGIYY010000003.1, forward strand.
TACTCAAACTACGCAGAGTATAGAGGCAGCATGCATATTTTGTATGAGCAATCGCGTATGTCTGAAGACGGCGTAAAGCGTCCCGAAGGCACCATTCAAACGTATAAGCAGTCGGTGCACCATCAATATGTTAGTACCCTAGCAAACTTAGCGTCTTTGGATAAATATTCAGACGCAATGTACAAAGACTATTGGCAAGACCGAAAAATGGTAGTTTCGAGCAAAAGTCCTTATGCGAATAAATCGTATGTAGTGCTAGCCAACGATAATCATTCGCGCACTCACCTATTGGCTGAAAAATTATTAGCACAAGACATTGAAGTACAGATGGTAAACAAAGCCTTCAAAGTCGATAACGCCACTAATCACCTTGGTATAGAAAAAGATAAGGTGAATTTGCCTGTGGGAAGTTTAGTGATCAACGGTCGCCAGCCCGAAGCGCGTTTACTGGCAGCAATAATGGAGTTTGATTCTGCGTTAAAGCCAGAGGTAGTTCAAGCTGAGCGCCAGCGAGTGCTGAAAAAAGGGGAATCGATAATGTACGATACCTCAGCATGGAATTTAACCATGATGTATGGTCTCGAGGCCCTAACGGTTAGCGATGAACTCAGTAAAAACCTATCTGCTTACAACGAGCCTAGTCAAGTCAATAATCAACCCGATTCGAACGCTATTGCATGGTTTGTTGACGGCGCAGACGACGCGTCTGTTGCCTTTGCAGCAAGGTTAATGGAACAAGGGGTCAACGTTCGAGTCATTGATAAAGTCGCGCAGTTTGATGATGTCAAACTCAATAGAGGCTCGGTGGCCATCACCATCACTGACAACGTCAACAACAAAGACTTACTGGCGCTAATTAAAAAAACCGGTGACGAGTTAAACCTGCAGGTAATGAGCGCAACAACCGGTTATGGTAATGGCGAATTGCCGGACTGGGGTGGTGAACACTTTGTGCTATTGCAGCAACCGCAAATTGCAATTGCCTCTCAGGCTGGCACCCGTGCGAATGACGTAGGTACCACCTGGTGGAGCATTGATACGAATCTGGGTATACGTCATAGTCACTTAGAATCTGATCGCTTAGCCTCTGCTGATTTACGTCGCTACAACACAATTATTTTGCCCCAACGTGGTAGCTTGAACCAAAGCAGTCAAAAAGCGCTCGCTGAATGGGTGAAGCAAGGCGGAACATTAATCACTCATGATAACGCCAGCGCGATCATTGCGAAAATGGAAGATTTTAGCTCGGTGAAAATTGTTGACGAAATCTTTGCAGATGCTGAAGATTTTGATATCGCCTTACAGCGACGTCTACTAGCAATGCAGCCATATAGTGTAAGCGAGGCTCTCACGACGTCCCTACTGAATACGGATGTTGCCTACCCATGGGATAACAAGCCAGATCGTCTCGATGAAGATGCGCTTAAACAACGCAACGAATGGCAGAAACTATTTATGCCGGCAGGCGCCATGGCAGTGGGACATGCCGACCAAGAGCACTGGCTCACCTTTGGCGTAACTGAACAGCTACCGGTGCTTTATGCTGACCAATCGGTGCTAGTAACGCCTCAAGGCGCAGAGTCAGTTGTCTCTATTGGTGTATATACTGATAACGAGGAAGCTAAAAACGACAGTGCACTCGGCTGGTATTCCATTCCAGACGGAAAAGAGCTGCACGTGCGCATGAGTGGACTAATTTGGCCAGAAGCGGCTCAACGTATCGCCAACTCAAGTTATTTAACACGAGAATCTATTGGTAAAGGTCAGTTGATTATGTTCTCTGGACAACCAAACTTCAGAGGGGCCACAAGAGGGACTAATCGTTTATTACTAAATGCCATCGTATATGGCGGAGGCTTTGGGACACGCCCGAATATTGAGTTGTAAAAATATACTGATAAACAGCGTGCTTTATCATGAATATCCATTATTAAGCACAATACCTTTATTTTTAATTAGAAAGCCTGACCGACGTTAATCACGTAAGTTAGGCTTTTTTCGTGGCAATTTGTCTGTTCTATGCGGTATATCAAAATGAACTTACTTACACGCAGCCACTGGCAATCACGAAAAACACGGAGAGACTGGTAAAGCCTATTACCATTTTTTGAACAACACTTAACTGCATAAAATTAGGTACATCGCTAATTTTGAATTAAACCAAGATGTGTTGGCCCTTTATTTGTTATCATAATGATCGGCAAAAGCTGTTAAATCTTGAATTCTTACTTATAATAAGAACAATAATCCGAACATTAGGAAACTCATGGACCATAATAAAGAACTGAAAAAAGCAGGCCTTAAAGTTACGCTTCCTCGCTTAAAAATCCTTGAGATTCTTCAACAACCAAATAATCAGCATATTAGTGCAGAAGATGTATACAAACTGCTGATTGATATGGGTGAAGAGATTGGCTTGGCAACGGTGTATCGGGTACTCAACCAATTCGATGATGCCGGAATTTTGAATCGTCACCATTTTGAAGGTGGAAAATCGGTGTTCGAAATAAGCCATAAAGATCATCACGATCATTTGGTGTGCTTAAAGTGCGGCAAAGTTGTAGAGTTTGAAGATCACATCATTGAAAGGCGTCAAGAAGAGGTTGCTGCGGCAAACAATATGACGCTTACTCACCACAGCCTTTATTTATATGGTCAATGCGCAGAAGGTGAATGCAACGAAGACGATTAACAAGTAAATTTGTAGTTGTTGTATACCGTCTGGGCGGCTAACCACATTTCGCCCGGACGACCATCTCCAACCGCTTTGTCATTCACTTCCACCACGGCACCTATTTCTTTACTCGAAGATGTCAACCAAACCTCATCGCAATCATCTAACATGCTTAGCGGCACAACTGTTTCACGCAGGTCAAACCCACCGGCGTTCGCTAAACTATCAACAATGATTCTTCTTGTAATACCCGGCAGCAACTGATTATCGAGTGGCGGCGTGTAAATAACCTTGTCTTTAACAACAAAAATATTGCAGGCGGCCGCTTCTGTAATTTCATGTTTATCGTTATACAAAATCACTTCATCCTTACCCGCATCTTGGCCTTGCTGAAAATGCATGACGTTTCCGAGTAAGGATGTCGATTTAATATGGCAACGCTGCCACCGTAAATCCTGAGCAGTAGTTACTCTAAAGCCCTTGGCTTTATCGCGATCAAGAGCCTGTGAAGCAGGGATAACAAACGCATAGGCGAATACAGTAGGTGTCACGTTTTTTGGGTAAGCATGAAAGCGCTTGGTATCGGCGCCTCGGCTCACGTGAATATATATACCCATGTCGGGCGTATCAAACTGCGCTAGCAAACCTTGGATAAGTTCCATCCACATTGTTTCGTCTGCATGATACTCAATGCCAATCTCTTTTAAACCGCTGTTCATTCTTGCTAGATGCAGTTTCAAACCTACCGGCTGACGCCCATAGCAAGGAATGACTTCATAGATACCATCGCCAAATAAAAAGCCCCTGTCCATTGGCGAAATTTTTGCTTCGCTTTCATCAATATATTGGTGGTTAAGAATTACATTGGCCATGCTGATGCTCTCTATTGAGTTAGTTAGCTGATTGAATCACGAACTTAAGCGCTGATCTACCCATGTGGCTAAATTTTTCATTTGTTGATGCCAAATGCTACGCTTTGCAGCAATACTGAGTTCGTCAGTGGCAGTAAAGCGAAGGGGGTCACCGGCTTTTTTCTGGGCCAATTTTGCTCTTGAAAAACCATCGACTGCACCAAGTACAGGATAGCCACCGATAGTTTGACGATCGTTAAGCATCACAATAAGTTGTCCGTTACCCGCACACTGGATTGCACCATTGCAAAGCCCTTGCGAATAGAGTGTTCTAGCATCGGTATCTATAGACGGACCAACGAGACGCATGCCCATGCGATCACAATCAGGCGACACCATAAATTCTGAACTTAACAACTTTAAACGCTCTTTAGTCGAAAACGACTCCCATTGGTAGCTGGGGATAAATTGTAAAGTTTCGGTATCTATAACGCTTTGGCGGTGAAGCACGCTGCCAATAAGCTTGTTATCACGCCTTAAGGTTTCTACCAATTCTGCTAGCTCATGGGCTGGCCTAGAGTGCTGTTTTTTAAACGATAAGGTATCACCTGCCTGCAGGCTATCTCCGTTTAAATGGAGCCCTCCGCTACCCTCACGCCTAACATTAGACGCTGAGCCATATAGAGTAGGCACATCAAACAACCCTCTACACGCTAGATAGAGCCTCGCGCCTTGCGTGGCCCCGATGTTAGTAACATTAAGCGTGGCACCTTTAGGAATAAAGATAGCCTCGTTCATGTTGTGCGCTTCGCCATCGACGAGGCAGTTCGCAGGCGCCCCAGTTAAAGCGACAAGCGCTGCTTGATGAAATATCATCTCGATGCCGCCTAATGTCACTTCGACGCCAACATGACTGAATTTGGCATCTGCTTTGTGGTTTCCGAGCAATGCCTGACCCAACTCAAAGCTTTGCCAGTCTAATGCGCCTGATTGGGTATAGCCTAAGTGCGAGGCTAATCGCCTGCCTGCATCAACTAATTGGGCGTATACGCTTACCTTCAGGATCTCAATCACAACTGCTCACCCGTTGACAGTAGTCTTCTTCGCTAATCGCTCGAAAGCTCACAGTGTCCCCCGCCCTGAACTGAACCTGAGCATTATTGCCAAGCGCTAAAGGTGTGTAGCCCAAAATATGCCACCCACCTGGAGAGCTTTGCGGATAAATTGCAGTTTGGTTGTCGGCAATGGCTACCGCGCCAGCCGGCACGCTTTTTCGTGGGCTACTGCGCCGCGGAATATTGAGCGCGTGCTCAGTCAGTCCCATATATGCAAAGTTAGGCAAAAATCCTACTGTGAATACGCGATACTTAGGCTGGCAATGCAGCACTATGACTTCATCTATCGTCAGTGCACTGTATCCGCTGACGATGTCAATATCGTTGGGCAGCGTTTTGCCTGACAGTTGGTTCTTAGGCAATGCTTGCTCTAATGTGGGTGAATAACACACATCAATCGTATGGTGCTGTTGGCTAGTATCAGTGTTTGGCACTGCATCAGTTTGCGTTTGAGTTATACTTTGGATGTGTCGCAAGCAGCGCAGCACTGAGAACTTATCTGCCAGTTCTGCATCGTAAACAATTAACAGTGAAGTGTAGGCCGGCACATAATTTTCTAGCCAATTGGGCAACTGAGATACTAGCGCAGCACTCCACCTTCGCACCTGTTGATTGGCATTGATGAGAGCCGCGTCGCGACTAGATTCGGGTGATGAAAACTGCAGTAAACAGCTGTTTTCGTTTACCCAATGCACGCACACAGACTCGCCAAGCCAGTACTTATCTAGCGCCCCATGAATATATTCATCTCGCGGCAAAAACACGCTTATTTACTCAGAAATTTACGAATGTTTATTAGCAGTTCCAAGGCACTCGGGGTATCACCATGAACGCACAGCGTGGTGGCCTCTACATCAATAGCTTTATTGTTTTCCGCAATTACCTGCTTATTTACAATCAAGCGCTTTGCTTGCTCGAGGGCCTCTTCTGCATGTAATACTGATCCAGACTGCTGACGCGAAACCAAGTAACCTGTGGCGGTATATCGACGGTCGGCAAATGCTTCAAACATCAGGGTGACGCCGTAGCGTTTTGCAAGTTCTTTATGAAAATCGTTATTTGAAAGAGCCTGTATCATTAAGGGATATGTGCAATGATATTGCGACATTGCGCTTAACACATCCTCGAACACCTGAGGATACTGCATCATATCGTTATACAGCGCGCCATGCGGCTTTACGTACTCTAGCTTAACCTGCTGACATTTTGCCATGCCTTCTACAACCGCTATTTGTGCGTGCAGCATTGGAATTAATTCGTTTCCTGGAATGCGCATACTGCGACGCCCAAAGCCCTGTAAATCCGGATAGGAGGGATGCGCACCAAGGCTGACATTATGTTCTTTGACCAATGCTATGGTCGTTTGCAGCACCTTCGGGTCGCCCGCATGGTAGCCGCAGGCAAGATTAGCTTGGTCGATATACGGCATCACATCCTGATCGGTGCTCGACTGCCAAGACCCGTAACTTTCACCTAAATCTGCATTCAGTTTCATCAACGCTCTATTACCTCAACGATTAGGGATAGAATCATAACAGTACCTCTGTACTGTTTTACCAGAATTTTCATAATTATTTGTAAATCTTGGGTTGCCCAAATTGATTCAATTGCAGGACTGATTTTTGTATTTTACTTTGTGCTATGTTCTGTATTAAATAATAAACGGAACATAGTCAATGTTTTCATGGAATAAGAATCGGTTAGTTTCTATCTTTTTTTGTTATTGCCCTAATCGCATTTAACACTAACACCATTGCTCAAGACACCTCTAATTCAAACAATTCGGCCTCAAGTGACGGCACTTACATCGAAAGTACTGACGGTGAATATGAAGACGACGAAGAAGTTGTCGAGACCCTCGAAGAGCTCGTGCAGGGTATGCAAAAATTTGACGGCATTTTTACCTTATATCAAGACGCAGATACCGGCGGTCTGCACATGGCCCATAAACATACACAATTGCTGTGATATTTTTGTGGGTTTTTAATGCAGTAGCGCTCGAAAAGCCGGTGTATACTGTTATCATGCGCAACATATAGCCACAAATGAACTAGTAGACTGATGTTATCGATTGGAAAAATCAACACCTTACAGGTAAAAGAAGCCACACCGGTTGGTTACGTGTTATGCGACCCTCAAAGCATAGCCCTTCCCAGCAACCCATGGACTGAAAATGTGCGTGCCCAAGCCCAAGAAATATTGCTGAGCGCCACTGATCATAGTCTTACCGAAGGCCAAAGCGTTGAGGTATTTTTATACTATGGGCAAGACAAGGCTATTCATGCCAGCATGCTCAAACCCACAATTTCGGTAGATGAGTTCAAGGCACTAACGGTGATAGGGCTAACCGACGCCGGTGCATTTTTTAAATGGGGTATCGAGCGCGATTTGTTTGCACCTAAACAGCATACACATAGCGAACTCGCTGAAGGCATGCCCGCGGTAGTGCGCTTAATTCATGAGCCAACTCAAAACCGCATGTTTGCTACCACTAAAATTGAGCAATTTCTGTTAGATGCCCCTGCTCAATGGGATTATAGCCTGCCAGTAGAGCTGTTAGTTTATGGTAAGTCCCCATTAGGTTATAAAGTCATCATTAACAATAGTTTTGGTGGCCTGCTGTATCACAGCGACCTGTTTAAACCTGTGCATATCGGTGAGACTCATACGGGGTATATCACTAAAATAAGAGAAGATGGCAAAATTGACGTCAGTCTGCAGCGTCATGACGCAAAACAGAGGCAGTCTCTTAATCAGCAAATTCTAGAGGATTTAGAGGCCCATGGCGGTATCTCAACACTAACGGATAAGAGCAGCCCTGATGATATTCAAACACGGTTTAACGTCAGCAAAGCAGCATACAAGCGCGCGCTTGGGCAACTTTATAAGTCAAAGCAGATCCTCATCACCCCTACTCATATTAAACGTAATTCGGAGAGTACTTAAACATGAAAGCAACGGTTAGTTGGCAACCTTCAGAAGATGATCTTGGTTTTGATGGCAAGATGGACTCAGGCGAAACACTGCATCTTGACGGTAACGGCAAAGCACTCTCGCCGATGCAGGCTGTGTTGCTTAGCGTCGGAGCTTGCTCATCGGTAGATGTAGTTGAAATCATGCGTAAAGCCCGTCAGGGGATCACTAGCTGTGAATGCGAACTTGAAGCGCAGCGGGCTGATCAGCCACCACGCGTATTTACACACATTCACGCTCATTATGTGGTAAGCGGGAGCAATGTAAGCGAAAAACACCTCGCGCGAGCGGTGGCCTTGTCGACTGAAAAATACTGCTCCGTCATGCTCATGCTAAATGAACAAGTGGAAATCAAAACCACTTATGAAATCAAAGCGTAAGCGAGTTCCGGCATGAATTGGCGGGCCTTAGTAATTGCATTGCTGTTGTTAGCCTCCGGTTTTTACGGAGGATATACAGCTGCAGTGCTCGGGCTTTTTGGTGGCAAAGTAAACCAAGCCCCATCTCAACAAGTTGATCAGAAACTGGCTGCCCAAAACACTTCTAAGGCTCCTCATGCCTGGCTAGATATCGAACAAGGCCTGCGTAAAAAAACTAGCGACCCAAGCGAGACAAGCGTTTATTTAGCCCCTACCGACTTAGTCGAACTCCCTGAAGAAGAGAATCAGGGCGAAGATTATCGCTGGCAAGACCCAAGCGATATTATATCAATGTTTGATGAATTAATGAGTTTATCTGAGCCAGCTGACGACGACGAGGTCGCCGCGTTCTCTCGGGCAATTGATCAACTTCGCACAGCACTTGCTGATTCTCCGACGCAACTGGCGATATTAGTAGAGCACATGCAAACGCTGAGTTTTGATTCTAAAGAATTTCACTACATCACGGCCATTTTACAAGGTTTGCCCGATCAAAAAGGTTACGCGTCACTCGAGAACGCCGCATTAAGACTCAGTCAACAAGAAGATCTGCAGTCTCGCCAACAGTTTTTGCATCTAGTTTCTAGCACTTATACAGCAACAGAGAACCCGGAAATTCTATCTGCACTTGTCAACATTGCCTTGTATTCACAAGCGGATGAAGAGGCAAAACTAGAGGCGCTTGATCTGGTCATGCCTTTTCAAATTACCAGTGTCGAAAAATCACAAATTTTGTCTACGCTATATGGAATGTTAGAAAATCCTGACACTGAAAACCGCAGTACGCTAGCAAATCATACTTTACGTTTTAGCAGCAATGATGAGCGTGAAGTCATCGCCAATCGCTTCATTAAGCCAGAAAACGATTTGGAGCTACGTTACAGCATTTTAGACGGTTTACACGCAGGTACAGTTCCTCGTTCAGCACAAATAAAAGAACAGCTGTTTACTATTGCAAGAGACTCTTCTGATCCTCTGAGCGACCAAGCTAAACACGCCCTAATGTATGTCTTTGATATTACCAACCAGGAATACCAGCAGCTTAAACAGTAGTAGCGCCGTTAATAAAAACCGATGGTTAGCAAAATCGTCCCTCTATACCTTTGAGCCTGCTAAAGACTTTGGAATATTCAGTGCAATGGCCAATAATCCAAACACAAATAGCAACATTGGGTACCATGAGTACATCGATACCGACAGCGGCGAAATACCACCTAATGCAGCGATGGCAAGGATTTGTCCACCATAGGGCACAAGCCCCTGAAAGCTGCAAGAAAACACGTCTAAGATGCTGGCTGTGCGGCGAGGATCGACCCCATATTGGCGATTTAGATCTTTAGCAATAGGCCCGGCAGTCACAATTGAAATAGTATTATTTGCGGTAGATACGTCGAGCACACTGACCAATGCGGCGATGCTAAACTCAGCACCTCGGCGAGTTTTAATGCGGCGCGTGAGCACACTTATTAGCCATGCAATGCCGCCGTATGCCTGCATCAAACTAACAATGCCGCCAATTGTTACTGCAATCATCGCTAAATTTTGCATCCAACTTATACCGGTTTGAATGCTTTGCAAGGTGCTAACTAGCGTTAAGCTACCCTCCCAAAGACCAATCATGGCAGCACTGCCAATGCCGATTGCCAACACCAAAATCACATTCAAGCCAAATAGTGCGCTGGCGATAATGAGCACGTAGGGCAAAATTTGCAGCAGTTCATAGCTGCTCGACTGTAAATTGCTAACATCGGCGACGGGAATAAACAGTAAAATCAACATCGTTACAAAGCATGCTGGCAGGGTAATATATACGTTTGCTTTAAATTTATCTTTTAGTTCAACATCTTGACTACGCGTGGCAGCAATTGTGGTATCTGACACAAACGACAGGTTGTCACCAAACATCGCACCACCCACAACAATTCCGGCTAGCAGTGCTGGTGCTGCACCTAAGGGCTCTGCAAGGCCAAGACCAATTGGCGCCATAGCGGTAATGGTACCGGTAGACGTACCCATTGCAAATGAGATAAAGCAACAAATAAGAAAAAGCCCCGGCAAAATCATAGGTCTTGGTATTAGGCCCAAGGCAAGATTAACCGTTGCGTCTCGTGCACCAATATCTACCGTGATTGAATAAAACGCGCCCGCTAGTAAAAAGATAAACACCAACAATATGATGTTTTTATTGCCTGCTCCTTGGCAGAATATATTTAATTTATCCGCAAAGCTTAAGGCCTTATCTTTGCGGTTTAACAGCAGTGCATAGGCAGCCCCCAGAAAAAACGCCACCAAAATTGGCATCGTGGTGATATCGTTAGTCAATATACCGGTAAAGAGCACAATAACGACAAAAAATATAATCGGGCTAAGCCCTATAAACTGTGCTGGTGGCGCTTTGATCACGTGGTCTCTTTTTATTGGAGTTGATTTAACTTTCGTATTTGCAAATACCCAAGAAACCCAATGATAACAGCAGTAATGGCTAAGAAGTAGCTGAAATAACTCTCAAAAGCTTGTTGGATAAACGGCCAGTTTTCAGCTACTTCCGGCTTGCTAATGATAATTAACTCTGGCAATGATGCCATCCATAAAAAAGCGACGGAAAACACAATGTGATCAGCGATATAGCTAAGCAAAGTCCATCGCTGCCAGCTTGCTTGTGTTAATCGAAATAGCGCAAAAACCAATGATGCGACAGAAATAACCGTTAAGATAATACGCCAATGCTCACTGCTAGGAGATAAGGCAAACACCAAAGCTTGTTGGCCCTCCTCACTCATCCATAAAGAAGTCCATAGCAATAACAGAAGAAAACTTGTACTGACGAGATCGGTCAGGGTGTCTGATAAACTGATTTTAGCGTCAGGATATTTCGGCAATTTTTCAAGAGACCAATTTTTATAGCGCAACTTCCCTAAATACCCACTCTTTCCTAAAAAGTAAAAGCTCAAGGTCACTACCAGCAAAAGCAATGCTGCATGATCAACAAAATTTCCAAAGGTTTGAAAAACTAATCTAAACGGGTTTAAAGAGTCAGACACCAACATTGCGCTTAGCGTTTTTAACAATGAAAAGATGAATATCAAGACCGCACCATGCATCAACACCGACTGGTATAGCGGCATGTCTTCGCCAGCAACTAAGGGAGCTTGTGGCGCATAACTTTGCGCAACAGCAAGCGGATGCCCGTACTTTTCAATCACTAATTGTATGGCGTGATCTTGAGTTTCGCCGTTTTCGGTGTGCGCGTCTGCCTCATCTAACATATTCGCTTTGAGTTCGCGCAGGATGTCGGATTCTTTATCGGCGGGTAATGCTTGTTTTACTGCGGCTAAGTATCTATCTAATAATGTCATCATTTTATATCCAACAAAGCGTTCATGCTTTTATTTAGTTGTTGCCAATCATCAATGAGTTGCTCGAGCACTTCATGCCCTTTTTTGCTTAGCAGGTAGTACCGCCTTTCCCTGCCCTCACTATGCTTCCATTCACTGTCTAGCAATTCTTGCTCAGCTAAGCGTCGAACCAGCGGATACAGTGTGCCTTCATCAATTTCTATTCCTGCGTCATTCAGTAGCTTTCTTAAGGAGTAACCGTATTGGGGAGTTTTTGTCGAGGCGAGTACCGACATAATTAAGGTTCCCCTTCTGAGCTCCAGTCGAAGTTTATTGGCTCGCGAATCTGTCATTAATCACTCCTAAATTGGTACTGTATGACGCACAGTAATATTACTATGCGCCACACAGTAGTGTAGTGTCAATCATTTTTTATAAGCGTCTTTGTAGCAAGATGTTTGGCGCTTAATGCAAAGACAGCAACAGAGTGCATTGCTGAACGCTAGTTTTGCACCTTTCGATAAGAAAGCCGCATCATCAAATATTGTCTATCCGTTATTCGCAGACAAAAAGGACATCAAGTATAAATTGTAAAGTTTGAACGATTATAAAATGCTATTTTTGTCCTATCGACTCGGTCTAGAATACGGCAATAGCGGTCATTAGAGCATTAAGTTTGAACATGCATTTTGGCCATACGCGAGTCTTTGGTAGGTCTGCATTGAAGCGCAGGCATGGGCTGATTACCTGCCACTTCTGATTTCTATTATTTGCGATCGCAATAGTAAAAAGGTGGTCCTCGTTTCAATAATTGAAACGGTAAATTTACGGTTATTCAAAAGTTATGATTAAACTATTTCTTCTCGATACCTAAGATTCAAAAACACCTGAGCCAAGAGCTAGGCCCAATTTTTCCAGGGGCTTGGTTTGCCAATTAAAAAGCGAAACGCACGCCCACATTTAACGTTGTGATTTTTCCAAACTCGTAGCCTGTTACCAGTGCAATGTTGGGAAGGAAGTTCCAACGTCCGTTCACGCCGATAAGAACGTCTGTCTCGAAGGGATCTGAACCACTAGAGGCAACGCCCCCGACCGCGGTATAACGCGCATGGCCTTGGAGATGAAATGTCGGAGTTACTGCCCAGATAACACCAATTTCTGAACCGATGCCGCTATCGTCAGAGTCAATATCAAGGTTGAAGCCGGCAACGCTTGCATCCCTTAACTCGAGCTGGTCAAGGCTCAGCCGACCATAGTAAGCTAATGTTTTTGAGACATTGTATTGATAACCAACTCCAATGCGCCAACGCACCACATCATACTCACCTGTGACAGTGTCGGTGTCACTACGGATTTCCAGTTCTTGGCCGAGAGATGCATACTCACCAAACAAGTGTATTTGATTACTAAACTGCCATGCACCACCAATGAATCCACCACCATCAGCATCGCTCTCCACGTCTAGTGGGCCGTTTCCCGTGACCGCTCCTGATGTCTCGATGTCGTTGACAAAACCACCGATAATTCCTCCCTCAATGTAGGTGAAGCTGATATCACCCGCTTGCGCCATCGCATTATTAAATGAGCTGGTAAATATAGCTAAAGCCAATAACAAAGCTGAGTTGTTTTTCATTTTAAAATCTCTATTGTTTGAAAGAACATAAAAGAGTTGTGCTCTTTTCTTTCCATGACTATAGGTGAGTTCTTGCAAAAAAGCTCCATTAAGGTCTGTTAAATTTGTTTAATCTCTGCTCTTGAAGCATTTATAGTGCTGATTGAACATAAGCATAATATCGCAAAACCCAAAAAGACGACTCTCCGAAAACTGCCCAAACCCGTCTAATTAAAGACAACGTTACAATCGATTGTCGAAATATACTTGAGCAACTAATGCAAATATAATCCTAAAAGCGCGTTTACAATAAGACAATCCGTGCTAATTTACATTCATCAAACTCAAGAGCTTGCGTAGCTGTTGAATAAATCAGTTATGACTCTTACTCTGCTCTTAATATGAGTAATAAAATTAATTTCATTCAACAGTGGAGCGAAATAAGCGACATGATCAATTCCATAATTTTGTTAGTGCTTTTTTTGGCCGGTGGCCTAGTTGGTTTTGCCATATAAAGCTCGGATCCGAGTTAACGACTTCTGTCTATTATGCATTTGCTTATTATTTCACAAGTCGCAAAAACACTACACAGTAGTTTAGTGTCAATCACTTTTCATAGGGGTTTTGTTTGAGATGGAAATTGTTGATGTGAAAGACATGTTTTAAAGAATATATGACAAGGTCGGTCACTGGCGTTTAATTAACAATTTTTACCGTGGGCTTCTTATTTTATTGGTTCTAGGAGAGTGTTTTTTGCAACTATGTTAGTCTTTGATTGCTGAATCTGCATTTTGAGGGCTACTGTCTGCATGCGTATTTGCATCTAATTGCTCCCGAAACTTGGCATAATACTCGGCGGAATAACAGACTTCATCTTTTTCAAGCTCACGCGGGCATTTGCCGCTAAACTCAGACTCGTAACGCTTTAATTCTTCATTTTTAACGAGATCTTCTTTCATTCCAAACTTACCCACTAACTCTCCGACAAAAGCTGCGTCTGCCTGTAAACCCATTTCTGTAAGAGGCAAATCGTGCTGACTAGAAGGTGCCTTTTTGTCTTCGATAGCTTCAATAATTGCTACATCTGCTATAAAACCAATAAAAACGACGAAAGCACCCCATTGATCATAATCAGATTCTTAGTTCTATTACTATTATAGATATAGCTTTTATTCATCAATTTGTTCTAGCGTATCATCGTCTTCATCCTGACTATAGCGACTATCCAGCTGTTTAGTCGTCGACACCCCGAGCGCTTTAAAGTCTTGCGCTTGTTTGATCAAATTGCCTCTACCGGTTGATAACTTATTCATTGCGCCATCGTAGCTGTTGCGAAGGGTATCCATATTTTTGCCAATTTTTTCCATGTCACTCACAAAATTAGCAAATTTGTCGTACATCCTAGAGGCTTTTTCGGCGATCACTTTGGCATTTTGGTTTTGATATTCGTACTGCCAAATATTATTGATAGTGCGCAGAGCAACCAGTAAATTTGTAGGGCTCACCAGCATAATTTGATTATCCAAAGCAAGTTTGATTAGCTCTGGCTCTTCTTCTACCGCATTAATAAACGCCGACTCTATTGGAATGAACATCAGCACATAATCAAGAGTCGTAACGCCAGATAGGTTCTGATAGTCTTTTAACGACAGGCCTTTTATGTGGCCCTTTAGCGAGGCTACATGCTCTTTAAGAGCGCGCTTACGGTCTTCTTTACTCGGTGCATTTACTACTTTCTCATGAGCTGTTAACGAGACTTTTGAATCGATAACAATGTCTTTATTGTTCGGCAGATGCACTACTACATCTGGCTGATAGCGTTTGCCGTCTTCATTGGTGACGCTCATTTGCACTTCGTACTCATGACCATTTCTTAGGCCTGATTCTGACAAAATACGCTCGAGCACTAGCTCGCCCCAGTTACCCTGCTGTTTATTATCACCTTTTAGCGCATTGGTAAGGGCCGCTGCTTCTTCGGTGATCTGTTTGTTAAGTTCTTTAAGCCCGAGTATTTCTGTTTTGAGTGAAGCTCGCTCTTGTCCTTCGCGGGTATATTGTTCGGTGATCTGGCGTTTAAAGTCATCAATTTGTTGTTTGAGCGGAGACAGTATTTGGTTGATACCGCTTTCACTGGTTTTAGTGAATTTTTCTGATTTTTGCTCAAATATCTTGTTCGCTAAATTCTCAAACTGAGTGTTGAGTTTGGCTTCTGCATTCTCAAGTAGGCTAAGCTTTTCATCAAAGCCTTTGCGCTCCTGCGCTACACTGGCCTGCATGCCTTCAAAGCGAGCCTGCAACGAAGAATGTTCAGACTGCAGGGTCTGCATCTCTTGTTTTAAGCCTTGAAACTGCGCTTTAGCGTCATCTAACTGAATCGACTGTTGATGAAACTCACCTAACTTTCGTTCACTTTCATACAGTTTAGTTTGATATACCGATAGCTGTTGCTGATACTTTTCTTGGGCGTGATTAGCCGAGACAGACTGTTGCTCGAGCGCGCGCTCTAATTGCGTAAAATTCTGATGCTGAAGCTCTGCCTGATGCTGAAGTTGCTGCACGTCTTGGGCATGCTGTGTTTGTTGCAAAAAATGCTGTGCCTGATGCCGTTTATTTATCACGGCGATAATTATAACGAATATAAATAAACACAAAAACGCAGTTGCAGAAATTAGATACAGCGGCGAAGACACCAGCACATTCCAGAGTGACAAATAACACCTCCTATTTGACATAGATTATTATTGTTATTTTTGGCATTAAAAATGGCAAGCTTGCGTACATGCAGACTTGCCATTCAAACCAATGTTAGACCATTATAGCGACAAACTCTTTTCTACTTTGATAGCGCCGCGTCTAAATCAGCGATATTCGCTTTCCATATCGCAGGGCCAATTTCATGAGCGTTTGCGCCGCTGCTATCAACCGCAACGGTTACCGGCATGTCTTCTACTTCAAACTCATAAATCGCTTCCATGCCTAAGTCTTCAAACGCGACCACGTGTGCTTTTTTTATCGCTTTGGATACCAAATAAGCCGCACCGCCAACCGCCATCAAATACACTGACTTATGTTTCGCGATACTCTTCACTGTTGCCGGGCCGCGCTCTGCTTTGCCAATGGTGCCGAGAATACCGGTTTTTTCAAGCATCATATCGGTGAATTTATCCATACGGGTCGCAGTAGTTGGGCCTGCAGGGCCAACAGCTTCCTTGCCTACCGCGTCTACCGGGCCAACGTAATAAATAAACTTGCCGTTTAGGTCAACGCCATCGGGTAAGCCTTCGCCCTTATCGAACATAGTTTGCAGGCGTTTATGTGCGGCGTCTCTGCCGGTTAGCATTTTACCGCTAAGTAACAGAGTTTCACCCACCTTCCAATCAGCGATATCGTCTTTGCTAACAGTATCGAGGTTTACGCGGCGAGTATTCTCCCCTACTTCCCAGGTAATTTCTGGCCAGTCTTCAAGCTTAGGCTGCGCTAACTCGGCGGGGCCGCTACCGTCTAAATAAAAGTGTGCATGACGCGTGGCTGCGCAGTTCGGGATCATCGCAATAGGCAACGATGCAGCATGAGTAGGCACTGACATAATTTTCACATCAACAACGGTGGTTAAACCACCTAAGCCTTGCGCGCCTATACCCAAAGCATTTACCTTATTGAAAATATCCACACGGAGTTTTTCTTCGGTCGTTACCGGACCGCGCTCAATGAGTTCGGGCATGTCCACCGGATCCATCAAACTTTCTTTGGCAAGCACCGCTGCTTTTTCAGCCGTTCCGCCTATACCTAGACCTAACATTCCAGGTGGACACCAGCCAGCGCCCATAGTTGGCAATGTCTTCACTACCCACTCAGCAATGTCGTCATTTGGGTTAAGCATGACCATCTTAGATTTGTTTTCAGAGCCGCCGCCTTTTGCAGCGATCATCACTTCAATTTTATCCCCAGCGACCATATCGATATGCACTACCGCTGGAGTATTGTCTTTGGTATTTTTACGCGCGCCGGCAGGGTCGCTCACGATAGACGCACGTAGAGGATTATCTGGATTCAAATATGCCCGTCGGGTACCTTCATCAACCATTTGCTGCACGGTCAAATCGCTTTTATCCCACGTAACCTGCATACCTATTTTTACAAAGCAGGTAACAATACCGGTATCTTGGCAAATTGGGCGCTTACCTTCGGCTGACATCCTCGAATTGATTAAAATTTGCGCCATGGCATCTTTTGCAGCCTGACTCTTTTCTTTGTGATAAGCGGCTTCAACGGCCTTAATATAATCGAGTGGGTGATAATACGAAATAAACTGCAGTGCGTCTTCAATGCTGTCGATGAAGTCTTGTTGACAAATGGTGGTCATAAGGTCCCCGTATAAAAAAAGGTGTTGCCTGTGTATATTGCCACGTATACTACCTGTAATCCGATAATACACCAATCATTACCACCGATACTTTAGTGGGAAATCCGATAATTGTGGCCGTGTAATTGACTTGCTTACCTTCGCTGTCAGTAAACTTTTACCCGCTACTATTGCTTGTAAGCAAGCCTTTGCGATCGGGTTGTTGTAAATAAGTGTATCAAGCTTCAACGTGAGTACCAAAACCTAAGTTATATGTCGTTATCGTCACTAACCATTAACGCTGTTGACCAGCTGAAAAATACCCGCGCCCATGACGCTTTTGCGTGCGTAGAGCATTTGCCGTGGGCAATGCTCTTAGATACCTGCAATAATCGCTTAAGCGATGGGCGTTACGACATTATCGCCTATGCACCCCTTGCTAGCTTCCAGTTTGCCGATGGTCAATCGAAATTAAGTATACTAAATCCAAAAGCCGATTTTTTAAGAGAGGCCACGCTAAACCACTCGCCTTTTGATGACCTCAGCAAATTACATCAATTGTTTAGCCAGTCGGTCGACATTAGCGAGCATCAAACAAGTCAACTGCCTTTTTTAATTGGGGCGCTTGGCTTGTTTGCTTATGATATCAATACCCATACTGACCGCATTACCGACAGTCACCCTGATCAATATCAACTCGACGATATCGCCGTAGGTTTTTATGAACAGTCACTGATATTCGACAATTATACTGGTGAGGTTTATCACATAAGCACTAGCGCAAACGATAGCGAGTGGTTGGCACGAATCATAGGACTAACGAATACCGCAGTATTCAAAGCAAACATGCACGCACCGTTTTATCTAACCCAAAATTGGCAAGCCAATATGAGTGAGTCTGAGTATCATGAGAGCATGCACAAAATTGATAACTATCTGCGCGCGGGTGACTGCTACCAAATTAATTTCGCGCAGCGATTTTCAGCCCCCTACCAAGGCTCAGAGTGGCAAGCCTATCAGCATTTAACGGCGGTAAACAAAGCCCCCTTTTCAAGCTTTATTCGCCTGCCAGAGTCTTGCGTGTTGAGTGTATCGCCGGAGCGATTCATCTCAGTTAAAGATCGTAAGGTTGTTACCAAACCGATTAAAGGCACGCGCAAACGTTCGGACGACCCACTTTTAGATAAACAGCTGTCTGATGCGCTACTTAACTCTGAAAAAGACAAAGCTGAAAACCTAATGATTGTTGATTTACTGCGCAACGACTTAAGTAAACACTGCAAACCGCATTCAGTAAAAGTACCGCATTTATTTGCGCTTGAAAGCTACCCGGCTGTGCATCATATGGTAAGCACAGTAACTGGCGAACTAAAAGATAACTCTAGCCCATTCGACTTGCTTGCGGGCGCCTTTCCGGGCGGTTCGATTACCGGCGCTCCGAAAGTACGCGCCATGCAAATCATTCAAGAGCTTGAACCCGACAAGCGCAGCATTTATTGTGGCAGTATTGGCTACGTGGGGATTAGACAAGACATGGACACTAATATTTGTATTCGCACAATTCTCGCAGAAAAAGGCACCATGCACTGCTGGGCTGGCGGCGGTATTGTATTAGACTCACAAGCAAGTGATGAGTATCAAGAGTCATTTCATAAAGTGGCCAAAATATTACCCACCCTTTCAGCCACGTTGCGCCAGCAAAACAACAGTAGCAAAAAGGCGAGCTAATGAAAGAATCTGATTTTTTAGCCGCGTTTAATCAACCTTGGCAAGTAGAGCGTGATGCCGGCGAGCCATTTCCAAACGCTAAGCGTCCAGCGGCGGTGTTGATCTGTTTAAACCCTACTGAGAACGGCCTCAACGTTATTTTTACCACTCGCGCAACGCACTTAAAGCACCACGGCGGTCAAATTAGCTTCCCGGGCGGAAAAGCCGAAGATGATGATATGGGGGTAATTCATACCGCTTTTCGTGAAGCCGAAGAAGAAATCGGCTTAGCCCCTGAACAGCTCAAAGTCATTGGACAGCTCCCACCCTATCGAACGATTAGCGGTTTTGCCGTGACGCCCATAGTAGCCAAACACATAAGCGGTGTGAAGATCCCTGATGACCTAACAATCGACGCTAACGAAGTCGGTGATGTGTTCCAAGTACCATTATCTTTTTTAATGGATAAAAAGAACTATTTTATTCATCACGTTAACCGAGGTGAGTTAAACTTTCCTGTTTATTACATTACCTATAATGACTACACAATATGGGGAGCCACCGCAGGCATGATTGCGCACCTTCGTGATCATATCCTTTATCACACCTAACAGGTAGAACAACATAGCCATTCTTTGCTTTAACCTTTTGTTGCTATGGACGATTTATCTTGCAACAATTTATTAACATTACTAATATCAAGCATTAGTAAATCTAACTTGTTAACGCATCAATATGTGTAACACTTAAGCACTAAAATTTTAGGAGTGCATTATGATCAGCGTTTTCGACATGTTTAAGGTTGGCATCGGCCCATCTAGCTCACATACCGTTGGACCCATGCGAGCGGCAAGACAGTTTGGCTTAGATTTACAAGCGCAGTCATTATTGCAGTCTGTAGACACTATTCGTACTGAGCTCTATGGCTCCCTAGGTCAAACCGGCAAGGGACATGGCACAGGTAAAGCGGTCATACTAGGACTGTTAGGCTATACCCCCGACAATGTGCCAGTCGAAGCGATAGATAAAATGCTTGCCGATGTTGAACGTAAACAAAGCCTGCAGTTAATGCTTGAAAAAGACATTGTTTTCCCTACTCAAGGCGCCATCGTCTTTCATCGTCGTAAAACCTTACCCTTGCATGCTAACGGCATGACACTGTTTGCAGAGAAAAACGGCGAGTGTATTTACCAACAAACTTACTATTCTATCGGCGGCGGTTTTATTGTTGAAGAATCTGACTTTGAAGCACAAAAGAAAGAGAAGATTTCTGAGCAGCAAATGGTTGCACCTTTTGGCTTTTCAAAAGCGGCTGAGCTACTTGTGCACTGCAAAGAAAATAGCTTTCGAATAAGCTCACTGATGCTAAAAAATGAAGCGATACTGCGAGATGAAGCAGACACCCGCAAGCAGCTTGTGCATATTTGGAAAGTCATGCAAAACTGTATTGAGCGCGGCATTAATACCGAGGGGATTTTACCCGGCGGACTTAAAGTGCATCGCCGAGCCCCTGCCCTTTATCATCGTCTGCAAAACGAGCGTAACGATGACCCCATGCAAGTCATGGATTGGGTAAACATGTATGCTCTAGCCGTAAATGAAGAAAATGCCGCAGGCGGACGTGTGGTTACTGCACCCACTAATGGTGCGGCTGGGATTATTCCCGCGGTGATGAGCTATTATCATAAATTTATCCGCCCAATGGACGACGATACGGCCTGTCGCTTTTTGTTGACCGCGGGCGCCATTGCGATTTTATACAAAAAGAACGCTTCCATATCTGGCGCAGAAGTAGGATGTCAAGGTGAGGTTGGCGTAGCTTGCTCAATGGCGGCTGGCGCACTTACCGAAATTTTAGGCGGCTCAGTAGACTCGGTTGAAAACGCCGCTGAGATTGGCATGGAGCACAACTTAGGCTTAACCTGCGACCCGGTGGGCGGCCTAGTTCAGGTGCCCTGCATCGAACGCAACGCAATGGGCGCAATCAAAGCGATCAATGCTTCTAGATTAGCCCTACGCGGCACAGGCACCCATAAGGTCTCCTTAGATAAAGTCATCAAAACCATGTGGGAAACCGGTAACGATATGAAGAGTAAATACAAAGAGACGGCCCGCGGTGGCTTAGCCGTAAATATTATTGAGTGTTAAGCTATGAGTGATGCCTACTGAAATTAAAAAAGGGACGCTTTGTCCCTTTTTTACTCGTGTCGTGAGATTTGCTATAAAATAAGCCCGATGACGCTCTTGGGCTTTATTTAACCGGCAAAGTTAAACCCTTGAACATCTTTTCGACTTCTTCATTGTTTTTTTGCATCATCGCACGCTCAACGACTTCTTTTGTTAAATGCGGTGCAAAGCGCTCAATAAATTCATACATATAATTACGCAAAAATGAGCCCTTTCTAAAGCCTATTTTAGTGGTGCTGTAATCAAACAGATGACTGGCGTCAATTCTTACTAAGTCTGAATCAAGCTTTTCGTCAATTGCCATCGATGCGATGACTCCAACCCCGACACCTAAGCGAACATATGTTTTTATCACGTCTGCATCGGTAGCGGTAAACACAATTTTTGGCTCAAGGCCGGCTTCGGTAAACGCTCGATCTAACTCAGAGCGACCGGTAAAGCCAAACACATAAGTCACTAAAGAATATTTAGCGATGTCTTCAATAGTTAAGTTTGGTTTCTTTGCTAAGGGATGCGATTTATTAACAATCACTGAGCGGTTCCAGTGATAGCAAGGCAGCATGACTAGGTCGCTATATAAGTGCAGTGACTCTGTGGCAATCACAAAGTCCGCTTCACCCTTAGACGCTAAACTGCTTATTTGAGAGGGCGTTCCCTGATGCATATGCAAAGACACTTTAGGATACTTGCTCATAAACCCTTGTATGACATCTGGCAAAGCATATCGGGCTTGGGTATGCGTTGTCGCAATATTCAGCTTACCTTGATCGGGTAAGGTGTGTTCACGAGCAACCGATTTAATACTTTCTACTTTCGCTAAAATTTCACGCGAAATATTAATGACTTCTTTGCCGGCTTCGGTCACGTGCGTGAGATGCTTTCCACTGCGTCCAAAAATTTGAATGCCTAGCTCATCTTCTAACATACGCACTTGTTTGCTAATGCCCGGTTGTGAGGTGTACAGATTTTCAGCGGTTGCCGAAACATTCAGGTTATTATTTAGTACTTCTACAATGTATCGCAGTTGTTGTAGTTTCATTCAAGACCTTGGGTATATTGCATTTAACGGGATAGCAAAAAACGTGGCGACTATACTTTGGTTTAGCTTCAGCAAATGTAAACTCAGTCGATACATTCATATGTAAATTCGCACAAAAGTATAGCGAACATATCATTTTATTGCATAAGAAAAACGTATTTTGTGTTTCATTGCAAGTAACTTTTGGTATTAATTGACTCAAATTGGATCCCCACAGTGCCTAACAAACCTAGCGACAGCGGAAGTGAAACAAAAGAACTGGTAGATTTTTCATCAGTGATCGCCGTAGCGATACATGACATGAAGAACTCGCTTAGCTTACTCATGCAATCTATTGAGCAAATGGCTGAGGTTATACCTAAAGAAGTCATTCAGGCCCACAACAGCTTAAACAGCGTCCATTACGAAGCCAATAGAATGAACACTACGCTGGTACAGGTACTATCGTTGTATCGCGCTGAAATAGATGCTTTGCCCGTTAACATTGACGAAGTTTTTATTGCTGAACTGTTTGATGAAATTGTTGAGTCAAACGTCTTATATACTAATCAGCAAGGCATCAAAGTGAAGGTCAATGTAGATGAAGATTTATCTTGGTACTTAGATCGCGAGCTTATCTATCTGCTGCTGCACGACGTGCTTATTAATGCAGTGCGCTATGGGTGCAAAAATATTTGTCTTAGCGCAGATATCACTGACGAAAATCTGATTGTTTCAGTAGAGGATGATGGCCCTGGGTACCCCGCTTCGATGCTAGAAATGTCGAGTAAGGTTTTGGATCAGCACTGCATTAGCGAGGGGCGTACTGGCCTTGGGCTCTTTTTTGCTCGATTGATGGCGCACACTCATAAAAACATGGACCGGCGCGGCTCAATTAACTTAGCCAACTCAGACGTCACCGGTGGCAGTGTGTTTACACTATCATTGCCTTAACTCATAACTCTTATTAGCACAGTACCGATAATATGAATCAAACCTACATCATTATTATTGTTTTAATAGCAGCCCTTATTGTAGCGGGAATAGCGGCTAGTGCCGTTCAACAACATAATGAACGCAAAGCCACTAGCAAACGAGAGGAAATTATTCGTCAGCGTGCAATTTTAGACGAAACCGAAATTGCGGTCGGCGCCGCTCAAAAAATGAAATTGTCAAAGCGCCTTATTTCAATATTGCGCAAGCGGTCGCTATCAGCGCTAATTGAAATCTACGAACAAAATCCGAGCAACGACTTAAAAGGTAAAGTTAGCGAGCTTCAAAAATCAATCCGTGAAATTAAAATCGACGAGCCCGCACCGGACCAATCTGCCTTTGAGTTGCCTAAGAGCGATAAGGTGATCATCAAGTACATCCAAGCTATAAAAAAACTCAGGGTGATATTAAGAAGCGAATACAAAAAAGGTAACATCAGCATTGAGGAATTTAAGGTTGAAGAAGAGGCCTTAGAGCGCCTGCAACTCAGAGTGAATATAGAAACACTTCACAAGAGAGCCACGGACGCCGTAATTAATGGTATGCAAGGTTCTGCGCGACAGTATCTTGAAAAAGCATTAGCTGCTTTGGCCAAACAAAAACAAACGAGCGCTTATATTGAAGCAAAGAGGCAAGAGGTAACCGCTATGCTCGATGGCTTAGAAAGCACACTCAAAGATAAAAATGTGCAAAATATTTTGGATGAAAAAGCAAAAGAAAAAGAAGATATCGACACACTCTTCGCACCAAAAAAGAAATGGTAACTCCCTACTCTATTTAGCCCTTCGGAGCTAAATAAATACTTCTATGGTTTAATCCATTTGATAATTCGGGTATAGTGCGCGCGCAATTTACAGCAGTCTACTGCTGACCACCGTTTATTATGCGTATTTATGACATTACGCACATGTGCACCACCTCAAAGGATACACCGAGTTGATTACCACCGCTAACATCACCATGCAGTTTGGCGCTAAGCCATTGTTTGAGAATATCTCCGCCAAATTTGGCAACGGCAATAGATATGGCCTAATTGGCGCAAATGGTTGCGGCAAGTCAACCCTTATGAAAATCATGAGCGGTGAACTTGCGCCCTCAGCAGGCAATATATCAGTCTCTCCTGGAGCGCGCATCGGTACCCTTAATCAGAATCAATACGCGTTTGAAGAATACTCCGTAATCGATGCCGTGATCATGGGTGATCCTCGCTTATGGGAAGTCAAAAAAGAGCGTGACCGCATATATTCCTTGCCTGAAATGTCGGAAGAAGATGGCATGAAAGTCGCTGATCTAGAGTCAGAATTTGCTGAAATGGATGGCTACACTGCTGAGAGTCGAGCAATCGAATTATTGGTAGAAGCGGGAATTGAAGATAGCTATCACTTTGGTTTAATGTCTGAAGTTGCCCCCGGTATCAAGCTCCGCATACTAATTGCCCAAGCCCTATTCGCTGAGCCCGACATTTTGCTTCTCGATGAGCCGACTAACAACCTCGACATTTACACCATAAAATGGCTTGAAGACGTTCTTAATCAGCGTAAAAGCACCATGATCATCATCTCGCATGACCGACATTTTCTGAACGCTGTATGCACACATATGGCCGATATTGACTACGGCGAACTGCGAATTTACCCAGGTAATTACGAAGCATACACTGCCGCTTCAAGCCTTGTACAAGAGCAATTACACACCGAAAACGCTAAGAAAAGCGCTGAAATTAAAGAGTTGCAGAGCTTTGTAGCGCGCTTCTCTGCAAATGCATCAAAAGCAAAACAAGCGACCTCTCGCGCAAAACGCATGGAAAAAATTGAATTGGACGAAGTCATTGCGTCAAGTCGTCAAAGCCCATTCATCAGATATAAGCAACACAAAAAATTACATCGCCTAGCGCTTGAAATGCATAATCTGTCGCACGGTTTTGATGGGGAAACACTTTTTACCAGTGAAGATATTTTACTGGAAGCTGGCGCCAAACTTGCCATCATCGGTGAGAACGGTGCAGGTAAAACAACCTTAGTTCGCTGCCTTGTGAACGAACTGGTTGCAAACGCAGGCACAATGAAATGGTCAGAGAATGCCTCAATCGGTTATTTAGGCCAAGACGTTAGCAATGATTTTGGCACTTCTATGAAGCTCTTTGATTGGATGTCGCAATGGCGCACACCTAAGCACGACGATTTAGCAGTTCGCGCAATTTTAGGACGCTTATTATTTACTGCAGACGACATCGAGAAAGACGTGAAAGTTTGTTCGGGTGGAGAGAAAAACCGCCTGATGTTTGGCAAACTTATGATGCAAGAAATCAATGTACTGGTAATGGATGAGCCGACTAACCACATGGATATGGAAGCCATTGAGGCCCTAAACAAAGCCCTCAAAGAATTTGACGGAACACTGATTTTTGTCAGCCATGACCGTGAGTTTGTATCCAGTTTAGCGACATCAGTGATTGAAATTAAAGACACCAAACTACACTATTTTCAAGGCACTTATGACGAGTACGTCAGCGGGCGCTAAACCGGTGAATTAAGATGATATGAAAAGTGAGGCGCCTTTCGGCTACTCACTTTTTTTTGCACCGGCACTTTTCACTTGCGCCATTCTTATGCCGGCCGAAGACGCGTCATCATCATTCAGCACCCGAACCTCACGCTGAGGGAACGGGATAGTAATACCGTTGGCCTTGAGGGTTTCAAAGATGATCAGCAGTAAATCACCACCCACGCGGTTTTTACCATCATCAATTCCTTCCATCCAAAACTCCACAAACATGTTAACGCCTGAATCACCAAAGCTGTCTATTTCACAGTCGGGCTGCTCCTCAAACGGAATACCCTCGCCACTGATTACTTTTGGATGGGTGGCAACCGCGGCCTTAATCAGTTCGACCATAGAGCGGATATCGGTGGCATAGGCGACTGAAAAGTCGACTCGATAGCGTTGTTTTGGATCTTTGTGAGTCCAGTTGACCAAAAACGTTGAGATGAATTTTTCATTGGGTACTAAAATGTCCTTTCCATCATAGGTTTCAAGTACCGCATAACGCATTCTGAATTCTCTTACAAATCCCATCTGGCCATCTTCTAGTTCAACAAAGTCACCCACGGTAAGCGACTTGTCTAATAAAATGATGATGCCCGAAATAAAATTTGATGCGATGGTTTGCAGACCTAAACCAATCCCTACCCCTAAAGCACCACCAAAGACGGCTAAGGTTGTAAGGTTGATACCCATGACATTAAGCAACAGTAACGCGATGATACAAAATAATGTGACTTCAAACAGTTTTGCAAACACTTCTCGAGTCGGTATATCGAGAGACTCTTGGCGTTTAATTACCGATTGCCCGAAGTTGTTCGACGCTCTACCTAACCAAAATAGGAAGCCACCAAAAACAAGCACCCTAGCCACGCCATAAGCGGACACTTCAATATTGCCGACGGCTAAGGAAATACTTTCAAGGGAACTAATTAACAGAGGAAGTAAACCAACTAATTTTAAAAATATTAGCGGTAGGCCAACCCACTTAAAGGCTCTAGCAGCAACTGGGTTTAGAACAAGGGCGTTGATCAATGCGTTAAAAAACAGCAGTGCGGCAATCGCATAGGCGGTGTTTATCAGCCACGGCGAGTATTCAAAGTAACTTGAAAATTCACTAGAAATAAACAGCAGCACAAATGCAAACATCGGGAACATCAGCGCGCCAATGCGGTAAATCAGATTAACAATTGGGTGGGAAGTCGGCTCTGGTGCCTGCATCGTGATTGCATTGCTTGCACGTATTTTCCAAGCGATAGAAAAAGCGATGATATAAATGAGCGCAACCAAGCAAAGCTGTATGTAGGTATGTGGGTCGCCAAGTACCGCTTCAAACTTTTGCAGAGCCACATCGGCTTGCGTAATAATCTTGTCAAAGTTCATAGATACGCCTTTAGTAAATGGATTTGAAACAAACATTATTTTGTTTCAAATCCAGCTTGTCGCTTAATTAACTGTCGATGTTAGGGAGCATCTTGTATTTAAGCAACTAAATTAGTCTCTTTTTACTCTCTTTGGACGTTTTGGCTTTGGCGCTCTGATGGGCGCTTGGGTGCTGGGCTTTTCAGATAGACCGGCAACTTCAAGTACATTAATGTGTTGACCGATGAGGTTTTGAATCGCTTTTAATTGTTTACCGTCTTCGTTGGTTACAAAAGATACGGCACTACCTGTGGCGCCTGCACGGCCGGTTCGGCCAATGCGGTGAACGTAATCTTCCGGAACGTGCGGTAGATCATAATTGACCACATTCGGCAGCAAGTCGATATCGATGCCGCGAGCGGCAATATCAGTGGCAACAAGCACGCGTAAATTACCCGATTTAAAATCGCTCAGGGCTTTGGTGCGAGCTCCTTGGCTTTTATTACCATGAATAGCAAGAGAGGTAAGCCCTTTCGCGTTTAGCTGTTTAGCAATGCGATTCGCACCGTGCTTTGTGCGTGAGAACACGAGCACTTGTTGCCATTTATTGTCGGCAATTAAAGTGGCTAACAGCTTACTTTTATTCGATTTATCAACATGCACTATGTGCTGCTCGACGGTGGTCGCCGCTGCATTTTTGGGCGTGACCGAGATTTCGATAGGATCTTTAATAAACTGTTTAGCAAGCTGGCGGATATCGTCAGAGAAAGTGGCTGAAAACAGCAAAGTTTGGCGTTTAGTCGGCAATAGTTTCATGATCCTTTTAAGATCATGGATAAAGCCCATATCGAGCATACGGTCGGCTTCGTCCAACACAAGAATACTCAGATCAGTAAATTTTATCGCGTTTTGAGAATACAAATCTAACAAACGACCCGGTGTTGCAGTCAGCACGTCACTGCCCTTTCTCAGACTTTTAAGTTGAGGGTTAATCGATACCCCACCAAAGGCAACGGTAGAGTTCATATTTGTATATTTATGACTGAGCAATACGCTTTGAGCAACCTGCGCGGCTAATTCACGGGTTGGGGTTAAAATCAGCGCTTTCACATGGTTGGGTTTGGGCCGCTGCGGATGCGCGTTAAGCATGTGCACTATTGGCAGTGCAAAAGCGCCCGTCTTACCGGTGCCGGTTTGCGCAGCTGCCATTACGTCTTTGCCGCTTAACACAGCACCAATCGCTTGTGCTTGAATAGGAGAAGGTGTTTCGTAGCCTTGGTCAGCAATTGCGTCAAGTACTGGCTTTGACAAGCCTAGTTCAGAAAATGAGACAGACATTAAACGCGTTGCTCCGATATAGCTGGGTTAAAGATGATGTGCAAGCGCACAAATACAGTTTGAAAAAAGGCAAATGCCATTAAAAATCCTAATAGATAAAATAGAGAGGGAGGTCATGCCGACAGACTTGGAAAATAAGCGAATACCGACCTTAGCAGTATATCGCATTACCGATAGTAATTGATAGACAAACCCTAGCTTAATCATTCTTTCATCGATTTGCACAAGCAATTTTTATTAATAGCCATATACTGTGACGCAACATGCTTTCCATGGCATACGTTGACCAAAATATTGTGACACAGTGTTAAGCTTGTTCGATAAGCGCAAAAGCATGAGCCCTGTAAAGTCTGACAGCTTTAGCTCCCACATGGAGGGCTTTTCTTATAACTTAAACATTGCCGCATGTTACATCAAACAAGGCCAAAACCAATTGGCATCACCTCTGATTGACAAGGTCGAAAGCACGCTCAAAGCGACAAAAGAAAAAAGAAAAAAGCAGGGATGCGCCAGGTTTGACATTAATTCAAGTTAAGATAGATAAATTACGCGGTGAAAGTGTTGATATTGAAAGCATGTCTAAACGCTTTAAAAATCAATTATTTCCTCATGCATGGATGCCACAAAAAGATTGGGCATCTAACGATAGATAGCAGGTTTTCAGTCGAACCTCTCCAGATTATGACTTATTAGCCGATAAATCATTATCGTGAGATGTATTATTATTACAAATTTTTAAAAAGGAATATTTCATTATGCAGTTACCTCAAAAAAACTTGAGTTTAACAGACCGTATGATTAGAGGGGGCGTAAGTCTTGCTATGATAGTATTCGCGGTATTTTGGGCCGATCAAATCGGAGACATTTTTTTACAACTTGTCATTATAATTTTTGCCGTTTTAAACCTGAT
This sequence comes from Glaciecola sp. SC05, assembly GCF_041380235.1. Classification (NCBI taxonomy): domain Bacteria; kingdom Pseudomonadati; phylum Pseudomonadota; class Gammaproteobacteria; order Alteromonadales; family Alteromonadaceae; genus Glaciecola; species Glaciecola sp. SC05. Next base: position 42,106 of record NZ_JBGIYY010000003.1, read on the forward strand.
TTCTTTTATTACCGGTTGGTGTCCCGTTTATAAATTAGCGAGCATTTCAACTTACAAAAATAAACAAGTTTAGTTTCATCAATTGTCTAAACTGCGAACCGGCATTTCTGATACTAACCTTCGTCGAAGGTTGATTTTAGGTTCAATTAGCCTTGCCGTGGCTGTTTCAATAATTTTTATTGTTGTCGCATATCGATTGGCAAGCGACTTGGCTGAATCAACAGAAATAAGGCATTTTGATAAACAATTTCATTGGCTTTTCAGCGAGCTTGAAGAGCTCAACAAGACGATTAACGATCCCGTTCAACAATTAGCAACCGTTAAAAATAAATTTATCTATAAGAGCATGATTGATAACATATTAGCGATTCAGGTATTGCCTGAGGATCGTACTTTTCAGGCCAACAGTATTATCAGCAAATCACCCATCGAGGAAAAACTTCGTTCGCTTAACTTTCCTAATTTTGCAAAAGGCGCATTTTTTTTAGAAGATAAACGATTATTTTGGCAATTTAAAAGCAGTAGTGAAAGTCAATTTTCTCTGCTAGTGGTATACGAAATTAGCAGTTTGGAAGAGGCACTCGACTATGTCGCGAAACGCTTATCTATTACCGCATTTTTAACCTTTTGGTTAGCCATATGGGCAGCGTTAACGATGTCTGCAATCATCGCTAAGCGATTTGAAGAGAACAATCAAAAACTAACCTATTTAGCAATGCACGATAACCTTTCTGGTTTGAAAAATCGTACTTACTTACATGAGTTTTTTAGCACTCAGATAGAAAAGCAAATAGCTAACGAACCCAAAAATAAAGATCCAATCGGGGCGCTGCTAATCATCGATTTAAATAAATTCAAAGATGTTAATGATACTTTCGGCCACGGTATTGGAGATGAACTCTTAATAGTTATATCTCATCGACTTCAAGCCGCAATTGACGAAAGAGATTTACTGGTAAGATATGGTGGAGATGAATTTGTCATTTGGTTCAACATGAATGACACTAGAGACATTCAACAATTGGTCGAAAGCATTCTTTACTGCTGTACTCAGCCTGTCCCCCTTGCTAATTCTCAATTTGAAGTTGGAGCAAGTATTGGTATTGCTTATTGTCCCAACGACGGAAATAAACTAGATACCTTATGCAAGCATGCCGATATAGCAATGTACCAAGCTAAAAAGTTGCGCACAGGTTTCGAGTTCTACCAAAAGCAATTGCCCATTTTCAGTGAAAGACAGGTACTGTTGCGTGGACAATTATCGCAAGCGCTTGCGTTACAACAATTTGTGCTTGTTTACCAACCTAAAGTATCGTTGCTCGACGGAGATATTATAGGTGCAGAAGCACTTGCTCGTTGGCAACATCCAGTAGATGGTTTATTAAGTCCAGCTGAATTTATTGATTTAATTGAGCAAAGCGATGTTATTCACAGCTTTAGCCGCTTTGTTATTTCTGAGGCGATTCGACAGGCAAAAGAATGGGAAACAACAATAAAATCAATTCCCATATCAATTAACTTGTCTGCATACAATTTAGCAGACCCTCAGATTGTGCCGTATATTTCACAGCAGTTGGACTATTATCAATTACCCGCGCATTTATTAGAAATAGAGTTAACAGAAAGTGCTAGTATGATTGATATTGAGGTTACTCAGAACGCCTTTATCGCGCTGCGCGCACTTGGCGTAAAGTTATCGATTGATGACTTTGGAACAGGTATGAGTTCATTTGCTTACTTACGTGAACTTGACATGGACTATGTCAAAATTGACCGTTCGTTTATTGCCGCAATGCTAGGCGATAAACGTAGTGAAAAAGTGGTCAAAGGAATAATTTCTATGTGTCATAGTCTAGAGAGTGAAGTTATTGCAGAGGGTATCGAAACTAAAGAACAGGCGCAGAAGTTGCTTGAATTAGGCTGTCGTTTGGGTCAAGGTTATTTTTATGCACGGCCTAGTTCGGCTAAAAATGTTACCGAATCTCTATTGTCCAATCGGCGGCAATGATCCTTCAATTACCACCATAGCTTTTTGCTAAGAAAAAAATCAATAAATTTACGCACTTTTGGCTGTTCATACTTCAATTGATGATAGTAAATGTAGGCGTTTACGGATAAACACTAATAGTTTTCACCCTTATCATGACTGTACTACCCACGTATTCTTCGACCCCGAATATAGACAAATTAACACTATCGATTAGCCTCTGTGACAGCTTTATTTGAGAGTTGCGATGCAGTCACTTGGGGCGAAAATTGCTGTTGGGCGCAGATACTCGATACTAGCGAGCAAAACGAACACAGTGAGATTGAGGCATGGTGGCAGGATAAGAGCAGCGAGCATGCTGCGCTTAAGGTAAGTAGTGACGTCTGCGGATTTTTTTTCGCTGAATTATCATTATAAACATCTTAATTATCCTAACTAAGGTTTTAGATTTTGGCCTCAAAGTTGCAACGCACTTGACACTATTTTAGCGAAATAATAAATAAGGTCAGGAAAATAATGAAGGCAAAGCTACTTATTGGACTGTGTTTAGTTAGCTCAGCGACTTTTGCAAGTGACGATAGCATCGTATCAACGGATACAAGAGCAGTAATTAATTTGAGCGTGCAGCAAAAAGATTTTGTTCTTGAACGGATGCGGCGGATGTTGGAAACACTCACTGCTATCCAGCAGTCTTTAGTACAAGAATCACCAGAAAAAGTCGACGATTTAGTAAGCTTACTGTTTGAATATACGAGGGAAAATCATCCTGACGGTCTGCATGACTCAATGCCTGCAGGATTTCAACAAATGAGTAAACAAATGAATGTCCACTGGAAAAAACTAGCTAAAGAAAATAAAGATACAAGCTTCATACAAAAGGAAGTCGTCACTATTATGTCGACATGCAATGCATGCCATCGCTCATATAAAATACAATAGCATTTTCGGGATGCGGCTACTGTTGGTCATAGCTAAAGTATAATTTAAAAATTGACGAATTTGTCATTTTTATTGTCGTATCTGTCAATTCAAAACTAAACACAATAAAAATTAGCAAGGAATTTAAAAAAAGACATATAAATTAATGGCATTTTATTTCTATTAATCTGGTACGGCGCTTGCAAAATACTCTTACAGTCTAAAACGCGATAAGACGTATACGACAATTTTGCAAGTCCACAAACCAGATAAGAGAGTATCCGATGAAAAAATTGATTTCGTTTAGCATCATATTATTAACTATATTTATCTTAAGTGCTTGCGGAGGAAGTTCGAACGATACTCCCCCCTTACTTGATGTTGATTTAGAAGGGTCAACCGCATTTAATCCCAATACGCTCCTCAACAACCTCAGCACAATTCCGTTAAGTGATTTATCTGCTGCAGAAAAAGAAAGTCTAGTTTTTATGCGGGAAGAAGAAAAGCTTGCCAGAGACGTATATACAGTTATGTATAACAAATACAGGACAAAAATATTCACCAATATTGCTGCCAGTGAGCAAACCCACACAGACGCAGTTCTCGCGCTTATTCAACGTTATGATTTAGTCGATCCAATGGAAACTGACGTTTTTGGCGGTTTTATGAATAGCGAACTGCAACTCATTTACGATACGCTAGTAACATCGGGTTCAATTTCACAGCTAGAGGCTTTATATGTTGGTGCGACTGTTGAAGAGTTGGATATCTATGACCTACAATACCAAAAAGATAGTGTTGTTGATAACGCCGACATTATCTACGTTTACGATAATTTATTGAAAGGCTCGCGCAACCATTTACGCTCATTTGATAAACAAATTAAAAATAGTGGGGGTACTTATACTCCGGTTTATATCAGTCAAGATTTATATGACAGTATAGTTAACTCAGCGATAGAGAGAAACTAGTGGAGATTGGCTTTTACTGACCGTAAAAGCGTTCTCAACAATTGTAGACTAAAGCTAAGCGGTGCAAGGGCACTACTCAGCTTAACTTATTTGGTTTCGTGCCATTAGCAAGTACCGAGGGATGCGGAAACTCAGCACCCACTGGCGAATTGGATACGACTAATCCAGTTACCTGCGCAGTACATCATGAATTAAAAGCGCGGTACTTTCGGGCATTTTTCTGGCCCCATGACTGGGGCAAAAGCCCTTAGGCTTGAAATTAAAAGCGACTAACTTCTCATGCTTGCAGGTCTAATAATACTAATCTACTTTACTGGCTTCGGTGCCAGCACAGTAGACATTAGCAACGCGAGATCACCATCATAGCTTTTCGTAAATGTTGTAACATCCCCGCGGGTGAGGCCTGCAGCGTTTAACTTATCAACCATGTCCCATGCAATATATTTGGCATTACCATTGATGTCGATTAGACCAAAGTGCTTTTCTGAGTCGCCAGGATTGTCTTTGTTTCCTTTCCATGGCTCATCGAAAGCCTGGAACAAAAACAGTGAAGCACCGAAATCATCTGACCAAGCTCTCATTAAATCTGAAAATATTTTTTGTTTGTACTCGTCTGCTGCCTTTGATGCATCGTCACCATATTGTACGTTAGCATATGAAGCCCAACCGGTTTCACCAATATGTATCTGCTTTTCAACACCAGATGCAAGCATATATGCTTGCGCACCCGCTGTTTGCTCTATCGCGAGCTCTTTTGACCTGAGCATAGCCGCATCGACTTTTTGCTTAGTCGTTAAATTGGCCTCGGTTTCAGGGACCAACCAAAATTCTTCATCGTAATAGGTGTCATGGAATGGGTAGGTATGCAAAGAAATAAAATCTACAGCCTTTATAAGTGCCTTCAAATCATCATTATCGTAACCATTATCGGGGCCTGTGCCTAAACTGCCCCAAGAAGCATGGTTGTCAGAACTCGTGATCCACATATCCTTGGCAATCAGTCCCTGTGCTTTCAGGTCTTGCAACGCATTTACATGTTTTAGAATAATCCTTGGCGTAACATGATAAGGAGCCCAATGCACCATTGCCTCATTGCCCACAGCCATTACCTTGACAATTGACGGATAATCTTGTGCTAGCTTTATTCCCATTGCCATCTCTAATGCGTTAGTGGGGTTTTCTTCGTCGTGAACGACTTCTTTATCAGTGAACGAGTTTAATCCATCAATCCAAATGCCAAGCATTACATACATTTCGAAGTCACTGTTTTCGTCTTTTAACTGCTTTATTGCTTCAAGTAAATTTTCAGTATTGCTCTTACCGTCTAAGCCAATATAATTTTGAGTATTATAGGTGCGGATAACTTTAATGCCCATCGCGGCTAAAATCTTCATATCCTCTTTATGCTGCTCAACCGTTGGCACTAACTCACCTGATTCGCGCACTTTTGTGCGCCATGCACCATAGGAAATAGCGGGGTAATCCTTATTTCCCAAAAGCACATCGCCATTGCGAGCTGTAGGATAGTCGCCTTGCGGTGCTGGCTGAGCAACTAACTGAATGTCTTGAGCAAGATCATCGCTGCTGGTTATTGTTTGCTCAGCACACGCGAGAGTAAACAGCGCCATAATGGCCACTAACATGATGTTATAATTACGCTTTTTCATATGATCCCTTTGTCGATTTAAACACGCCGCTATTATTGGATGATTCATGGTTCTTATATTATCGCTTATACTTTTTCTGCTCAGGCATTTGCTTGCGGCTAAACACACGCACTGTTAGATGGTATTACATAGAACCTCACTAAATCAATTCGTGATTTCCAATGCTATATCCCTAATTTAATAGAGCATTTTACCAACTTGCACTTAAAGTGCTTTTATTAGCATTTCAGCTGATTGCGGTATCCCAAAGCATCTGCGCTGCGCTTGATAAACCTACAGAGCTTAGCGCAATCATCCCCACTCGCTTCTTTAACAAAGCATTATCTAAGGGCACACAGCTAAGACCCTTATTAAGCATCTGCTGCTGAGAAAGCTCTGGCACTATCGCCAAACCTAAACCCGTTTTCACCAATTGTCCTAGAGTACCGAGCTGCGAAGCCTCAGCAATAATGGTGGGCGTTATGCTCTCTTCGGCAAAGGCATTATCCATCCATAGCCTAATGGAAGAACCAATGTTCATGGCGACTAAGGGATAAGCCTGAATCTCTTCAAGTGATATGTTGGATAGCGCAGTCATCTCATGCCCGGTGGGCATCACCACACAAAAATTATCAGTCAGTAAAGGCGCAAAGCTTAAGCCCTGTAGGGACTCTGGTTCAAACACAAAGCCAATATCGGCTCTGCCACTTTGCACCGCCTCAATGACTCTCTCCATCACCACGTCATGCACCCTTAGCATGATATTAGGATGATTCTGATGATAGCGCTGCAGTATTTGTGCAAGATTACCTTCAGCGAACGACGGCATACTGGCCACAGTTAATCGGCCTTTTTGCACACTAAACAAATCTTGTACATCGGTTAGCGCGCTGTTCCAATCGTCAATCAGTCGCTTGGCGATGGGTAAAAACGTTGCCCCCTCCGGCGTTAAACTGACTCGCCGTGTGGAGCGGGTGAATAGCTGACCGCCTAACTGTATCTCCATATTTTTAATAGAGGTAGATAGAGCGGGCTGCGACAGGCAAAGTTTTTCAGCCGCCTCTGCAAAGGTTGAAGCTTGCGCGACACTCACAAAAGCACACATATTTTTATATGAAACAGACATGCTAATTATTCCAATAAATCTATCAATTAGAATATTAAATTAATTTTACAAAACATAGCAAGTCGTAAATACTAGAATCTAAGCTGGCTCTACAGCATCTTCTTATAAATGCACCTCAAAAGTGCTTTGACGAATCACAACAGGAGCAATCAATGGCAGGTTTTAATAAAGTAGTGTCAAGTTACGAAGAGGCCATGCAAGGCCTTGAAGATAACATGACCGTTATCGCAGGCGGCTTTGGCTTGTGTGGCATTCCTGAAGGACTTATCGCCCAAATCAAAAAAATGGGCACCAAGGGGTTGACGGTAGTGTCTAATAACTGCGGTGTGGATGGCTTTGGCTTAGGCCTGCTCTTGGAAGATAAGCAAATTAAAAAGATGGTGTCTTCTTATGTGGGTGAAAATGCTTTGTTTGAAAAGCAGCTCCTTAACGGCGAGCTAGAAGTAGAGCTCACGCCACAAGGCACGCTAGCAGAAAAAATGCGCGCAGGCGGTGCTGGCATTCCTGCCTTCTACACAGCCACAGGTTACGGCACCCCCGTAGGTGAAGGCAAAGAAGTAAAAGAATTTAACGGCCGCCCATACATTATGGAAGAAAGCATCACCGGCGAGTTTGCCATTGTAAAAGCTTGGAAGGCAGACCGATACGGCAACTGCATGTATCGTCATACCGCTATGAACTTCAACCCTATGGCCGCAACCGCCGGTAAAATTACGGTGGTAGAGGTAGAGGAAATCGTCGAGCCTGGGGAATTAGAGCCTAGCCAAATTCATACCCCCGGCATTTATGTGAATCGCGTGATCAAAGGTTCATTTGAAAAACGCATTGAACGCAAAGTATTGGCAAAGGAGGCAAGCTAATGGCCTTAAGCAGAGACCAAATCGCAATGCGCGTTGCGCAAGAGTTTCAAGACGGTGACTACGTTAACTTAGGCATCGGCATTCCTACCCTTGCAGCAAACTATGTGCCCAAAGACATCAGCGTGATGCTGCAGTCTGAAAATGGCTTGTTAGGCATGGGGCCCTATCCTACCGAGGAGCAAGTTGACGCCGACATGATCAACGCAGGTAAAGAAACGGTTACAGCCTCTACCGGTGCATCTATTTTTAACTCAGCAGAAAGTTTTGCCATGATCCGCGGCGGCCATGTGGACTTTACCGTACTCGGTGCTTTTGAGGTGGACATAAACGGCAATATCGCCTCATGGATGATCCCGGGGAAATTAATCAAGGGAATGGGCGGTGCTATGGATTTAGTAGCGGGTGCAAAAAACATCATTGTGACCATGACCCACGCCGACAAACACGGCAACTCTAAGCTATTAGAGGCCTGCACGCTGCCTCTTACCGGCGTAAATTGTATTACCCGGATCATTACCGACCTCGCGGTACTTGAAGTGCAAGACGGCGCGTTTCATCTCACCGAGCGTGCACCAGGCGTTAGCATTGCAGAAATCCAAGAGAAAACCGCAGGTAAATTGGTAGTCAGCGGCGATATTCCTGAGATGAAATTTAGCTAAAACACGTTTTAGCGGCAATAAGCGTTTAGCTTAGGCCCGTAAACCTTTATAATGGCGCTCCTATTTGCATATGAGCGCCATTTTGTTATTTAACGAACTCCCTTTAGACAATCGATTGCTAAGCATACTGCAAACTATGCAGATGAGCGAAGTCACCGACATCCAGCAGCAGGCCATCCCACATGGTTTGATGGGTAAAGATATTCTCGCTTCCTCAAAAACCGGTTCGGGTAAAACTTTGGCGTTTTTAGTGCCCGCTGTACAGCGCTTACTGACTCAAAAAGCCTTGTCTAAACGTGATCCTCGCGCACTTATTTTGGCGCCTACTCGTGAACTAGCCAAGCAAGTGTTTTCAGTAGCAAAAGCGCTTACACAGAAGCAGTCTTTATCATGCGCATTAATTGTGGGTGGCGAAAACTACAACGACCAAGCAAAAGCGCTCAAACGCAACCCGCATATCGTAGTGGGAACCGCAGGCAGAGTAAACGACCATCTCGAGGCCCGCCACCTGTTTTTAAATGGCTTAGAACTACTGATACTAGATGAAGCCGACCGCATGCTTGAGCTAGGCTTTGAAAAAGCGCTGGAGAACATCAACACCAGTGCAGACCATCGTAAGCGACAAACCATGATGTTTTCGGCCACTATCGACAGCGCCGAGGTCAATCATATGACGCAGCTGATGCTCAAAGCGCCAGCTAAAATCAACATCGATAAAGTAGCCACGCCGCATGAAGATATCACCCAAAACTTCTACTTTGCGGATGGCGTCAGTCATAAAGACCAGCTTTTACTAAAAGCCGTCGAAATAGAAGGCCGTGAGCAAGCACTGATATTTACCGCTACGCGCAGCGACACCGAACGCCTCTCTGCATTTTTGAAAGCACAAAACATCAGCGCCACGTTTTTACACGGTGAGTTACTGCAAAACCAACGCTCTGCCATTATTAATGATTTTGGGCGCGGCAAAACCGGCGTGCTGGTCACTACCGACCTCGCCTCTCGTGGCTTAGACATCGCCAACATTGCCAAAGTAATTAACTACGACTTACCCAAATTTGCAGATGAATATGTGCACCGCATCGGTCGCACAGGCCGCGCCGGTAAAAAAGGCAACGCGCTCTCGTTTGTGAGCCGCAAAGACTGGCGTAGTTTTTTAGCCATACAGTCTCGCTTAGAGCAGCGCTTCGATTTCACCGAGTTTGAGGGCTTAGCTGCTCGATTTAAAGGCTTAGGTCTAAAACCAAAAGAAATGCAGGAAAAAGTAGAAAAGCCTTTCGCAAAAAAAGTTACGAAAACACAAAAACAAGCCCCTAAAAAACGCTTTAATCCGCTCGAGTCTGAAGAAATGGGTTTTATACCGATCAAACGTAAGCCAAGGGCAGAGCCTGATGCGTCTGTTGATGATATCGATGAGTAGCCAACAATCAGATGTTCTGAAATGCCTTTGGCAAATGTGTAAGCGGCCCACATATCAGTGCTAATAGCAACATACCACCATTCCAAAGCATCTTCGGATAGGTATATTGCACCGTACCGCTTATCTTTAGATATGGGCTGAATCAACTCTTTTTACAGGTTCCATCATTTCAAGTTATGCCTTGGCAGAACAATGCACTTATGCGGTGTCAATGCGGTACTCTTACAAATGCTTAATCTTTGTTGGTTTAAATGCGTAACAGAGCGCTGAAAAACCAATCACACCCATCGGAAATAATGGATTAAAAGAGTAATCAACTACAAGAGCAATGGGACAGATCAGAAAAAATAACAACATTCCCCAATGTTTCCAAAAGCCGGTAGCCCATAATGAAAGCATCAAACAAATCGCTAGTGCGAATACTGTAATAAATATCAAGCCCATATCTAATGGATCATAGCGACTTAAATAAACGAGCGCCAATATTGAAGCAAGTGATCCAACAGAACCGAGGCCGCCCAGAAAGATCCCTTTGCATAGCAAAATTAAATCCACTTTTGTCATTGAGATTCCGTCACCAAAGTAAAGTCCAAGCGCACTTTTAGATCTTTCTGCACTACCGGAACACCGTCGACTATTTTGGGCTTATACTTCCACTTTGTTAATGCCCTCACTGCTTCCTTGTCAAAAATCCGGGCGGGCACAGACTCTAACACGCTAATGTTGACTGGTTCGCCCAAAGTATTGATGTCAAACTCAAGCATTACCCATCCTTCAGGTTTGTTTTTTGATTGTGCTGAGTCTGGTAGTTGCTTGGAGGCTTCTGCTGGCTTTGGCAAGCCAGTATTTGCATTTGAGGATTTGCAACCTAGAGAAGTCAGGCAAAAAGCAATTAAAACTGCGGCAAATAAGCATCTGTGTTTATTAAAATTTGGGCTAGCTTCATCTAAGATCATAATCGCTCCATTGTTCTCTTTCGCAAAGTATAATTTAACCCTAAGCGTTCATCCAACATACTATTTCTGCTTTGAAATTTGAGCGAAGCTGGCGCATAAGCAAAGTGAAAGCGCATTGGGCGATATCGCTAACTCTAGGCCACGCTTTCCCGCGCTAACATATATTATTTCAAATTCATTGGCTGAAACGTCACATATCGTTGGCAGTGTTTTTTTCTGACCAAATGGGCTGACGCCTCCCAACACATAACCGGTGCTATTTTTAACCAAATCAGGGCTTGCCATTTTTGCACTTTTTACGTTCATCTGTTGCGCAACAGCCTTCATATCGAGCATTGAGCTTGTTGGGACTAAAGCAGTAAGCAATGTTTCGTTATTGAGCATGAGCACTAAGGTTTTAAAAACTTGTGTAACCGGCAGGTCTAGTTGCTGGGCGGCTTCGAGTCCAAAGGCAGTAGATTGTGGATCGTGCTCGTAACGCAGCAATTCAAATGTTACTTTTTGTGCTTTCAAGTAATTAACAGCGGGTGTCATAGTATTAGCTTCTTATCTTTAATTTAAAAAGATAACTGAAAAACATCGCCAATAACAGCATCGCTTTGTGAAACGAATGTGCGCGATTATTGCTCGGCAGGATTTTACTCGTTGTTCTTACCTTCATTTAGTATGAAAGTGAATTTGGTTAGATATCAAAAGCGTATTAACTTTAAAGTATAATGCAAATTAATCTTCATCTATTGCTAAAACAAAGTTTAATAAATTAATAAATTAATAAATTTAATTTTATATGTATTTAATACATATTTCGATGCATTTAGACTTATTTAGATACTTTTTAGAACAATTATATCAATAATAAGATATTAAAACATAAATTGCTTTTAGATACTTTTAGCGTATTTTAATGTTTTTCATAGTACCTTTTAAGAACTTGAGAACTTTTAGTAAACTTAAGTTTTATGTACTTTTATATGATTTTCGTAGATTTTCATTGTAAAAATCAAAAATAATCCATTCTTTCAAACGATCAACAATGCAAGCCATTTATGAGAATTAGCGTTATTGAATAAAGCGTTCTGACATATTTAATAGGTCAGTATGTATTGTCAGATAACTTAGGAATTATTGGCGCAATGAGAATCGATATGAATGAGTCGATTTAACTATTACCACATGCTCCTGCATGACAATTGCCGGCAATCGAACATAAAGGTATAAAATGAGCGTTTATTGCCACGATCCAACATTTGTACCCAATATCATCTGCATTATTTAAGAAAACCGACGTTTTAAAATCTTCATTGTAGGGCAAGAATGGGCAGATAGCCGACGGCCGATATTGCTATCAAAATGACATCAACATTCTAGAATTCGCTACTATTAAACGCTGTCACTCAGTTACCCCAGAGTAGTCGATGAACCTTATAAACATTAAAATCGCCATCGATCGTAAAATTAGATTTTTCTAGATTTTACATATACCGAGAATAAGTTTCTAAGACTCATACTATTATCATTAAACCATAGACAATATTTGCCCCTTATACCTTCAAAAGTTAAAGCCATTATTAACTGTTTTTAACCTACGAGTTATTACTACACTACGCATCTAAATCATTCAAAAAAGATCTACTCCCTAAAAAGTTATGCATAGCTGAGAGTATGAAAGGAAAACTGATAACCAATAATGCGATTTTTAGTGGATTATCGAACTCGGCATTGTTTAAAAGATCGCTAAAAACACCAGCTAACGTGGGGCCAACGCCTTGGCCGATAATTGCAGCAACAAATAACACTAGAGCCGATGATGTAGCCCTATACTGAGGTGATGTTAATGACTGAATTGCAGCGAAGTTTGGGCCAAGTCCAGCAGTGGAGGCGACCCCGCCAAAAAAACAAGCTACTAATGAAATAGGTAAACTAGGCGCTAATAACACAGTGCAAAATGCAAAAAAGGCCATAATGGAGACTAGTGCTGGAAAACGCATTTCCCATATCCTTGAACGTGCGATCAGCTTATTCGCTAAGACTGCGCCTGCAAAAGAGCCGAAGACTAAGCCCAACCCTAAAGCCATACCAAAATATAATCCAATCTCACTACTATCGAGTCCATGTACCCTATTGTAAAACTGAGGTAGCCACAGCATCATAGCGTAGCTAGAAAATATAAAAAAAGTATATCCGAGTACTAAGTGAATATATGAACGTTTTTTTATCAGTTTTTTAATAATTATAAAAAGCTCAACTTTACTATTATTTTGAGTTTCGTCAGTTGCAGTCCGCTTTGGCTCTCTAACTGTAAACTTCAAACATATAGCTAGCAATACCCCGGGTAGTCCAACTACTACGAAGGTAAGCCGCCATCCAATAGATTCCGCTAATGCTCCCGTAAAGGCTAAACCAAACGTAAAACCTAAAAAACCAGCGAAATAGAATAGCCCTATGGCAAAAGCGCGTTTAGAAGGCGCGAAATAATCGGACAAAACTGAAAAGGAAGCAGGAAAGCATCCTGCCTCGCCACCACCAACGGCTATTCTAGCTGCCAAAAGCTGCCAAAAGTTCGCTACCAGCCCGCAAGCGGCAGTCGCTAAACTCCAAAAAGTCAGACAAAGAGTAAGTAAATTTATTCTATTAGTCTTGTCAGCCAACCTAGCTAAAGGAAGTCCCATTATTGCGTAAAATAGTGCAAACCCAACGCCACCAACTAAGCCAATTTGAGTGTCTGATAGTAGTAAGTCTTCTTTTATTGATACGGCTAAAACTGAGAATATTGCGCGATCGATAAAGTTAACAGCTGCTACTAATCCCAACATGAATAATACAAAATACTTGTAATTATCTGAATTGAAAAAGCGACTTCTCTGTTTAATTATGACGCTCACAGGTTCAATCCCAAGTAACGATTATATACTTGAAGCATTTTTTGTTTAAAAGCCGGACTGGTTTTAAATTGAAACGCTTTAATTGGAAGTGTCATATCTCTTAGGCTGTCTTTTACCGGCGTGAGTACTTTGTTCCCATTTTCCGTTACCAATAGCGTATCAGAATGCCGAAACCCGCCAAGACCGTCTATGTATATTCCAGGTTCTATAGTAAATAACATGCCAGCTTGAATTTGATGATGAAATCCTTTTGCCAAAAAAGGCCCCTCATGCCCAGTAACACCAATACTATGACCTACGCGATGTAAAATATTGTCACCATAACCATATTTAGTTAACAGTTGAACTACACGGCTATCTACATCATGCATATCTGCCCCTGCCACGCATAACTCAATGCATAGTGCTCGTGCATCCATCATTACTTGATATGGTTTTTCTGCTTTACTTGGGACATCGCCCAAGAAAAAAGTCCGTTCTACTTCGGTGCCATAGCCGTTCATTGTGCCATTTATAATAGATACATGAGGCCCACCTTGACACATATCCATATCCATTAAGTTAGTAAAATTATGAGGATCATGAGACACATTCGGAGGTTGCACAACTGCTGCAACATTTGTCGCTAATGGGTTTATTTGTGGGTTATCACTTAGTAACTGCATCTGCATAAGCTTAGTTATTTTAGAATGAAGCTCTAGCAGTGATAATCCTGGGCGTGCCATATTAAGCAACTTCTCCATTGCTCTAGTTGCTAAATTACACGAATAAACAATTCTACAGATTTCATAATCCGACTTTACGTATCGTGCTTCCTCAACTAGTTCGCTAGCCTCGGTAGTTGATGGAATCGCATTTGAGATAAATTGTGGTGCGTTTAGCTCAAGACCAACCCTTTTAAAAGCGCTAATTCGCTTTTGAAAAACGGCAAGCCATGCTGTGTCTTCTTCACACGGGAACTCATAATATGTATCTAATTCAATATTACCGATTGAACGTGTCCTGGCATGCTGCCTTTCTAATTCTGGAATGATAAATGTTAGTTGACCGGATAATGGTAATATAAGAATAAAGGGGCGCTCATGAATATAATTGGCAAAATTTGTTAACCAATAAATATTGTCTGGATCCGTTATTACTAAACAATCTAATCCTCTTTGCTCCATAGAAGCAAGCAACTTATTTTTCCGAGAGCTTAACTCCTGTTCACTTGGGTCACTGTAAATAGGTAAGTGGGTCATTTTTTCTCCGATTTTCATTTTTGGCGATTAATATTCCAAGCAAAAACGCTGTTACACCGTAAATATTTATTAATATTGCTAATGCCCAAGCTAAAAAAGAGTTATAAACCTCTAATATGCCGATACTTAAAGCGTTATAAATATGGGAGCCAATACCCGCCACGATTAGAATGATCGTGAGTAAGCAACCTACCGATATATAAAGTCGATAAAGCCTAGCGTGTCCGATTAAAATGATTACTCCGTACAATGCCAAAAAAAGAAGTGTTTCGACTGGTTTGCCCTCTTTAAGCGGCGGGTAGTCATAAAGTGTTAATGTAATGCTTATGCCATTGTATGTCGCTGCTATCGCGAGCCATACTGATTGCATAATCAAACTTTGTCGAAAGGTTACATCTAGGATTGCCATGTTTTTCAATTGGACTCTTTATGATGAATCTCACTCACAGATTTCTATTAGAATCTGTAAGTAACGGAAGCACCAAACGTTCGCGGTTCGTTTCTATATGCGCCAGTAAAGCCAAATTCGCTTAATAGTCCCGCTACGTTTGTTAAAAAAGCTTCGTCAGTCAGATTGTTACCAAAAATTGCGAGTTCCCAATTGCCACTTTCACTTAGCAGAGAAACTTTAGCATTTAGCAAGAAATACGCGTCTTGCTCAACACCAGTTGCAAGCAAATGATCACCTTTATAAGAATAAGTCACGAACGAGCGAATCTCGCCTATCTTATCTATGTCTTTGATATGGTCGAGTGATATTCCGCCAGAAAACTTGGGTGTGAACAGAAGTGACGTACCGGATAAGTCTTGCCCACTTACAACGTAGTCTTTAAATTCAGAGTCCATCCATGTCGCATTAAATAGAAGAGATAAATTATTAGAAACATTGTATCGTCCATCAACTTCAAGACCGCTGCTAACCGCTTTACCAGCATTTTCTAATCTAGTAATGCCACCAACGACTTGGAATATTTGGAGATCTTGGTAATCCATATAGTAAAAAGAACCGTTCAGAGTTAAGTCGTTGTTCAACAATGTAGACTTAAATCCAAGCTCATAATTAACTACTGTTTCTGGCGAGACAGAATTTCTAGACTCAGGGGCAACTCTAAATCCGAGTGCAGCATTCGGTGCCGGATAACTATTAAACGCACCGGATTTATATCCCTTAGTCACGCTTGCATAAATCAGGCTTTTATCAATTTTGTAATCCAAAACGACTCTTGGCGACAAGTCAGTCCATTCGTCCTCAAGGTTTAGGCCGCTAGGATCGACTTGTCCGTTTTCATCAATGAATTGAACAGGGGTTGGTACGATTAGACCTAATCCACCTAATAGAGCAGCGCCGTTTTCGTGAAAGCCGTTGTTATAAGCCATAGTCTTAGTGTCTAAAGAATACCTAGCGCCAACAGTTAAATTGGCGTTTTCGCTCAACTCTAGTGTAAAGTCGCCAAAAATTGCAAAGCTATCGGTGTCAGATGCGGTAAGGCTATTCTCAAAAAATGGGCTACCGCCATTAAACGGCGTACCTGTAAATGCTCCTAAATCTGCCAGGCCAAGTACAAAGTCTAATTCCGCTTTTTCTTTATGAAAGCTTGTTCCCAGTACCCAAAAAAGACTTTCGTTATCAAAGGATAGCCTGAATTCCTGACCGGTAGACTCACTAGACTCAATCGATCTTACGTTCTCACCCAGAAAAAACTCAGTACCATCGTACTCTCTGGCCGATTCAGTTGTATATTTGCGGTAAGTTGTTAAAGACGTAATTGACAGGTCGTCTATTTTCCAAGTAATGTCTAGCCAATGCTCGCGTAATACACGATCATATGTAGGTATTCCTGCCTCACGATTGTTTGCTGGGTTACCGAAGGGGTCAAAGCCACCATTAACTACCTGCTTATCGCTTATGTTAGTTGTTAATGCGCTTACAGGGAGCGCAGATGATATATTTTCGACATAACCGGCGGTATCGTTGTAACTACTCCATGTATTAGATAAGTTAACTTCGATATCATCGTTTACCAACCAATTAAGCTTAATACCGCCATTAGCCCTGTCTTCTTGATAGCCGTTTTGGTTTGATAAAGTATTGGTCTGCCATCCATCACTTTTAGAAAGTGAACCAAACAATTTTGCATATAACGAATTCTCAACCAAGGGGATATTTACGACTGCGCTTGCATTTTTTGTTGAGTAATTGGCTAATGATATTCTGAATGTTCCTTCCAAAAATTCGCTTGGTTTTTTGGTAATAATACTGATTGCCCCGCCAATTGAATTTCTGCCAAAAAGCGTACCCTGCGGACCTTTGAGTATTTCCACTCTCTCAATATCTAATAGTTCGGTCAATGCCCCGCCTAGGCGAGATGCATATACACCGTCAATGTATACGCCAATACTAGGATCAGCGCCGATACTAGTATCATTGGTGCCAATACCTCTAATGTAAGTAATAGGGAAGGCGTCTGAGCCTCCTACTACACTCAAGCTGGGAACAAGTGCTGTCAAGTCAGTAAAATCTTCAGCGCCAATGCTATTCAATGTATCTGCGGAGAAAGCGGACATCGAAATTGGCACATCTTGAATACTTTGCGCCCTTTTTTGTGCTGTGACCGATATAACCTCTAGTGAATCTTCATCGATTGCATTGAGCAATGGATTTGCAACGCTTGGTAATGCAATAGTCGCCGACAAGGCTAATAACAGCTTAATTTTGTTAAATTGCAATTTCATAGTAGATATCCTCTTATTACGATATAGAATACGAAACAATGGACCCACATAATGTGCAGCCAGCGTGTATTTTTGTGCAGCTTATGTTAATTCGGTGTTAATGTAGGTGCGAACGACATATTGGGCCACGGTTTCTAAGTGAGTGATTTAAATGGAGCGGATTGATAATTGTATTGTTGCTGACGTCCAAGACGTGCAGCGTCTTTTGGCGACAAACAAAAATACTGCTGGTATCGTCTCTGTAAAAAGTTTTTCTCAAGCGAAAAACCTGACTTGGTCTTCGGGAAGGTTCGATTTATATGAGTATAGGAAAGTAGCCTATGCTGGTATTAAAGACTTTTCAATTGACGAGGCCTTCACCACTAAAACAAGCCTGTCTAATTTAATATCATTCGAATACATGCTTAATGGTGGCTCTGACCAGCAATTAGCTGGCAAAACATTTCTAAATAATGATATGCCACGGTTGTATGTTACCTCACACGGTAAATCAAGTAAGCAGACACGCTTTCATAAAGCAGGAGAAAAATACAAAGGGGTTGGAATTTGGATCACGCCCGACAAACTAGAAGAGTTATTTTCCATACACTCTATTGACTTCCCATATTCAATAACTCAAGTATTGAATGCGAAAATCAATAGAGTTTTAACATTTCCTCTGACAGGCAATATACGCCGCGTAGTAGACCAAATTCTAAACCATCCATTTACTGAAAAGCTTAGTTACCAATTTGTAGAATCGAAGCTCACCGAGCTACTATGCTACACATTACTTTGCATGCAATCTCCAGAGCATGCGTATAACAATGACAACCAACTTTCAAATACAAAAAATAGCGCAATGAAACTCCTACTAACTAAGTTAGAAGGAGATTTAGAAAAAATCCCTAGTGTAGATAAACTTTCTAAAGAGCTAGGAATGAGCAAAGCGCAGCTTACAAAGACCTTTAAATCTAGTTATGGGATGACGATTTCTGAATACTTGACGCAAAAGCGAATGCAGCGTTCTCAAGACCTTATTAAAGAAGGTAAGTTATCAATTATGCAAGTAGCAATAGAGGTAGGGTATCTTAATCAATCGAGCTTTGGACGTGCCTTTAAAAAGTTCTTTGGTTATACACCGTTAAAGGATAAGACACGTTAGCGATATCAATCCCGTTCGATGTACTTTATTCCTATTCTCCAATTTAAACTCAATTTTGACGGACAAACTTCTCACATAATTTTGAACCGCGTATAACCCCCCTTTTGCCGCTTAAGAGCCTATTAGGTTAATAAGCCTCAATTCTCAACTTACATGTCATAACATTACACATTTCTATTTTTGAGTGGTTCAACAAGAACACTATCTTGAGCCTGAAAATCGGGAGTTATGTGGCAATAAACAAAAGTTCAGATCAAAAAAAAGCGCCGTAAAGCGCTTTCAATTTATACTTATTTCAGTATTCCCACCAGCATTCCTGCCACCAAGCTAAAAACTCTTCAAAATCAATAAACCCGTCGCCGTTGCCGTCAATCAGGTCAAATCCCTCTTGCACATGATTCGCCTTGGTTTTTGGAGACAATATCGTAAGCAAATCAATAAATTCATGTAGATCAATTTGACCGTTTAAGTCACGGTCAAAAAAATCAAAGTCTTTGCGAATACTTGCTATCTGCTCATTAGTCATTTTGTTGGCAGAAGTGTCAGTATCACTCATGGGTTTTCCCCTGTTTGTGTAACGTTAATAACAAGTTTACTCTGATAACTTTGTCACTGTCTAGGAAAAAAACCGATGAATTACTGCTGAGCTGCCTTTTGTGCCATTGCACGCTGTCTCTGCGCATCCGCTTTTTCTTCTCGCTTCTGATGCATGATGTCTCGTGCGCCAGTGCCTACATGTTCTTGCTGACGCTCTCGGGCTAAATTTACCTGTTTTTCACGCTCTCTGAATCGCGCTAACTGTTCCTCAGTGTGAGTACCAAAACATTTTGGACAACTTACACCCGCTTCATACATGTTTGTCTGTTTTTCGGCCTCGGTTATCGGGAGTCGACATCCATAACACTGGTCATAATCACTTTTTTGCAGTTGATGGTTTACCGCTACTCGATTATCAAATACAAAACAGTCACCCTGCCATAAAGATTGCTCTTCAGGCACGTCTTCTAAGTACTGCAGAATGCCGCCTTGAAGGTGATACACTTCATCAAAGCCCTGTTCCTTAAGGTACGCTGTCGATTTTTCACAACGAATACCGCCAGTACAAAACATCGCAACTTTTTTATGTTTTTTCGGGCTAAGTGTACTGGCTACATACTCTGGAAATTCACGAAATGACTGAGTATTCGGGTTAATCGCGTTTTTGAATGTACCAATTGCAATTTCGTAATCATTCCGCGTGTCGATAACTGTTACATCAGGGTCCGATATAAGCGCATTCCAATCCTCAGGCTTCACATAGGTACCAACAGTTCTGCGCGGGTCGATACCCTCAACCCCCATGGTCACTATTTCTTTTTTAAGCTTAACTTTCGTGCGATAAAAGGGCTGCTCGTCGTGCCATGACTCTTTGTGCGAAACTGGTGCAATTCGTGGGTCTTCATTAAAATGTGCAAGCAGTGATTTGATGCTATTTTCAGGTCCAGAGACGGTGCCGTTGAGACCCTCTTTGGCAAGTAAAATAGTACCTTTTATCGCTAATGATTCCATTAACACACGAAGGGGTTCGCGCATCGCTTTATAATTTTCGAGCGCGACAAACTTATATAGCGCGCATACTAAATATTGTTTCATCTTGTGACCTTTGCGAAGTTGGAACGTAAAACCAATGCAAAATTGCGGTGCGAAGATTAGCACAAGGCTCTGTAAAAATCGAATTATCTAGTTTGTGTAAAGCTTAAGTAGGACCTTGAGAACGGGGAATTGCCTAGAGCGTATCAAACTGCTCATGCACTTGTTCAATAATTTCGTGGAGCATTTCTGGGCGCTGCACGTATAGCTCATCATCGTTAACTAAAGTGGCTACTGATTGCATTTTTCTATGAGTTTGCTGAGTGGCATACGAGCAATTTGCAATGACTTCTTCGTTAATGTGCTTTTCATCATTGTGCATAGATAGAGGGTGTGTTTGTGCACACATTAATAAGCTAAAACCCAGCATTTGATGCTGATTTATTGCTCGGTTAAGCGCCTGAGCTGTTTGATAATCGGCATCTTCGGTCATCAAATGATATTGACATCGGGTATTGGTATGCATACCCACAAAGGGATCTGCTGATAGTAATGGTTCGTCTCGTTCAATATGCTCTCTATAAATGTCTAGCTGATCATTAAAAATTGCGGAAAATAGCGCAAATCTGGCCTTGCCTGCTGAATCAACATGCAATGCTTGATTGAGTGTTTTTTGCGTATAAACATAATCATCTAGTTTCATTTACAACACCGCTTTTTTTCTAAATTTGCATTAAATATTGGCTCTCTTACAAATATCTATCGGCACAAAGGTGAAATAGCTCAAGCCTTTGACCGTGCAAACGATATAAAGGTAAGCAGATTGCGCATCAGTTAGCGCAGTTGTACCTGTTAGCAATAGACAAATTTGACATGAGTGCCTTCGGGATCAGATGGAAAAATTAGATTATTCAGACAAACGATGTTTAGTCGTCGAAGATCGTAGGCCGTTCTTAATGCTGCTGCGTGGACTTTTGACATCCCTTGGCGCAAAAAAAATAGATACCGAACTGTCTGCAGAAGCTGGATTAAAGGCCTGCAAACAACATAAATATGACGTTGTCGTTTGTGACTTACATTTGGGCACAAACCGTAAAAACGGTTTCGAATTTTTAGAAGAAATCAGAAAATGTAACCTCATCCGACCGTCTACTGTGTTTATTATGATCAGCGGCGACAGCGCTCGCAGCATGGTGCTCGGATCACTTGAAAAACAGCCCGATGATTACCTAATCAAACCATTTTCGCAGGCTCAATTAAACGCACGTATTACCCGTGCGACGCAAAGGCGCACATCACTGGCAGCGCTTTATAGCCAAATAGATCATCAAAAATACACTTTGAGCATAGAAACTTGTAAGCATTTTTTAGAAACTGAGCCCCGTTACACAAACCACTTGCTGCAACTCTTAGTAAAGCTCTATTGGAAAACTGAAAAGTATGACGCGGCCGAAAATGTCTTAGCAAAAATACTAGATGAACGCGCGCTGCACTGGGCGGTTTGCTCAATGGCGAAAACTTACTTATTAAAAAAAGAGTTTGCAAAGGCAATCGATCTCGCTAAGCGGGTAATTGAAAGCTCAGTAAATACCGTTGAAGCTTACGATATTATCGCTGATGCCTATTTACAAGATAATAAAAAACCGGAGGCCTTAAAGTACATCTTAGATGCCCTTGAACGCTCTCCACTGTCTATTGATCGACACTTTAGGGTCTGCGAAATCGCCCGAGAAAATGGCCAGTATGATTTAGCAATGAACAGTGCAAAATCGATTTACGAACTGTCGCAGCGTTCAGTGCATAAGAATATTAATCACGTATGTGGCTATATTCGTTCTGTACTTGATCTAGCTGAGAACAGCGAAGAAAAAAGTGCTAAAAATCGCTACCTACAAGAAACCTTGCTGACCATTCAGCGCATGCAGCATGATGACTCTATCAATGACAACCCTGATGATTTTGATTTTGATATTTTTCAGTCGGTTATTCATTCTCGCATGCTGTTTATTGAAGGTAAGCAGTCTGAATCAAAGAAAAGTTTTGAAGAAACACAGATTCAAATTGAGCGAAATTTTACTGAATACCCAGTGGCAATGGCAGCCGACAGCCTAAAACTTATGATCGATTTGGGTGATTTTGAAGAAGCAACAAAATTAATCAAAGTCATTCGTAAAAATGAAGCGAAAGTTGACCAGTCGATTTTATATTTGATCGAGAGCGAAATGGCTAACGCGTCAGAGGTGTTTCAACAATATGTGAAACACAACAAAACTGGAGTAAGCCTATACAGCTCTGGCAACTATCAGCAGGCATATGAAGAATTCAGTACCGCCAAAAAAGTTTGCCCTCTGAACATCAATGTAAATTTAAACCTGCTGCAGTGCCTGATCAAGCTGATTGAAAAGACAAACCGCCCAGATGCTAAACATGTTACCCAAGCCAAAGAGCTGTATCGTTTTATGAATAATATGCCCTTAAAAGACGTGCATCAAACCAAGTTTGCTAACATGCGCGATGACATCGAAAAAGTCATCAAATAAAATCTTGGCCAAGGCTCAGCCCAAGATGCTCCATACTCACTTCGTCCTTACTCGCTTAGTCTCTACTCGATAGTTCAACAACATCATCGCGCAGGTCGTTTATCTCTTTAATTAAATGCGCACGCTGTTTTTCGGTACTTAAACTAAATATCGTGAGCAAATATTCTTTGGTAGCACGCTCATTGTGCGCACTCGTGGCCAGCATTTGCTCACTTCTAAATTGCTCAGGGTTGATTAGCAGAGCCGTCATTTCATTTTTGAACACTTCATCACGCTCTGGCGCGGCAAACTGAAGGCGCAATGCTTGTTGGTAATCTCGCTTATACTTTACCCAATTCTCCGAATTTGATTGCATGTTGCCATAACTATTTTCAATGTAGCTTTTTTGTTCGTCACTTAGCCTTCCTAACCAATTTTTTAGATTGTCGAAATTACGATCAACCCAGCGGTCTTTGCGCTTATCGTCACTCAAAGCTAAGCGCTCTAAACGCTCTTCTTCGTCTTTAACGTTTTCCTTCTCGAGCGCCGCAAAAAAATAAGTTATTTGTTCTTCGTCCATCGTCGCTGCAATGTCCGCTATCCCTGGTGAGATATGTTCTCGCAGTCGCTCCCAATGGTCGCGAGCTTTTTCTTGATGGTAGCCCATCCGATCGACGCTAATATTTTGCTGCGCTATATCATTAGCTAATTCCTCTAAATGCGCTTGATACTTTGGTAATTCAGTTTCGACATGCCATTGCTGCCACTGAGCAATATACTGGTCAAACTGCTGCTCTTGAGCATTAGTCATTTCAATATAATCATCAACGTACCAGTAAACTAGCCAGTCTAAATTCTTATAAGCAAATTTAGTCGAACAGCCTGCCAACAAAAATACCGCGACTAAAACGATAATTTTTTTCATGCAGTTGTTTTCCTTTGATTTGAATTTGTTATGCTAGATACGACAGTAAGGGCAAAAAAGGTTCCCTATGAGCGTAAAGAAAATTGCAGTACTAACTTCTGGTGGCGACGCTCCAGGCATGAATGCATGCATCAGAGCGGTCTATTTGGCCGCCAGAAATGAAGGCATTGATGTCGTTGGATACCAACACGGATACAACGGACTATTAAAGCAAGATTATGTTGCCTTTGAACATAAAGATATTCGTAACTTAATACAGCGAGGCGGCACTGTTTTATATAGCGCTCGCTGCGAGAAGTTTAAGCAGGCTGAGCATCGCCTCAAGGCGGTAAAGCATCTCAATGAAGCAGAAGTAGACGGTCTTATAGTAATTGGCGGCAACGGCTCATTTAAAGGCGCTGAATTACTTCAAGCTGAGTGGGATAAACCCGTGGTGGGGGTACCTGGCACCATCGACAATGATATCGCCGGCACCGATTATACGATTGGGTATCACACTGCTATCCAAACGGCTGTAGAAAGTATCGACAAGGTCAGAGACACCGCTGATGCGTTTGAACGTATATTTATCGTCGATGTTATGGGAAGAGATGCAGGCTTCATTGCTTTAAACTCAGCAATTGCAGGGGGTGCCGACCATGTGATCCTGCCCGAGACATTTGATTCGGCGGCAGGCGAGCTTGTGCGCATTTTAGACAAACTTGATCAACGTCGAAAAAACCACGCCAACAGCAGTCACATTATTGTCATCACCGAAAATCTTTGGCCTGGCGGTCTTAATATTCTATGCGATTCTTTGCAGACTGAAACCGGAGTAGACACACGCATACTGACCCTAGGTCACGTGCAGAGGGGCGGCTCTCCGGTATGGCAAGATCGCATCTTGGCTAGTAAGCTTGGTACTTTTGCGGTGGAAATGGTCATCAACGATGAGCGTGGACGCATGGCTGGGATCCGCCATCGTTATCCTGAATCGGTACCCTTAGAAAACAGCAGAGAAAACCTCAAACCTCTAAATCATTATTCGCTGAGTATGCTTGAAAAAATTGCATTGCTAGGATAATGAGCCTTTGCCGCTCTAGTTATTTAAGCAAATAAACCAAGGCATAAAAAAGGTCGCATTTTGCGCGACCTTATTTAAACAATTCTTTTTGAGCATCCTAGTACTGGATATTCATACGTTTTAGCCAGTGAACCCACCACCATGCGGGGCCTACCAATAAAAAGCGAAGGTCTTCAAAGAATGAGGGCTTTTTACCCTCGATTTTATGACCCACAAATTGCAATATCCACATCACCACAAATAGCGCCAAGCAAAATTGCCACACGTTAATATCGAGCATCAACAGCAGCTTCACTCCACCAAATGATATGATTGTTAGCAAGGTCATCGCAGCGCCAATGGGGCCCGATAATTTAAAATAATAATACAGCGTTGGAACCGCTAAAATATGCGCAAATGTAATTTTATATTGGGCTAAAAACTCTGGAATAGGAATAGACCAAAGTAAACCGATGGTAACAAAATAGATTGCCGGCACAGCAATAGCATGGATCCATATATTCGTTTTATTTTGATGACTCTCACCATAGTGGTTCATCAGCCTTTCGATCTCGCGCATACATCACTCTTAAAGTTGATTTGTTAACAGCTTATTACACGAAAGTTTACAACGACTATGCAAATCCGACAAGGTTAACCTTGCTACCATAAGCTTTATTCCTTAGCATTGCGCACATAATTTTAACTATCCAGTACTCCGACCTATGACCCCAGCATCGATTAGCTATCAAGTAACACCCGCCAACCTCAGCGAACATATATTCGAAGTAAAGATGAATATCACGCTTGCCGAAGAGAGTGCGCTGACGTCATTAAGCTTGACCTTGCCGGCTTGGATACCCGGTAGCTACATGATTCGAGACTTTGCCCGCAACATCGTGCAAATTGAGTGCGACAGTGACGAGCAAGTATTAGAAAAACTCGACAAGCAATCCTGGCAAGTGTCCAGTAAAAACGGCAGTCCAATCACGGAATGCGAGATCATGTATCGTGTATTTGCTTTTGACTTATCGGTTAGAAGTGCCTACATCAATCATGAATACGCTTTCTTTAACGGTACCAGCGCACTCTTAAATGTAGTCGGTTACGACGCCCTTCCCCACTATTTACAAATATTACCAGGACCAAAAACCGCGAATTGGGATATTGTTACAGCGATGCCCATAGCCAAACATACGCATCATTTATTAAAGCCAGACCAAACGGTCTATCGCAGTGAAAACTATGCAGAGTTGATCGACCATCCGGTATTACTTGGGCAATTATCAAAAGCTAGCTTTGAGGTCGACGGGGTCGTATTTCATGTGGTATTTACTGGCCCTCAAACCATGGATTTGCCAAGAATATGTGAGGACCTGAAACCCATCTGCCGCCACCATATTGCGCTGTTTGGTGAATGTCCGGTAGACGAATATTGGTTTATGACACTGCTCTGCGACAAAGGCTTTGGTGGTTTGGAGCATAAGTCTTCCACCGTGCTGCAGTTCTCACGATTTGACTTACCCATGCTGGGCGACCCTGAACAAAAAAGCGATAATTACCAACAGTTTTTAAGTTTATGCTCCCATGAGCTTTTTCATACTTGGCACGTCAAGCGCATTAAACCAAGAGTGATGGTCAATCCAGATTTAAGACAAGAAACCTACACTCCACAGCTTTGGATCTATGAGGGTTTCACGTCTCTTTATGACGACCTCACCCTTGCGCGCACCGGCATTATTTCAGCAAGTGAATACTGCCGAATATTAGGTGAGAGTTTTACACGCCTCATGCGCAACCCCGGGCGCCATCTGCAAAGTATTGCCGACTCGAGTTTTGACGCGTGGACACGTTTTTACAAGCAGGACGCTAGCTCTGTCAATCATATCGTGAGCTATTATTTGAAAGGCTCGATTGTTGCGTTAGCGTTAGACATTACTATTCGTCAACAAACTCACGATAAGCATTCCTTAGACGACGTAATGAGACACTTATGGCAACAATACGGAAAAGACGAATCAGGCACTCTGGATGATGTAATTGGTGACATTTGCGAGCAACAGTTTGGCATCGACATCCGTAGCTTTTTGCACGTAGCCGTTGCATCTACAATGGATTTACCGCTGTCTTCCATGGTCAACAGTATTGGCCTTAAGATAAACATGCGCGCCTGTGAATCAAATGCTGACAAAGGCGGTAAACCAGCTTCCCATGTGCTCTCTAGAGATATTGGCGCAACTTTTGTCGAAGAAACGCTTGGCTTAAAAGTGGTACAAGTACTCAGTGGCGGCGCCGCTGCATTAAGCGGTGTTCAATTAAACGACATTATTGTTGCCTGCGGGCGTTATAAAACCAACATCACTCACTTTAGCCGCTGTTTAAATAACACACCGATTAATAGCACCATGGTCTTGCATATTTTGCGCGATAACCAATTGATTGAAGTCTTATTTGTTGCCCAAGAAGCCCAGCTCAACACCTGCTATCTAACCATTGAAGATGAATCAAAATTTACCCAATGGCTTAATACGTAAAAAAAATAGCAATTAGTAGTTGTCATACCCGAGGCTCAACCTACAATATAGGCATATTAAAATGAGCCTGCGCTTGAGTGTATCGTTGTGTACCCGGTAACACTTACGTTTTTTGGGTGAAATAAAACACATAAGGAACTTTATGAAAGCACAATCAGATATCGCGGTTGTTGGTTTAGCCGTTATGGGTGAAAACTTAATATTGAACATGGCCAGTAAAGGATTTACCGTCACTGCATTTAACCGCTCATTTGATAAAGTCGAACGTTTCTTAGCCGGCCGCGCCCAAGGTAAATCCATCCGCGGCGCAGACTCCATCGAAACCTTAGTCGCGTCATTAAGTTCACCTCGTAAAATAATGTTAATGGTCAAATCGGGCCAGCCGGTAGATGATTTTATCGCACAATTGTTACCACACTTAGACCAAGGCGATATTGTCATCGACGGCGGCAATAGTCAGTTTGAAGATTCGAACCGCCGAACTGCGGAGCTATCGGCGCTTGGCATATTATATGTAGGAACAGGTGTATCTGGCGGAGAAGAAGGAGCACTGCTTGGGCCATCTATTATGCCAGGCGGTAATCCTGAGGCGTGGCCACATGTTAAGCCTATATTTCAGGCTATCTCAGCTAAAGTAAAAGATGAAAACGGTGAACTTACTATTCCATGTTGTGACTGGGTAGGCGAAGCAGGCGCTGGTCACTTTGTAAAAATGGTTCACAATGGTATTGAATACGGTGATATGCAAATAATTTGTGAAGGTTATGTGTTGATGCGCGACCTTTTAGGCATGAATGCAGATGAAATACAGGCGGTATTTGCGCAATGGAAAGAAACCGAGCTATCGAGCTATCTCATCGATATCACCGCAGACATAATGGGCTATAAAGAAGACTCAGAGCCCTTGGTTGAAAAAATTCTGGATACCGCTGGACAAAAAGGCACAGGCAAGTGGACGGGTATTACCGCCTTGCATTTAGGTGTGCCGCTAACCCTAATTGGTGAAGCGGTTTTTGCCAGATGCTTGTCGGCCCTAAAACCGCAGCGTGTTATCGCTTCAAAAGCGATTGCTGGCCCAACGCCCAGCTTTACCGGAGACAGTGCAGTATTTTTAGAAGATCTCAAACAAGCCTTACTGGCGGCAAAAATGGTCTCGTATGCACAGGGCTTTGCACTTATTCAAGAAGCGGCAAGTGAGTATAAGTGGCATCTCGACTATGGTTCAATTGCGATGATGTGGCGCGAGGGCTGCATCATACGCTCGGTATTTTTAGACAATATTAAAGCAGCTTACGACAGCCATCCAGAACTCGACAACTTAATGCTTGATGACTACTTTAACGATATGCTCAGCAAGGCTCAAAGTGGTTGGCGCAAGGTGATAGCAGAAGCAACTTTAAATGGTGTTGCAATCCCCTGCATTTCGTCATCATTAAGTTATTTTGATGGCTATCGCACTGAAAATTTACCGGCTAATTTACTGCAAGCGCAGCGGGATTATTTTGGCGCTCATACTTACGAACGCAAAGACAAACCTAGAGGTGAGTTTTTTCACACCAATTGGACTGGTCGTGGTGGCGATACGTCGTCGAGCACCTACGACGTTTAACGCCGAACAAATCCAAGAAATCTTTACCAATCATGATAATGCGTAATACGCCCGAATGGATAAATGAGGGCGTGTCATCGTGTTTTTTGCCCAAATCATCTTATAAAAATAACATTCGAACGCAAAAGTGTTACAACTCACAGTTGTTAACAATAAATTTACAGTTTAAACACTTAACGCATATAAGTAGCTAATTCATCTATGTCACATTACGAAACTCAACTTAAAGATAAAGTCTCTTTTTCGCAAAAAACGGCCTATGGCACTGGTACCCTAGTACTTAACTTGCTTCCAGCCGCTCTGGGTATATTTGCCTTTTTCTTAATTACAGGCTTTGGGATGGACCCACTGCTTGCAGGGATTTTAGCGGGTATCCCCAGACTTTTTGATGCTATTACCGACCCAATTATGGGTTTCATTACTGACAATACGCGCAGCAAGTGGGGTAGAAGGCGCCCCTATATAGTTGTTGGGGCAATATTGAGCGGTGTGTTTTTTGCATTACTTTGGCAAATGGATCCTGAGGCTTCTCAAGCGTATAATTTTTGGTACTTTCTTGCATTTTCATTAGCATTTACGGTGGGTAACACGATGTTTGCCACCCCCTTTGTAGGCTTAGGTTACGAAATCACTTCTGACTACAATGAGCGTACAAGGCTGATGGCGTTTTCACAGTTTATGGGGCAGATTGCTTGGATGGTTGTACCGTGGTTTTGGGTATTAATTGCTAACCCGGACTTATTTACCACACAAGCAGAAGGAGTGCGCGAACTCTCCCTTTATGTCGCAGCTGTTTGTATCGTGCTTGGTATTATTCCTGGACTATTTTGTAAAGGAATCGACAGCGGCAACATTGAGAACACTCAAGAAATATCCTTTCGGACTTTAGCGCAAAATTTAATGAGTGTAATTGATGGTATTAAACAAGCATTTAATAACGTCGAATTTGTTAAGTTGTGTGGTGCGACGTTTTTAATCTTCAATGGTTTTCAGCTAGTGGCGTCGTTTGCTTACTTTATTATCGTTTTCCATATGTTTAATGGTGACTATGGCTTGACCGGAAGCTGGCCTGCGTGGTTTTCTACTGTAAGCGCAATTGTCACCGCATTTTTAGTCATCCCAATTGTTAGCTGGATGGCCAACAAATGGGGTAAACGAAATGCATTTATCCTATCTACTGGCATATCGATTATCGGGTATTGCTTAAAATGGTATGGCTTCAACCCCGAGAACCCGTGGATGCTATTTATGCCAATCCCCTTAATGGCATTTGGTATCGGTGGATTGTTTACCCTAATGCTGAGTATGACCGCAGATGTATGCGACCAAGACGAATTGAGAAATGGCATGCCCCGCAAAGAAGGGACATTTGGCGCTATATACTGGCTAATGGTAAAGCTTGGACAGGCGCTCGCTTTAGTCTTAGGGGGTGTTGTGTTAAAAGTGGTTGGATTTGATCCTGGTTTAGATACTCAGGCGGTAGAAACTATCACCTATTTGCGTATTGCCGACATTGCTATTCCAGCGATTACCGCCGCTTTAGCCATTTGGATAATGTGGACCTATGACCTAGATGAAGAAAGGGCTCGCGACATCAAAAAACAGCTTATCGAGACACGTGGCGAGATATAAACGACAGTACCAATGATAACAATAAAAAAGCTGATGTGGTTTTTTCCCATATCAGCTTTTTTTTGATTATTGAAGCAGTAAGGCTGGATCTAAGCGCTCTTTAAACCAATTAATACGCCAGTCTAAATGCGGTCCAGTCACACGTCCTGTGGCGCCAATTTCAGCTATTAGATCGCCTTTTTCTACTCGTTGACCCTGCGTGACATGTAGCTTGCTTAAATGAATAAACGTAGACGACACGCCAAAACCATGGTCTATGATCAGCGTGCCACCAGAGTAATACATATCATTATGAGCTAATGTCACCACACCGCCTACTGGGGCGATAACCGGCGTACCCACCACATTAGCCACGTCTAAACCAAAATGTGGTCTTCGAGCTTCTCCGTTAAACACCCTCTGAGAGCCATAAACGCCCGAAATTCGTCCCTCTGCTGGAATAATAAAATCGCCTAAAAAATCAGTAAGCTCTGAACGCGTGGCTCTAGCATTTGCAATTGCACGATTGTCTTGTCGAATACGCTCTAATACTGTTTCAGGAGGGCTTACATATTTTTGGGCGACTCCCTCAATACGATCGATATCATATTCCCTAGCTTTGACGGTAAGCGGCATTGCTTGTTTCGCGCCATCGCTTTGCCATTCGAGCACATGCTCAGCGCCCGCGTCTCTGCCAAAGCCAAAAACAAAGCTGCCGCTATCGCTTACCATTATTGGCGCACCGTTTAACCAGACTTTAACCTTTGCATCGGTTTTACCGCGGATCAAGCTGCCTTGGGTCATCTCGCCATTTAGCATCGGTGGTGTTTGGGCCAGCGCAACTGCACTCAACATCAGGGCAATGCAAAAGACCAACAGCAAAACCATGCGGCTTGATGAAGCTGCACCTAACGTTCTATTTATACTATTAATTTCCAATCATCGCTCCTTTGCCGACACCTTCAAATGCCCTAACCAAGAACGTAGACGGAGCCATGGTTTGCAGCTCATCTAACATATGTTGCGCTAAACATTCGACCGTTGAATCATATTCAATGATTTCGCATACGACTTTCGGAATGGCCATTTCAAATTCCCCTTGCGATGCTTCGTAGGCGAAGCAGAAGTGCGACTCATCACTTATATTTGCTTGGAGAGTCAGATCAGCTACGCTGACCAAATCTTCTTTGGTGCCGATGTAGATATCTGCCCACCGCTCAGCCCAATAGCGCTCATAGGTTTCGCTGCGCTCACCGTTTTCAAGCACAATTACCTTTGAGCGGTGACCATGAGCAATGCGTTGACAGTTGCCATCATGCTTTTTTAAACCGTGGGTGTAATGATAATACGGCGAGTCGATCACTTCTGCACGCAGCAAAATGTCAATACCTTGTACATTTTCAGGCAGGTGAGTTTTGATTACATCTTTTAAATAAGCGGTCACCGAGTTCATATTTACACTGGTGTCGTATACAAAAGCATAGGCTTCAGGCGGGCAAAGTAAATGAATAGACTGCTGATTACCAAAAATAAAGTCGACAGCAATACGTCCCTGAGTTTGATCATGAGCAATCGTGGCTTTGCTATAATCAGCGGGCACCACTAATTTATGGTCGACATATTCGTCAATCAGCTTTTTAAGCTGTTTTTTAACAATGCCAAAATCTTGCACCATGCTCTCTTCGTTCAACCCACCGTCGAGGATAATATCAACAATCCAGCTCTCCCCTACCATGCCGCGCTCTGGGCACAAGTAAGAAAAATCCATTACGGTTAAATCGTTTACAAATAACTTCATTCATCAGGCTCGCTGTTGACGGATTTAGTCAGTTGGTCTTTAAGGTTTGGTGGTATGCCTTTAATGGTAAGCACATCATTGTGCACGTCATAATGCACGCGCTCTCCCAGTAATTTTCTATCAAAGCTGACCGACACGCCATTGCCCGCACCTGAAAACTTTTTCATCGCCGTCATCATGCTGCGATCTGGCTGAAACTGGCTTTCTATCGGCTGTGGCAATGCTGCGTTATACGACGAGAAGCCGTATTCACTTGACCCCTGACGCGGCAGGACTCGGTCTAAATCAGTAATTTGAACTTCTTCACCAAGGTTGACCTTTTCTTTGTAATAATCGGCCAAGGCTTCGCGATGCTGTTGCTTTTCGGCTTTGTCTAATTGTTCGCTCGAGAGGTATTCATCAACCTCATGCAGCAGGCGTTTATTCTGCTGTTTGATGTCGACTTTTTCTTCACAACCAATGAACTGCATGAAAAAGTCGCCCACTTTTCGACCCATACGCCCCTTTAAAAAACTGATATAGCGATTTTGTTCGTTGTTCACATCAAATTGGGTTAAATCAATGCGCACTGCTATTTGCATTCTGGATAGATCTAAATGCTGACTCTGACTAATCTCCAAATGCTGATTTACTTCAACGTGCTCTTTTGTGTCGAGCATTGCTATCATCAAATAGTCGGTTGCAAGGTATTCATAGCGATTAAAAATAACAAAGCCAGTTTCTAACATCGCTTCATTAACAATGGTATCAAGCAGATGTTTACCCGCGATCAAGCTAAACTCTTGAAAATCAAGCGCACCGCTTATCATATCGGGCAACAAGTCTTTGACTGGATTTTCTTGAGTCTGTTCAAAGCCCCCTACACCTTTCCCTGGTTTTGTGTTGAAGGTACTATGCAGTTGCCCGCATAGACTGATGATTTCTGGCGTGACCTCAAAACAGCTGCCACGGGGCAAAAAATTAAGCTTACCGTCGTTGGTAAGCAGGATCCTGTGCACAACAAATTGCTGAACGTTTGCGCTCATAAAAATAAAAGAACCTTATGGTTAATAGTTGTCTGATATATAAGCCACTGGGCTAAAATTCAGTATCAATGCAACAAAAGTTGGTGTTCGCGCTATCTGCCTTTATACTTTAAGCTAATAGATGCGACGCTTTGCTCAATTGTACCGAGTTTTCACCTAAAAATCATAGGACAAATACATGCCAATTCAGTCTAAATATAGTAATGAAGAGTTTGAGGCACTGATGCAGGACATATTTGTGGCAATTGAGAAAAACAAAGCGACCAGAGATTTGTCTATAATGGCGCTAGGAAACGTATTGGCCACCGTGTTCACAAATCAGGTTAATCCAAATGATCGTGACGTAATGGTCGAACAGTTTTGTAAAATATTGAAAAAAAGCACGCAAACGACTAAAACATAAAATGACACTACATAATAAGAATAAATAAGCTGATATGATTTATACCGAGTCACCAAGACGCAAACAAATAACACAGCAAGTTGCATGGGGCCATTGGTTTGCGTTAGCCAATATTTTCATGGCCATCGCTATCTCTTCAATTTACTTATTTTCTGCACCTATTGCAGATACCCCTTTGAGTATCATTTACACTCTTACGACTTGGTTTGGGCATATCAGCTTCATTACTTTCTTAGTCTTTGTCCTGATTATTTTACCGCTTTGTTATCAAGTCACAAATATGCGAGTTTTGCGTGGTATCGCCTCGGTTGTGTCGGCGGTAGGTTTGGCCTTGCTGGCATTTGACGCGCTCATTTTTAACAACACAGGGTTTCATATTACTTTGAGCTCCGCGGCCTTGTTGCGCAGCGAGACACAAGTTCAGGTTAGCGCATTTAGCTGGCTTCAATGGTTTTACTTAGCCTTGCTCTTTATCATATGGTTAATGTTTCAACTTGTGATCGCCAATGCAATAAACAAGCGCATGCATCGACTTGGGCGTTTACGCATTGGCTCGTATTTTACCATTGCTTTTGTTATTTGCTTTATTTCGAGTCACGCTATTCATGTTTGGGCTGACGCCAAGCTCTACACACCGGTTCTCAAACAAGACAATATGTTTCCACTTAGCTACCCGGCTACAGCTAAAACGCTAATGGCTCGCTCTGGTTTGCTCGACTTGGCAGATAGACAGCAGCGAGAAGAGCTTCAGCTGCAAGGAGTTTCAAATCAGTTTATCTACCCGCCTAAGAATGTTTTTTGCAGCGTTAACAGCGATAAAAAAGTCGTTGTGCTCGCCAGCACCGACGCAATTGATTCGGCGCTTCTGCAAAACCTGACTGCAAATATTTTTCATTTAAATACGCAAAGTTCATCGGCTCGCTTTTTCAGTCAGTTACAATATGGTATCCCAGCAAATTTAATTGCACGGACCAGCGCAATGCCGGTTATGCTAGATTTACTGAACGCCTTTTCTGTACCTAATATTACCTACAGCATTGATGATGGCTCAGAACAAGACTGGGAGGCCTTTAGTGAAGCATTAACGAATGCGCCTACCGGACTTTATATTGGTTTGGTGAATGCCGAACAGATGCAAAGTATAGCCTTAGAATCCTTAAGTAACAGCGCAAGCATTATGGTCATTGCTCAAGCGCCACAAACCGATGTATACCGCTTGTACTCTAATTTCGTGGATAGTACGCAGGCCTCTACCAATGAGGATATTGCGCCAACGGTCGTGCGAGAATTTGAGTGTTTAGCTGATGTTTATCGATTCTCTACAGGTCAAGCACTGCAAGTACCAACACGAGACTGGTTGGTCAGTACCATGGGTGAAAATATCGTTTATTTCAAGGCGCCTTACCTAACCGAAGTAGCCAAAGACGGTAGTTATGAAGTGACCGATATTCGTGATCATTCTGAAGTCTTGATTGATATCGATATCAACATGTTAAGTCGCTCAATCAGGCATTTAGAAAACTTCAGCAAGTAGCTATCGAGGCTGAATATTGATAATAAATTGAATAGCAAAGTAACTCACTGATTAAAGATTGCAAAAGGTGCATAACGTTTAACGGTAAAAACCTTATAAAACATTCTGCTTATCCTGCTATTAATTGTGATAGACAACGCTTATTCTATGCCCAGTTTGGGCCCCAGTTAACTAGGCAGAAACCTTAAAACGATGAAAATACAAAAAGGTGAACTTCAACTCGGCAGGTTCTTAGTCCCATATCGCGTTTATGGAGAATCTAACAAGACCATTGTGTGCATTAGCGGCGCTAAGCAAACGATGGCGGCATGGCGAAGTTTTGTAAGCCATTTTGTAGCTGACTACTCGGTTGTTTTATTTGACCTTCCAGGCCAAGGCAGAGCGGTTATTCTAGAGGGATCGCCCGCTGCGTCTTTTCAAGAGCAACAAGATGTTTTGTTAGGGGTAATTCAGGCAACCAATAGAGATGAAAAAGTCGTCTTAGCAGCGGCGTCTTGGGGCACTATCGTGTCAGCGGCTATTGCAGCCAGCCATCCTAAATTAGTCGATAAAATGATTCTGGGTAGTTTTGGAGTCAAACCGAATCAAGAAATATTAAGCGTGATCCATCAAGGAAAAACTTTATACGATGAGGATCGTCTCGACCAAATAGCACCACTCATGATAAAGAGTTTTGGACAACAGATCCCCGATTCACAGAAACGACAAATAGTTGAGCAGTTCGGCAATATGGATCGAGAGCAGTTTATGAGTTTCTACGAACACTGCGTATTCGTGGAGCAATGTGACCATATAGAAGAATACATTGAACTATCTAAAATTGAGGCCAAGACCTTAATTATAAGTGGTGAACACGATGCGATTTTAGATCATCAAGGTATTCGTGATGCCGCCAAAAGAATCTCTGATTGTGTATATAAGCTTGTGCCAGGGGCTGGCCATTTTCTGCATTGGGAACAACCTGATATCTTGCATACATACCGGAAATTTTTAAGCACCTAAACCAAAGCATAGGCCAATTTGATTAACTTATCTGAGCATTGCACTCTGCTGCAATGCAGATTCGTATTAAATTGGGACATTTAATCGCCAAATAAAATCAACAATTTCTCGATTCCTAAAGCAGTGTGCTACTCTAAATCTCAATAATGAATTCCTCAAGAGAACACCTAATGCCGCACAAACCCTCTCTCGGATCCTTAACCGTCAATGCTGGTGCGCCAGCGCCAAAAAATGGTGAGGCTTTTCGCAAAGGGCCAGAGTTTGCCAGTACTTTTCATTTGTCGGGTGAGGTCGGTTCACAGAGCTATCAATATGGTCGATTCGGTCAGCCTACTTGGACTGCTTTAGAACAAGGTATAGCGACCTTAGAGGGTGGCGAAACCATTATCTTCCCTTCAGGCATGTCGGCGGCCGCTGCAATTTTAACTAGCTTAGTAAAGCCAGGCGACACTATCTTATTGCCGTCAGACGGCTACGCACCAGTCAGATATTACACTGAACAGTACTTGGTCAGATTTGGCGTGCATTTACGAACAGTCGCGACGGCTGATATCGATAGCTTTGATTTTGCTTCAATCGACATTGCTTTACTAGAAACACCGAGCAACCCAATGCTCGATACTTTTGATATTAGCGCTGCTGCAGATAAACTGCACAAACAAGGCGGGATACTTGCTATAGACAACACCACTCTCACCTTTTTAGGCCAGCAAGCATTAGCCTTAGGTGCAGATATTTCGATGTGCGCCGACACCAAAGCGGTCAATGGGCATAGTGATGTCGTATTTGGGCACGTAGCTACTCAAAATGCTCAACTGTGCAGTAAAATGCGAGACTGGCGAAAATATTCAGGCAATATTCCCGGACCAATGGAAACATGGTTAGTACATAGAAGTTTATCCACATTAGATGTAAGGCTTGAACGAATGTGTAATAACGCCTTGCTTTTAGCTGAGGCCTTAAGTTCTCATGCAAAAGTTAAAACGGTTCGCTATCCAGGGTTACCTTCAGACCCTTCTTACCTTGTCGCGCAAAGGCAGCAAAAATTGTTTGGATTTATTATCAGCTTTGAACTCGCCAGCAAAGAAGCCGCTGACAGATTTTTGCAAGCCTGTGAATTGGTTTACGAAGCAACAAGTTTTGGCGGTGTTCACAGCACAGCCGAACGCCGCGCAAGATGGGGCACCGATAAAATTGCCGACGGCGTAATTCGATTTAGTGTGGGCTGCGAGAGACCTGACGACCTGTTGAATGATGTAATGCATGCACTTGAGCAAGTTTAACTAGGAAGTATATTCATGACGAAAAAGGCCGACAAACCCAATTCCGAGTTAGGCACTAGACTAGCTAACACTGGCGATTTACACAGAGCTGAACAAGCCACAAAGCGCCATCAAAAAAGCTATAACACAGCTCGTGAAAACATCAGCAAACTGTGCGATGGCAATCCATTTAACGAATATGGGCAACTTGCAGTTGCGGCTCAAAGACAGCGTAAATCGTATGAAGATTTACAAACTGAAACGGCAGCCGATGGGGTTATTACAGGGGTTACTGCAATAAATACTAAGAGCATCGAGTTGTGCGAGGTAACATCGGGCTCGCACAATACGGCGCTGATCGTAAACGATTATTCGGTTATGGCCGGCACGCAAGGGTATTTTCATCATCTAAAAGTTGACCGTCTGTTGCACATCGCGGCCAAGAAAGGCTTGCCCGTTATTATGCTTACCGAAGGCGGCGGTGGACGCCCCGGCGATACCGACGTCACCACTATCAACTCAGGGCTGCAGTGCGCTACCTTTGCTCAGTGGGCAGGCCTCAGTGGAAAAGTGCCTCGCATCGCGTTAAACAATGGCTATTGTTTTGCAGGTAACGCTGCGCTGTTTGGTGTTGCTGACATTACTATCGCAACCAAAACATCGTCTATCGGTATGGCAGGGCCAGCAATGATTGAAGGCGGCGGCTTAGGTAAATTCGCTCCCGCAGAGATTGGCCCGATCGACATGCAGGCGCGCAATGGTGTCGTCGACATAGTTGTAGAGGACGAAAACGCAGGTATAGAACTAGCCAAAAAATGTTTAGGCTTCTTTCAGGGAGCAAGCAAAACATGGGCAGCCCCGGATACTAGCGTATTAAACAGCGTGTTACCCGAAGACAGACGCTATGTGTATGACGTCTACAAAATAATAAATGCAGTGGTCGACGTAAATTCATTTGTTGAGCTTGGAGCCGCATATGGCGGGGCCATCATCCAAGGTTTTGCAAGACTCGAAGGCAAACCCATTGGCCTCATAGCGAACAATTGTAAGGTGCTCGGTGGCGCAATCGATGTAGACGCCGCCAATAAAGTGAATCGCTTTATGAATTTATGTGAGCAATTTTGTATCCCAATCGTTTCACTGTGCGACACTCCGGGATTTATGGTTGGCCCCGAGCATGAAAAACGTGGCGCTGTGCGTCATCTGAGCCAATTATTTACTACAGGTGCTAATTTATCGATAGATTTTATCGCCGTAGTAATACGTAAATGTTATGGCTTAGGCGCTCAGGCGATGCTCTCAGGCAGCACATCTAAGCCAAGCTATATGCTTTCTTGGCCTCAAGGTGAATTTGGCCCTATGGGACTAGAGGGAGCAATAAAGCTTGGATTCAAAAAAGAACTGGCCGAACAAACTAACGATAAAAAACGTCAGGCGCTGTTCGACAAACTTTTGGCTCAGCAATACGAAAAAGGGAAAGCCATCGAAGTGGCGACGATGTTAGAGATTGACGCTGTTATTGAGCCGAGTGATACTCGGAGCACGATTATCGCTGCACTAGGGTAAACATGCTGAATGAGTGAGCATAAGCAAGACATCGACTTTGTTGAGAATGATTGTCTCTTCGAATCTTTTGACCCACTCCATAAACCCCTTGAACTGCGACTATTATCCGCAACTGATATGATCATTTTTGCTCCCATAAGTAAGCAAAGCCTTCTTTACGCTTCAAAACTGATTTACAATGCCCGATGAAATTAAAAATAGCTCACACCAATATCTATCGTTACATTCGTCCCGTCGAATTGACCAATCATCTCCTTATGCTAAGGCCTGTGGAGAGCCATGGACTGCAAATTCGCTCTGAAAAAATCGAAATAAGCCCTGCTCATAAACTGAGTTGGGAGCACGATGTATTTAATAATTCGGTGACACAAGTCAATTTTACCGAAAAAACCGATGAACTCATCATAAGCTCTGAATACATCGTCGAGCAGTTTACCCTGAATCCTTTTGATTTCTCACTTGAAGCATATACTAATATTCTTCCCTTTGACTACCGAGGCGATATCACCACTGATTTAGCGCCTTTTTTAATCAAACAATATCCTGAGCAACACAAGGCAATTGAAAAGTGGCTAGGCCCTTTTTTAGATGCGCAAAGCACAGCTAAAACACTGCCGTTTTTACTGGCATTAAATGAATATATTGCTGCCAACTTTGGCTATGGCCGCAGAGAAGAAGCAGGTGTGCAAAGCCCAGCTGAAACACTTTCTTTGGGTACCGGCTGTTGCCGAGATTTTGCATTATTGTTTATGGAGGCGGCCAGACATATGGGTTTAGCCGCACGATTTGTCAGTGGATACTTGTGTAGTTCAGAGCAAGAAGACACTGAGGTGGCGGCGAATGCAACCCACGCTTGGGCAGAGGTTTACCTTCCTGGGGCTGGCTGGAAAGGATTTGACCCAACTTGCGGCATTTTAGCCGCAGGCTTACACGTGCGTGTTGCAACCACGCGAAACCCCAACCAAGCTACCCCAATTCGGGGCAGTTATCTGGGTGATGCGTCATTGTTTAAAGACATGACTGTGATCATCAACGCTCAAGTCATCAACTAACTAAATGTGGATATCAAATTGAAAACTAATATCAGTGCCCAGGGGCGCTTGGCAGACGAAAAATTAGCCGCGCAAAATTTAATATTAACTCAGGGCGGCGAACCAACCTTCGTTCCACTCGATACTACTGCCCCTGAATGGAACCTAGCCGCTTTAGGCCCTGAAAAGTTAAAATATGCCCGACTATTAGCACAAGAACTTGCCACGACGCAATTCAAAGGCGCGGTGATATTGCAATCTTTCGGTAAGCACTATCCGGGTGAACCGCTGCCGCGTTGGCAAATTGGTATTTATAAATCGCGCACCGAGAAACCACTGTGGAACGATTTGAGTCGTTTACGCTTAGGTCAAGACTCTATCGAAGCTGGCGACCCAGCGATGCCCAAACAATTTATTGCTGAACTAGCTCATAGCTTAGGCCTGCACGACACAAGTCTGCCTGCCTATGAGGATCTGGAAGCCAAGCTTAAGTCGATTGGCTCGGATGAAACGACACATCTATTGCCTCGTTTTAGTCGTAAAAAACGCGCGTTTATTTCACGCCCACTTCCAGACGACATCGATGAAAAATGGCAATCTTATTTCCAGCCCGCCGGTTGGGTACTCCCACTCGACCACGATGGTGAGCAGTGGTCTACGGGGGAATGGATTCTGCCCGACGGTGATGATTTAACTCTTTTTCCGGGTGACAGCCCCGTGGGTCTCAGACTCCCTCTACATCGACTGCCAGACGATGCTATTCGCAGAGGCCTTTCTGTTGAGCTTAGAGACGAAGAGTTAATTGTTTTTTTACCGCCATTGCCAAGCTTTGCATGTTTTGCTGAACTGGTCAGGACTATTGAAACACTCGCTCACAAGCTTAAATTGCCGCCACTTCGCTTAGAGGGATATACCCCGCCTAATGAAGACGACCTTGAGTCTATGGCATTGACTTCAGATCCAGGAGTGCTTGAAGTGAATTTACCGCCAGCCGACAACTGGCCGGATTTTGAAAGAGTGATTGACGGGCTTTTCAAAAGCGCAGAATTAATTGGTATGCGTGCGCATAAATACCAACTCAGTGGGCGTAAGGTCAGCACTGGTGGTGGCGCACACATTGTTTTAGGTGGTCCAGACATCGCCAACAATCCGTTTATTGCACGCCCAAACTTACTGAGCAGTTTTTTGCGCTTTTTACAGCAGCACCCTGCTCTATCGTATGCATTTAGCGGATTGTTTATTGGCCCATCAAGTCAGGCACCACGCGTAGACGAAAGTGCCTTTGAATTGCCCTATGAGCTAGAAATTACGCTACGCGGCATTGAGAATATGTGGCTACCCGGTGATCCAGTAATGATCGATGCCTTGCTACGTAATCTTCTAATGGACTGGAATGGCAACACCCATCGCGCCGAGCTAAGTGTAGATAAATTCTATAATATTAATACTGGCAATGGCAGAAGTGGCTTAATTGAGTTCAGAGCTTTTGAAATGGTGCCTACCGCCGAGCCACTGTTGGCCGCAAACGTATTGTTAAGGGCCTTAACCGCCTGTTTTGCGGAACGTCCATTTACCTCGCCATTGATCGAATGGCGTGAAGCGCTGCACGACCAATATATGTTGCCTTACTTTTTACGCAAAGACCTAAGCACGGTCATTGCGTACCTTAATGAGCATGGATTTTCTTTCCAAGACGACGTATTTGATGAACAAATCGACTTTAGATTTCCATTTATTACCCAGTTTACTACCCCAATTGGCAGCAGCAATGTCAACTGGACACTACGTCACGCTATCGAGCCTTGGCCAGTAATGGGCGAGCATGAAGGCACCGGAAGAGTGGTAGACAGCACAACTGATCGCTTAGAACTACTTGCGCAAGGTGATTTGGGAACAGCTGGCTTAAGCGCGACAGTCAACGGTATCCGTGTGCCTTTGAAAAAGGTTAATGATAATACCTCTATTGCCGGCATTCGTTATCGCCTATTTGATAACCCTTGGGGGCTACAACCTCACATCAGGGCACATTCACCCCTACATATTGAAATCATCGATTCGGCGACAAACGCAGTTGTGCATGCTTTTGAATTTGTAAATTGGAAGCTTATAGGTCAAAAATATGATGGCATACCAAGCAACGATGAAGAAGCTAGAGAACGGGTGGCTGAACGATTAGTAAACAGACCAGATCGCATTGGCGCGCAAGCTGACATAGTTGAATTACATGCGTCAAAAGCATCACTCTATACCCTTGATCTGCGAACAATTTAGATAAACGTAGCACAACATAAATACGTATCAGCGGCATCTACATAAATACGTATCAGCGGCATCTACAAATTACCGATATTGTAGATGCCGTTTATGTTGTTTTTATCGCATCAACTTACTTAGCTGCATTAATTAAAAAACTAAAACACATCTTGTGCGGCTAATTTTTGCCAAAGGTTACACTAAACGCATGATCCAAATCGGCAATTAAGTCGTCTGGATGCTCTAAGCCAATTGACAGTCTAATCAATCCATCCGTTACGCCAAACTTATCGCGAAGCTCAGCTTGAACCCCAGAGTGAGTTGTACTGCCGGGATGACATACCAAGCTTTCGCTGCCGCCCAAACTCACCGCTGATTTAAAAATAGATAAACTGTTGATGAGCTTAAACGCCTCTAACTTTGAGATATTGAGCACAAAAGAAAACGTAGAGCTTGGGCCCGAACATTGACGCTTATAAACAGTTTGGTAAGCGGGTTCTTGAATAAAATCGGGGTGCAAAATTTCAGCCTCAATATAATCGTTTTCAGCAATCCACTTGGCGACTTTATAGCCGCTATCAGCCGAACGCTGCATACGAATACTCAGGGTTTCTAATGAGCGCGATATCATCCAACTGGTATGCGGGTCGAGATTCAGACCTAGCGCACCGCGAGTAGCACGCACTGGACGCAGCATGGCTCTGCTACCGCATACTGCTCCTGCCACTAAATCGCTGTGGCCACCCACATATTTGGTCAGCGAATACATCGCCATATCGATACCCTGCGGCACGGCCTGCTGAAAGACCGGTCCCATCAAGGTATTATCACACACGCTAATTGGGCGATGTCCTGTTTCTTGTTCAAGGGTATCTAATACGCGATTTAAGGCTTCAAAATCCACCAAAGAGTTAGTGGGATTTGCCGGTGATTCAACAAACACCATCGCTACCTTGCCTTTTTTACTCGCTTCGCGAAGTGAAGCAAGCATCTCGGCCTCG
This sequence comes from Glaciecola sp. SC05, assembly GCF_041380235.1. NCBI lineage: Bacteria > Pseudomonadati > Pseudomonadota > Gammaproteobacteria > Alteromonadales > Alteromonadaceae > Glaciecola > Glaciecola sp. SC05. Next base: position 85,333 of record NZ_JBGIYY010000003.1, read on the forward strand.
TCTAAGCCATCATGAAATTCTGCGGTGTGGATATTAAACTCAGGTAAAAACTTACGGATTAAGGTTTCAGTGCCGCCATAAAGTGGCGCGCTTTGCACAATCACATCGCCGGGGCGCAAATACGCTAGCATAATCGCGCTAATTGCACCCATGCCGCTTGAACAAACCACTGAAGACTCGGAGCCTTCAAAAAGCGACAAGCGGTCTTCAACAATTTCGACATTAGGATGATTAAAACGGCTATATATCAAGCCGCCAACACTACCTTCTGGGGCCGGCTTGCGACCCGCCATTATATGAAAGGACTCTTCACCCTCTTCTGGTGTTTGGTAAGCAAAGGTAGAGGTCAAAAATACAGGAGGTTTTACCGAGCCTTCAGAAAACTGTGGATCATAACCGTATGACATCATCATCGTTTCAGGCTTCAGTGCATGCTCGCCGATTTTGCGTTTCTTATAATTTGCGTCGTTCGCCATGAGGTAATGCCTCTTTGTGGGTTAATTTTTAGGCTGAAATGCGGTAAATATGCTAGAGAAGTCTTTTTTGCCATGGCCATTTAAACCATGCAGTTGATACAAAGACTTGGCCAATGAACCCATCGGCACTACCGACTGATGCGTCGCTGCGGTGGCCATTGCTAAATTCAGATCTTTGTTCATCAAATCCACCATAAAACCGCCTTGATAATCGTTTGATGAAGGCACCCCTTCCATGACGCCTGGGCAAGGGTTATAGGTTTGCAATGTCCAGTTGTTACCAGAGCTTTTTTTCATAATTTCTGACATTACGCTAGCATCAATGCCGTTGTCCATAGCGAGCTTTAGTGCCTCACTGGTTCCGGCCATCAATACGGCTAAAAGCATGTTGTTGCATATTTTGGCCACTTGTCCTGCGCCCGCATCGCCAGCATGAAAGATATTTTTGCCCATTGCTTCCAACACTGGGCGAATTGTCTCAACGGTCTTAGCCTCACCGCCTACAATAAAGGTAAGCGTTCCCGCTTTAGCGCCGCCTACTCCACCAGATACCGGCGCGTCTGCAAAGGCAAAGCCCAAATCTACCAAACGGGTGTTGAGCGTACGGGCAGTTTCCGCTTCAATAGTGGAACAATCGATAAATACCGAGCCAGGCTTAGCGGCACTGCTGATCCCACTTGTATGATCGCTAGCATCGCCAAAATATAAACCCGAGACGTGACGCCCTGCAGGCAGCATACTTATGATCACATCAGCATCTTTGACCGCCTCATCGGGGGTGGCCGCAGGATACGCGCCGAGGGCTGCAAGTTCATCTACCTGACTTTCTACTAAGTCGTACACCCTGACTTCAAAGCCCTGTTTGAGCAAGTTTGCGGCCATGCCTGCGCCCATGTTTCCTAAACCAAAAAAAGCAATGTGTTGCATATTATGTTTCGTCCTTATTTTTAGCGTCATGGTTTACTACCGCTCACTCACAAACCACATTTCAAGCTTATGCTGAAAAGTCACCTATTGACTTCATAGGCCAAAATCCTGCTCTAGGCGAGCAAGGGGGTGTGACTCACTGGGTACATCGTCAAATCGGGTAAAATGCGCATTAATGGTCGCCTCTGGCACATCATCAATCGACACATACTGCCAAGCGCTCTGGTTGTCTTTATCAATCAACAGTGCTCGTACGCCTTCTTCAAATTCACCTAACGCACCGCAGGTATAGGCCATGCTCAGTTCCATTCTAAAGCAATCTGCTAAACTCATTTGCTTGGCGCGATGAAGTTGTTCGAATACCAAGTGCGCCGTGATCGCGCTGCCACGTTCAAAACTACTAAGGGCTTTTGCTAGATAAGTGTTTTCAGGGTGTTCGGCAACTATCTGTGATAATACCTGGGAAGCATCGTGCAGGCTTGTTGCTTCATCGAGCTTGCTAAGTGGCTGCATGATAGCTGCTAGCTTGCCATCAGATACCGCATCATCGGCTGGCGAATATGCGTTGGCTAATTCGACAACGGATAATTTATTTACGCTTGGCAATTGGCACAGTGTACGTAAAAAATCGCTTTTACGCTCATGTAAAACCAAGGCATCGGCCAAACCAATTGATAAGGTATCTTGCGCGTTAATGCTCGCCGCCGTTAGCCCTAAAAATAAGCCTAAACCTTTCGGTAAGCGATTTAAAAAATAACTGCCACCGACGTCTGGGAATAAGCCAATGCTAATCTCTGGCATGGCTATGCGCGCGCTTTCAGTAACTAATTTTATTTGAGATGCGGTAAACAAACCTAAACCGCCGCCCATAATAATACCGTTGCCCCATACAATCACCGGCTTAGGAAAGGTATGTAAACAGTAGTCTAGGCGATATTCTTGGGTAAAAAAGTCTTGTAAAAAGCCGGGTGTCGGCGCCTCTAAATCGCCTTTTGCTTTGGGTCTGTGCTCTTTCATAGCATGATACATTGAGACAATATCGCCGCCAGCGCAAAAGGCTTTTTCGCCTTCGCTGTCAAGCAACACCGCTTGCACGGAATCGTCGCGGCGGATCTGCGCCAAAGCATCTAACATCAAATTGACCATATCTAAGTCGAGGGCGTTTAATGCTTTTGGCTTATTCAGAGTGACTTGGGCAATGCGCTTGCCTGTTTTGTTTCCATCAACAGTGGTGCAGTCGAGATAGTTAACTAATACCTTCACGCTTACAGTACCTCAGTGTCGTCGCTGAGCAGTCGTCTACCAATGATCACGCGCATGATCTCATTGGTACCCTCTAAAATTTGATGCACTCTGACATCGCGCACATGGCGCTCTAGTGGGTACTCTTTGATATAACCGTAACCGCCGTGAATTTGCAAAGCTTGATTACACACCTCAAAGCCTACATCCGTCGCGAAACGCTTTGCCATTGCGCAATAGGTGGTTTTATCCGCATGGTTATGATCCACTTTACTGGCTGCCAAACGCACCATTTGCCGCGCTGCAACAAGCTCGGTGGCCATATCCGCTAATTTAAACTGCAAGGCTTGAAAGCTCGCAAGCGACTTACCAAACTGTGAACGTTCGTGCATGTAAGCTCTTGCTGTATTTAAAGCTTGTTGCGCGGTGCCTATTGAGCAAGTGGCGATATTGATTCGCCCGCCATCGAGCCCCTGCATAGCAAACTTAAAGCCTTCGCCCTCTTCTCCTAAACGATAGCTTTCGTCTATTTCTGCATCGTCGAAGGTCACCATACGAGTAGGTTGTGCATTCCAGCCCATTTTTTCTTCAGGCTTACCGTAAATGATACCTTTAGTATCGGCTGGCACAACAAACGCACTCACGCCTCCTGCTCCACTATCCCCGGTGCGGGCCATTACCACCAATACCTGAGTTGCACCAGCGCCAGAAATGAACACCTTAGAGCCATTTAATCGATACTTGCCGTCGGCATATTGTGCCGAAGTTCTCAAGGAGCCTGCGTCCGAGCCAGCGCCAGGCTCAGTTAAGCAGTAGCTAGCAATCGCATCTCCCGTTACCAGTTTTTCCATCCAGTCTGTTTTGACTTTTTCGGTACCCCACTTGGCCACCATCCACGTTGCCATATTATGAATAGTCAACATGGCAGTGGTGGTAGTACAACCCATCGCAAGCTGCTCGAAAATAATCGATGAGTCTAGTCGGCTCAGTCCTAAACCGCCGGCATCCTCTGGGGTATACAGGCTGCAAAAACCTAATTCCCCAGCCTTTTTGATAACTTCTACCGGAAAGTAGTGCTCTCTATCCCACTGCGCAGCAAAAGGTGCCATCTCAGCATCGGCAAATTGTTTAGCGGTTTGCGCGAAGGCAATTTGATCTTCTGTTAATTCAAAATTCATTTTCGATTCCTGTGCGCAGATTAGCGTAAATTAATCGTCATATTCGGGCCCTTGTTCGGACCATTGTCTTCTTCGTCGTCAAACCAACGTGCGGTGATAGTTTTGGTTTCGGTATAGAAACGAATGGCTTGTTTGCCATAGGCGTGTAAGTCGCCATAAAAAGAATTTTTCCAACCGGTAAAGGAGAAAAATGGCAAAGGCACAGGAATCGGTACATTAATGCCCACCTGACCTACTTCCACATTGCTTTGATAATTGCGAGCAGCTGCGCCACTTGCGGTAAAGATGCTGGTGCCGTTTCCATAGGGATTCGCGTTAACTAAGGCAATGGCATCTTCAAGGGTTTCAACCTGCATGCAACATAACACTGGGCCAAAGATTTCTTCTTGATAAATTGCCATATCGGCCGACACTCCGGCAAACACCGTAGGGCCCACCCAATTGCCTTGCTCATAGCCCTCAACCGTAAACTCGCTACCGTCGACTAAGCACTTCGCACCTTCTTGTTTGCCTCGGGCAATTAAATCTAGCACGCGAGCTTTTGCTTGCGGGCTGATCAGTGGTCCAAAACCTGCTGATTTGTCGTCCCATAAACCCGGCTTTACTGCACCGATTTTTTCGGCAAGCTCCGGTATCCAATTAGCGCTATCACCCACAAAAACCGCAACCGAAATTGCCATACAGCGCTGACCGGCCGCGCCCACTGACGCACCCACTAAATTATTCAAGACCTTACTTTTGTTTGCATCTGGCATAATCACTGAGTGATTTTTTGCGCCAGCAAAACACTGTGCTCGTTTCATATTTGCGGTAGCCGTGCGATAAATATGCTGTCCAACCGGCACACTGCCCACAAAAGAAACGGCTTTGATGTCTTCGTGCTCAAGCAGATGATTAACTTGGTCTTTACCGCCATGTACGATATTTAGCACACCCGCTGGCGCACCCGCCTGCATGAACAGCTCAGCTAACTTCATCGGCGTCGCAGGGTCTTGCTCTGAAGGCTTCAATACAAAGGTATTGCCTGCTGCAATTGCCATAGGGAACATCCAAAGGGGTATCATCGCTGGAAAGTTAAATGGAGTAATGCCCAAGCATACGCCGAGGGGCTGGATCATCGAGTAGGTATCGATATCAGTGGCAACGTTTTCAACGGTTTCGCCCATCATCATCGACGCAATATTAGCTGCCTGCTCAACAACCTCTATGCCGCGCCATACGTCACCTTTTGCATCTTCAAAGGTCTTGCCCGTTTCTTTTGACAAGATGGTCGCAATTTCGTCGTGGTGAGCTTTTAGCAAATGTTGGTATCTGAGCATGACGCGCGCCCTTTCTGATACGGGTACTTTTTTCCAGGTGCTGAATGCCTGTTTCGCACAAGCCACCGCCCGCTCTACTTCGCTCGTCGTTGACACGGGTAAATGCGCAATCACCTGATTGTTAGCGGGGTTAGTCACCTCTATCATGTCTGATGACGCTGAATCTTCAAATTGACCGTTAATAAGCTGCTGAATTTTTTGCATTTGAACTCTCTACATGGGCTAAAAGACGTGCCGCAAAGACGCATTTTTTAAGATGAATTTCACGCACACTTTTCATGTTACCTTTACGTTAACGTAAACTATAAATGATCGCGCTAGTCCTTGTAAATCATTTGTTAAGTCAATGTGCTAAAAGAAGCCACTTTCATTGTAAAGCTGTTGACTGGACCCATACGCTTGTTGCAATCATCCATATCCTAGCAATCACAGCGCTTACCCCACAGTATTTTCTATCAGCAATGTTAACGCAGAAGTATTTATCAACACTGCCGATAAACAATAATAAGAAAAGTGATGTTTATTGATTAACAAAAACCAACAGTGAAAAGTAAACAGACCTTTGTATAAATATGCATACATCAAGCGGGTATTCTGAATAACCTGACGTGTTATTCTGAGCACCTTGTACAGATTATGTTCACCGAGAGCACATAAAAACATTATGATAAGTTTAGCGAGATACAGACCAGCAAGCCGCAGCAGTTTGCGGGTCGCCATCGTAGAAGATAATACAACGGCACGCATGAATCTGCGCAGTCACCTGTTGTCTTTGGATAATTTTGAAATATCTAGCTACAGCAACGGAAAAGAGCTTCGCAACGGACTTAGAACCATGAATTTTGACATGGTTTTCATCGACTTTCATTTGGGTCAAGCAAAAAATGGCGTAGAGTGGATTCAGCAGCTAATGGATGCCGGTTCATTCAAACCTTCCATGGGTTTGTTTTTTGTCACTTCAGACAGCCTGCCGCAGACCATTGGGCAAATCCTCGACTTACATCCCGATGTGATTATGATCAAACCCTATACAATAAAAGGTTTAACCAACAACGTTAAACACTACTTACAAGTTCGCCAACAAATTCTGCCCGCTTTGCAAAATATGGATGCGGGTAAAAACCAAGAGGCGCTTCGGTTTATTGAAGAACAGCTACAAAATGGTGTCAGTAAACGATATGAGTCTGACTTTTTAAAGTTGAAAGGTCGCTTATTACTTATCCAAAAAAACTACGACGAAGCGACAAAACTTTACTCTGGGGTGCTAGAGCGCTCAAGCGCAGTGCTTTGGGCACACTGGGGCCTGATTAAAAGCGAGTTCTTTACGGGCAAATGGCAGCATTGTAAAAACATGCTCGACCGTCTGATTGATGAGAGTCTCACCAAAGACAAAGCCTATGAGTGGCTAGCCAGTGTTGAAATTGGTAAGCAAAACTATATCTTAGGCGAGCAATTACTCGACAATATTAAAGATAGCGAATTAACAATTCAAGCAACTCGCTTAAAAACACTTTGTTATAAAATGCAGGATAAAAGCGAAGACGCCCTCGCTCTACTAGAGAAAAAAGTGCAAAGTAATCTCTCGGTAAAAGAGCGCTTGGTCGATTACGCCATGGAGCTAGCAAGATACCACTTACATCTTGCCGAACAGTTTACTGAAACTCAAAAAACAGATAGCGTATCAGCCGCTAGGGTAATGCTCGGCAAAGCCTCTCATGGTATTAGCGACCGCCAGGCTGAGCTGCAAAAAGATACTATGCTTGCGCTCGCGTTTTTGTTAGACGACGATAAACCCAGAGCTCAAAGAATTATTGAAGAAGCCAGTCAAGCGCATCAGCTATCAAAAGCCAACGTAGGCACTATGGTTGATGCTGTGAAAGTGTGGTTTGGTTTAGGTCAACCTGAAAAAGCTAGAGCGATATTAGAAGAGTGCGACGCTAAACTATTGGAGCACGAAAATCATATCGAAAGCTTGATTGCGGCAGATTTACTTGCAGAAACAGAAAAAACCTTAGGCATTGGCAGAGAGCGCGCATTAGTGATTAATGAAAAAGGCATGAATGAATACAATGAAAATCGCTATCAAAACGCGCTGAGTTATTTTCACCGGGCGCACAGCATGTTCCCGGGTGTACCGGCTTTCTCTTTAAACCTATTACAGTGCTTAACTGATTCTAATCAGGCCGAATACAAAGACGTTAGCATCGACTTGTTGGTCCAAGAATTGGGTACAATTTCATTATCCGACAAAAACCTCAAACGTATGGACAATATCAAGCAAAAACTGGCTAAAATTGCGTAAGGCTTATTGTCCTGAACGCAGAGAAAATGCCTGACATCTAAATATATTCCCTACACGCTATGTTGTGGCGTGATACCCTGTGCAAATAGTTGCAAAGCAGACTACACTTATCTAAAACTGCATGGGAGCACTTTATGACAGGCACGGTACACAAGCATTCGATTACGCTAAATAACGGTCAGAAGGTTGATTTATCTGAATATGTGGGCAAAGTTATTTTGATTGTAAATACTGCCAGCAAATGCGGATTCACGCCACAATACGATGGCTTAGAAAAGCTATATCAAGAATACGGCGACCAAGGCCTGGTAGTATTGGGTTTCCCCTGTGACCAGTTTGGACACCAAGAGCCTGGCGACAACGAAGAGATTGCGCAGTTTTGTAGCATGAAGTTTAACGTCACCTTTCCACTGTCTAAAAAGATTGAAGTCAATGGAGAGAATGCTGACCCGCTTTATCAGACATTGACTGCTGAAGCTCCGGGCTTGTTAGGCTCAAAACGTATCAAATGGAATTTCACGAAGTTTTTAGTCAACAAGCAGGGCGAAGTGATTCAACGTTACGCGCCAACCACTAAACCGAAAGAAATAGAAATTGATATTAAATCAGCTCTGCTGGCTGAATAAGCTTAAGCTGACGCTTTTTTAAGGCGAATGTAAAAATACTTTCCTAACCACATGTATGGTGCAGTTGCGCCATACTGCTTCTCAAGCATCAAAATATTGTCAAAATGCGTGCTCTGCATAGTGGTATCTCGCATGTAGTCGTGAAAACAACGGATACCTGCTTTAAACTCAATATCGATATGATCTGATGCTTCTAATTTTGCGATGACTTTTGCGGGTGATTGTGGATTGTGAGGATTGAGTCGCACAACATTACGCACTTTCATGCCCTTTGCGATATAGTCGAAGTTACCGTATATGGCGTTATTAAACAGCATCGCATCTTGATTAAAAAAGCTCAGGCTCAACACACCTTCAGGCCGCAACATATGAATCAACTTGTCTAATGCAAGTATCGGGTCATCTAGCCATTCTAGTAAAGCATGACAAATAATCAGGTCGTACTGCCTTTCAACACTGCCAATATCACCGCAAATATAATTTGTCTCTGGAAAATCAATTAGGCGCTGTTTAGCAATATCTAGGGTTTCGCTCGATACATCCAGTATATCTACGCGATGGCCTCTGCTTGCAAACTCATAGCTCATCATTCCTGTTCCACCGCCGGCATCCAATACGGAGAGTGGTGTTTCAGCATCCAAACAGTCGACTAAATAGTGCGTTAAAAGTGCATGCCGGAGCCGCCCCTTCGTGGTTCCATATATGTTTTTATCAAATTTGTTGGCGATTCCATCAAAGCTGCCACTTTTCATGTTTAGTCTCGTTTAGCAGCAATCAAGCTGGGTTATCAATGTCAACAAACGATACCGTGATGCCATATTCATTTTGTAGGTGTTCGCCGAGTGATTTTACGCCGTAGCGCTCAGTCGCATGATGGCCCGCCGCAAAGTAGTCTATATTGAGTTCGCGAGCGCTGTGCGTCGTTTGTTCGGATATTTCGCCAGAAACAAAAGCATCAATTTGCACAGCGTTTGATCGAGCGAGCGCAACTTGATCTATATAGCCCTGACCGCCACCGGTACACCAGGCTAGGCGCTTAATGCTAGCGTTAGCTGCGACGCTTATGGTCTTGCGTCCTAGGCAACTTTGAATGTGAGCTGATAATTGTGTGTGGCTCAGCGCTTGCGGCAACTCCCCAGTCATTACGATACCCAATGGCTGAATGTCTTCTAGTGGCTGTATATTTGTAAGGCCCAATATTTGACCCAATTGTGCGTTATTACCCAGGACTGGATGCACATCAAGCGGTAAATGATAGCCAAATAAGCTTATATCGTGCTGTAGGAGGCGACTAATTCGGCGTTTTTTCATTCCGACAATCGCGTAATCTTCATTTTTCCAAAAAAAACCATGGTGCACTACAATTGCATCAGCGTTCAGCTCGATGGCTTTTTCTATTAAGGCCTGACTTGCTGTTACTCCGGTAACAATATGCTGAATGTCATCCTTGCCTTCTATTTGCAGACCATTAGGGCAATAGTCTTTTAACAAATGGGGCGATAATAGAGAATTTAGAATCGATAAAAGCTGATTGCGGGTCAATTTTACTTCCTTTTGTTAAGAAATTAGACATTTAAGTAAGTTTATGTATAAACTTAGAAATATTAACATTATTAAAACAATAAAGGTTTATTTTACTCAATGAGCAAACTAGATAAAGACAGCGTTATCGAAAAATTTACCCAAGCATACACAGCCGCCAATGGAAAGGCACCTTCAATAGAAGCGAAAGGCGGATGGTACAGTGTTGATGGTGGCAAAAATATTCGTTTAGCACAGCTAGACGAAATGACAGGCGAGCTAAGTGCCAGTGCACCCAAAGCCAAAGCACCCGCCAAGAAAGCAGCTAAAGAAGCCGCACCAGCGGCAGAAAAAGCAGTTGCAGCTAAGCCAGCAGCGAAAAAACCTGCGGCCAAGAAAGCTAAGAAAGCAGCACCTAGCTTTTCTGTGAAAGACTTTTACACACAGCAAATCTTGGAAGCTAATCCTGGCAGCAAAGCGCCTCGATAAGAACTACGTTTTAGATCAAAAAAAAACAGCACCTAAGGTGCTGTTTTTTTGCATGCCGCTTATACTTTACGGTCCCAAACCACTTATCATTATATTTGTTTTATAACCAAGCACTGCGTGCCTGAGTAATTAGCTTGCTCACTGCGCTTTCTATCCCCTCAGACGCAGCAATTCCGAGTTTTTGTGCGAAGTTCTTTTTGGTCGCATATTTTAGTTTATATAACTTATGAGTATTGTTCGCCTTCATCAAAAAGTCGTCAGATGTTTGTATTTCATCTACCAATTTAAGTTCTAGCGCTTTTTGCCCGAGCCAGTACTCACCGGTTGCAACCTTTGTTATATCCAAATCAGGGCGATTGTTCAGAACAAAGTCTTTGAACATATTATGGATTTCTTGAAGCTCATTTTTAAACTTGTCGCGACCTTCGTCAGTGTTTTCACCAAATACGGTTAAAGTGCGTTTAAATTCTCCAGAAGTATGCATCTCAAAATCGATATCATTTTTCTTTAGTACTTTATGAAAGTTTGGTAGTTGTGCTACCACACCGATAGAACCGACAATCGCAAAAGGAGCAGATATTATTTTATCTGCGACACAGGCCATCATATAACCGCCGCTAGCGGCTACCTTGTCAATACTAATGGTAAGGTGTAAGCCCTTATCTTTAATGCGCTGTAATTGCGATGCAGCAAGACCATAACCATGCACTACCCCGCCGCCGCTCTCCACATTTACTAAGACCTCGTCTCCTGCTTGAGCAACGCACAGTACAGCTGTGATTTCTTTGCGCAAAGAATCCACTTCTTTTGCCATTGACGAACCTTCAAAGTTAATCACAAATAAATTAGGCTTTTTATCTGGCGATTTATCCTTACTTTTCTTTTTCTCTTTTTTATCTGCTTTTTGTTTGTCTTTTAAAGCTGCTTTGTCAAGCAAGACTGTTTCAGCTTGACGTTTTAAGTCGTCATAAACCTCAGAAAGAGAATCAAACTCCAAATTGCCTGGTCGTTGTTTTTGGCGACTAGCCATCGCAATCACAAATCCCACCACAATAAGTATTGCAGCGACTAACGTTACCGCTTTGGCTAAAAATAACCCGTATTCAAATATAAACTCCAAGAAAATCGCTCCATTTAATGTTTTCGTTACATGCTATATATGGATTAAACAAAAAAGAAAAAGGACAATAATGTCCTTTTTCTATGATTGCCTTAAGTCTAGCCTAAATTCAATTAAAACTCAGGTTACTCTTCGCTTTGAGCAGTAGTAATTGAAATTTGCTCTACCAGCGCAGCTTCAATCTCCGTTTCAGTAAACGGTAATGGACGCAGTGTTGGCTGTTGCGAGTATAATGCCGTTTGATCGTTGAAACTATCAGACGCAGGTGAAGTCGACTGTGAATATGTAAGCAAACCTCTTCCAACGGGACCATCCTCAGTAAAGCTCACAACCATTATCCAGCTAGAGCCTGACGTTAGATGGTAACCTTTAGCCTCTGCGCTTAATCGCGTGGTCGAATCAACAGTAGAGTATGTATGACGGGCAAGTTCAGTACCATCATTACCACGACTCACATCAAAGACGTTAAAACCGCCCTCGACGTTGTGCGCACCGCCCCAAGGGAAGCGTTCGCCGCTCGCCTGACCAGCAGCATTGCTTTTTTCAACAAACTGTACGCTGCCCAGCGTTGCATCAAATGCAATACCAGCCTGATTGATTTTATCAACCGCGCTTGCCAATTGACCTAATGTAACGGCGTTGTCAGCTAATCCAGAAGGCGTGGTAACTGGTTGCGCGACATCAAAAGGCGTTATCCACTGAGGGTTAAGGCGCATTTGAAATGCAAACTCTCTAAATACATGCGCACCAACACTGTCAAGATTCATCGTTCCGTCCCAAAGCGCTAATGCGTCGCAAGCGGGCGCTATATCAACAGATGTTGCACCAACCATTACGGGAGTCTCTCGGTTGCTTTGGCAAATCTGTAAAAGCTCCGGCAAAATTGCTTCAGATAGGTAAGAACGGTTGTTTAGCAACGCCTCTTCCACTTCGGTCGCTGAAAATTTATTATCAGATCCTGCCGCCTCTTTCAAAAACACATGTGCCATGCGCGAACGTAAGCTTTGTTGATTACCCACCTGACCAAATAATGGTGATACGCCTGTAATGGGCGACTCTAGGTTGCTCAACCAAAAACTATCGTTAGAGTTTTGCACATAGTCAGTGCCTTCATACTTTGGTGCATTTTCGTAAGGAACCGGACCACCGTAGTCGAATACTGATGCAAAGCCAGGCAATACAGTAAAACCTGCCGCTTGTCTGGTGCCTGCTAGCAATGGATTATTCTGTAATTGATCAATTGCTGTTCCAGTTAGATTAGGCACTGTTGAATCATCTATATAAAAGACTTCGCCCTCTTTCGAAGCTGCCATGGTGTTGTTAAAAATTACGCCATCGAAGTCTTTAAACGCTTGCTTGAATTCGTCCATGTTACCGGCAAGATTCATCGCGAGCCAATGGTCAACAATATCAACATTCGCCATATTGGCATCTTTAATCGCAAACGCACTGCCGCCGGGGCCCCATTCAAAATTACCAGGAACAGTAATCATCGGACCATAATTTGTATGGTAACTGTCTTTTTCTAATTTAATGGTGTTACCCCCGCCCACGCCCACTTCAATGGTATGGGTTTTCTTGAATATGGTGCGCTTGGCGCCATCAACTGTGTGGGTAAGATTGCTGGGATCATCGGGGTCTAACTGTAATTGATAAACCACAAAATGTTCGGCCGTGGAGAAAGTGTGTGTCCACGCGACGTTTTCGTTATAACCGATATTAACCACGCCGGGGATCCCCATTAGAGAGCCACCCATTACATTCAAGAAACCCGGAATAGTCGTTTGGAACTGCCAAAAACGACGATTACCTGTAAACGGAAAGTGAGGATTTCCAAGCACCATTCCCATGCCATTTTCGGTCATGTCTGAGCCAAGCCCCCAGCCATTCGATCCCATTTTTAGAGGGTTGCGCTCTGGCATAGGCACCTTGGGCGTCATTTTTAATGGTGTTTGCTGTGCATTGACCATTCTTGGAAGCGGGTTTTCACCAGGCGGCGCCGAAATAAACATGGCGCCCAAGAAGTTTGCATTACCCGGTAGCAAGGCAACGCCAAACGAATAGGTCAATATATCAATTTCATTAATCGGCTTTACCCAAGGCTGGTTAGCACACTGTGGGTCGATATTAGCAAGGCCGGTTTCAGCAAGGTATTTATTGTAACCCTGAACATACCCTTGCGTCAGCGCTCGTGAATTTGCAGACATCATCGGAAAGTTCGTCTCGGCTAGCTCTCTTATATTGTTAGCTAAATAACCAAAGTCATTTATTAGATGCTCTGAATCGCCAGAGCCAGGAACTCTGTCTGGGCCTAGGTATTTTGCTCGTTCAGAATTATATTTTATAATTTGGTCTGCCAAGATACAGATATTATCTCTTGCAAAGGCATATCCTACACCAAAAGACATGCTCTCAAGATTGTCGGCCTTAACATGCGGGACACCAAATTCTGTCCAGCGGATATCGGCTTCCAACACACCATCAGTATCAAAGTTGGGCACTTGTGCCTCAGGCATAACAGGCGGTATCGTAGGTGGTGGCGAGGGTGGTTGAATATCTGAGAAGTCATTTTTGTCACCGTCTCCACATGCCATGAGAGCGAGCGCAACAGCGCAAATAGAAATGGATTTGCTTAGCTTAATCCTAGGATTTATTTTCATTGTTAGACCTTATTATGAATTCCCCGTAAGCATAAGATATTTCTTCTTAAATTTACATAAGATTAACGAAAGTTTAATGTTTTTTTGACAAAAAAAGCCCGCTTTTAAAAGCGGGCTTTTATCCATCGAATATTATCTAGTTGGATGTTATATCTTCATTGTTTACTTGAATAATACGTCCACCCGAGCCTAAATAAGTTGCTACTTGAGTCTGCATCTCTAAGGTTACCGCGGGATCAGGAACGGGGTTGAGGCTGCTTGCGTGCGCGCCAGAGGTGTACAAAACGATTCCGCTTTGCGGCTCTGGAGACATCACTGTCGAGGCTACTGTCTGCAAACCCATTAATGTTGCTAACGGTAATTGCCCAGATAAGGGAACCGATGTTGAGACTGGGATAACCTGATCGGGTAAGTTATCTCCCCCATCACCGATGACCGTTAACATGTGTACGTTAGTGTTTTCGCCCAAGGTTTTGAAAAAGTTAATGGGATCTGACTGGTCGCTTACCGTTTGTGCGGCAAAGGCAAATTGTGAGAAAACAGCATTTGCTGCCGCATTCTGAGCGTCAGAAGCCTGCGCTAAATACTGTATTACCCCTCCAACTAATTGTGCTTCGCTGACATCCGCGGTACCAAACGTTTCAAACAAAAATGCTTGAAAATCAGCAGATGCTGCTCCGAGCAAGAAACCTTTTATCAAAGGACCAAACGATGCTGACTCCAGTAAAAACTGTGACAAACCGCCACCAGGAGACTCAAGAGAAACAGCCTGCACCGTGAACAAACCGCTCAGTTGTGCAAGTGGCCCCTCGAAAGGTGTATTCGCTAATGCGGCAAAGTTACCACCGGTAATTGCGCCGAGTGATACCCCCATTAGAGAAACATTTGTACCATTTACATTTACTGCATTGTCGCCTGTAGCATTTACGAAAGCATTTAAGGCTAATCTGATACCTAGAAGGTCTGATACTGCTTGACGAGAGTTATCTCTAGCAGTTGGCAAACTAGCCAAGTTAAGGAAGGCCGTTGCACTAACGGTGGTCGCGTTTATTTCATCACCAGGGCTAGTAGGATCGACATCGAAGCCGCGTGAGCCATGCAAGGGTTGATCGATGGCAACGGTTGCAAAACCCGCTAAAGACAGCGCCCCAGAAATAGACAGCATCGCTTCTTTTTGTGATGTAATGCCATGCACTAGCATAACAACAGGCCACCCACCATCCGGCATAGCAATGTTAAAGCCTAAGGCTGCAGCAACGGCTGGATTAGGAACGGTTAACTGCACATCTAGCGTCTCTCTACCCATGTTCCCACCTTTCATTTGTGGAATTGGGTTAAATTTAGTGAGGTTTCTATCACGGTCCACCTTTTGACCGTTAATACGTAAATCACGTAAACCTAAGGCGCTACAAAATGCATCGTTTGGCCCAGGCGTAGCGGCAGCCAGCGCTGCACCAGCGCCTGCTAACACAATGCCTGAGTCACAAGCAGCTTCCCAAAATTCATTGGCTGGCGCTGCTGGATTGTCTGCACGAGGGATCGCGGAATAATAAGGCAGTGATACGCTTCCCTGATAAACACTTGCGGCACACAATGGACCGGCGCCCTGACCGAGGATGCCGACGCCAATTTGTTGCACAACACCGTTTACTTCAGCATCGAAAGGCGCAAAGCTTTGACCGGTCGCCGCACCAAATTGTCCACCAGCGGCGGCAAGCAAACCATTACAAGTGGTTAGTGCTGCAAAATTAGCATTTGCAAACAATGGCGCGAGTGGCGCTGCAGCTGGGTTAGAAAGCGCTAATGCAACCGCGCCATCTACTGCTGCTTGAGATACCACGCCCAATGTTTCCATTGCGTTTGGTTGCGCTCCGGCTGAGTTTATTACGATAGCAGGTAAGGCTTGCCCTGCGGTAGGGTCGCCCATCGCGCTTCGTTGGGCAAACTCACTGACATAAAGCTGTTTTATCGTCGACATCACCGGCGTTATCGATTGCGTAGTAAATGCAGCAACATAGGTTAATTCATCGCGAGTTAAACCAGCTGTTTCTAATGCATCAATATGACTATTAATAAGGCCCTGCAGTGATAGCTGGGCTGGTGTGGCAAGCGGTGCAGTATCGATATCTTGTTTGACAAGATCCCACGTAGTGGATCCCTGCACTGACTTTCCTGAGCTATCTTCGAGCGCAGTAGTCATCACCAATACATAGCCTTGGCCTTCTTTTAAGGGCTTAAGCGGGACAACACCGATGGTATCTGCATCTGCAAGTTGAAGCACAAAATCAACACCAAAAGTAAGTTCATCACCGATTTTGCAGCCCGCACTGGGCACGCTAATTTGCGCACAGTCTGCATCGTCTTGATTCAAACCCAGCGTCGCTTCAAAAATTCTTACACCAGCTGATAGCGTATCAGCCGATAAGGACACGTTTGGCGGCGTTGCAACGTTTATCACGAAAGGGGTATTAGTCGACCAACCGTCAAGCACGTTCAACGCGTTTTGGGGGTCGCTAAAATCGGAAGGATCAGCAACAGGGATATTCAATGTATAATCGAAAAAGCCGTCTGCTCCAGGCAGCATCAGTAAATCGTTAGGGATATTCAAATCGCCATTGGCGGGATCAAACACGATTCGAGAGACTGGAGTTTGCACAACCGTTTCTTCTCTCAAATCCTCGATGGTTTCTCCACCACAGCCGGCAAGCCCCAATGCTGCTATAATACTTGTGCTTACTAACAGTTTTTTCATTCTTTCTCCCTACTCAATCCATATATACTGATACATTATTGAGTGACTAATATTAGCGGTAAGGTATGCAGTTTTATTCGCATAACTAGTATGACCAGTTTCTTTCACCCTATAGTATTGGCTTTATGTTTACTTTGCAAAGTGTTTGTAAACGTAATGTAATAAAAAAACAGAATATTTGATTAAGTCATAGCGGATACTTTAGGTAATTCAAATTCTGCGTTAAGATTCGCGCTCTTTTTCTGAGTAAGCACGTAATTTATGTCTGAGACACTACCCCATTTAGCATTTGAAGCACATGAACAAAGTTTAGCCAACAAGGTAATTTTAGTCACGGGGGCCGGAGATGGCATTGGCAAAGAAGCAGCACTGACCTATGCAAAATGCGGTGCAACGGTAATTTTGGTAGGCAAAACAGTAGCCAAACTGGAGGCCACCTACGACGAAATAGTTGCTCAAGGCAGTCCGCAGCCGAGTATTGTACCAATGGATCATCAAGGTGCTAATGCGCAGCATTACCAAGGCTTGGTAGATACGATTGCTGGGGAATATAAAAAACTGGACGGCGTGCTGTTTAATGCCAGTGTGCTGGGCACATTGTGTCCTTTTGCCGAAATTAAAGAAAAAGAATACGACCAGGTAATGCAGGTAAACGTGAAGAGCCAGTTTTTGATGGTGCAGGCTTTATTACCTCTAATCAAAAAGAATGAAACGGCTTCAATTGTGTTTACGACCTCTGGGGTTGGGCGCAAAGGTCGAGCATTTTGGGGGACCTACAGCATGTCAAAGTTTGCTACTGAGGCTATGATGCAAGTCTTGGCGGATGAACATAAAAACAAAGCCATTCGTTTTAATTGTATCAACCCCGGAGCGACACGCACCGATATGCGTTCAAAAGCTTATCCGGGAGAAGATCCAAACACACTGAAAACGCCGGCTCAAATTATGCAGACATACGTGTATTTGATGTCAGATGTCTCTCGGGGTGTAAATGGTCGAAGCTTGGACTGCCAAGCTAAATAAGAGCCTTAATTAATCAAAAAAAGCGGCAATACCTTGTATGTGCCGCTTTTCTCATTTTTGTTACAGCCAAACCGACGGTTTAGCCCGATATTTTAGCCCAAGTATCTCTGAGCTCAACGGTGCGATTAAATACAAGCTGTTCTGACTTACTTGCGGGATCGACACAAAAATAACCGGTGCGCTCAAACTGGAATCGCTGCAGTACTTCTGCCTCAATCAGGGCTGGCTCAACATAACCGTGCTTCACCACTAAGGATTCACCATTAATGGTGGCGCCAAAATCATCTTGAGCTGCAGGATTCGCTACTGTAAAGAGCCTATCATATAAATTAAACTGCGCCGCGCTCGCTTGCGCAGCACCAACCCAATGAATTACTCCTTTTGCTTTACGTCCATCCTCAGGGTCTTTTCCCAAAGTTTCTGGATCATAAGTGCAATAAATGGTGGTGATGTCACCGTCCGAATTTTTGTCTACTCTCAGAGCCTTTATCATATAAGCATTGCGCAAACGCACTTCTTTATCGAGCACTAAACGTTTGAATTTTTTGTTGGCTTCTTCTTTAAAGTCCTCGCTTTCAATCCACAGCTCTCTAGAAAAGGCAATTTTACGGGTGCCCATGCTGTCATCGGATGGATGATTGGCAGCATCAATCCACTCTACTTGGTCCTTTGGATAATTTTCGATTACCACTTTAATTGGGTCCAAAACAGCCATTCTGCGCGGCGCCGTTGCGTTTAGCTCATCCCGAATGCAAGCTTCTAACATGCTCATTTCGACCATGTTATCCATTTTGGTCACGCCGATGCGTTTGCAAAACTCACGAATAGAATCTGCGGTATATCCACGTCTGCGAATACCTGCAATGGTAGGCATGCGTGGATCGTCCCATCCAGACACATGATTTTCGTCAACTAATTGAATCAATTTACGTTTACTGAGCACTGTGTATTCAAGATTGAGTCGACTGAACTCATACTGTCGCGGTGTGCGCTCGATGCTAATATTTTCAATCACCCAATCGTACAACCGACGATTATCCTGAAATTCAAGCGTACACAATGAGTGCGTAATTCCCTCAATCGCATCGGAAATGCAGTGCGTAAAATCGTACATCGGATAAATACACCACGCATCACCTGTTTGATGGTGATGAGCAAATTTGACACGGTAAATGATAGGGTCACGCATGCACATAAATGCAGACGCCATATCTATCTTAGCGCGCAAACTGCAGCTACCTTCTTGATATTCTCCTGCACGCATCTTTTCAAAGTGCATGACATTTTCAGCAACCGATGTGTCGCGGTATGGGCTGTTTTTGCCAGCTTCGGTCAGAGTACCTCTTAAGGCTCTAACCTCTTCTGGGCTGCTGAAATCTACGTAAGCTAGGCCTTTATTAATCAACTCTAGTGCATAGGCATATAGTTGCTCGAAATAATCTGACGAGTAGCGTTCCTTTCCTTGCCATTCAAAACCCAACCATTCCACATCATGTTTGATTGAATTGACAAAATCGATGTTTTCTTTTTCAGGGTTGGTGTCGTCAAAACGCAGGTTACACGAGCCTTTATAATCTTCAGCCAGACCAAAATTCAAACATATCGATTTTGCATGACCCATATGGAGAAAACCATTGGGCTCAGGAGGAAACCTTGTCACAACTGTATTGTGAAGACCTGAAGCAATATCTTTATCGATAATTTGACGAATAAAATTGGTCGGACGTGGCGCAGTCTCGGCCATAGAAGTTGATTCCTTATACGAGTCTTTTAGATTACTTTGTTTAAAAACATATACTCAACGCTGTCGAGCATAAATATGTTGGGAGTATATCACCACAAATGCACCTACATCATGGCTTTTTTGGCGCGGTAATTAGAATTTCGATGAACAGTAATGTAAACCTGCTTATGTTCTAACTCATCTAGCCATGAAATCCAGATAGCAAAGAACAGTGAAAATACGGTTTAACATTACAGAGCGCAGTGCGATGAGTGACATTCAAGCATGCAAAACATCAATCTGTAGCGCGTGTATTGGCGAAATTCTATGCTCGAAACAAGCAAAGCGCGTTTACTTTTGTAAATAACGATGCTGTTTCAATTAGTGTTATTGTTGTAGGTACAAAAACAAGGGGATAAGTGAAATATGAGAAAGTTTTTTATTGGTTTAGGAATTATTGTCATTTGTTTAGTGGTGCTTGGCGCCAATGCCGAAAAATTGGCTCAATGGTATTTATTTCCGAAAAGTACTTTCAGCACAGACACGCTGCCACAGCCACCCAATTATTCCGACAATAGCTTTTGGTATGCTCACCCGGATTTTGCTGACACCTCAGACCTTATACCACCAAACGCAGACATATCTAAAGACTTATCAAGCAAGCCTGTGGATATATTTTTTGTGCATTCGACCGGTTATGTAGGGCCTGGCGGCTGGAATTCAAATATGGCTAAAGAAAATTCAGAAGCACAGTCATTGGAATATATGCTGTCGAGTATGGCAAGTGCTTTCAACGGCTGCTGCCGCATTTATGCACCGTTTTATCGTCAGGCGCACATTGCTTCCTTTGTTGACGATGACCTTGACTCTAGCTACGCTGCTTTAGATCTTGCTTATAGCGATATCGAAACAGCCTTTGATTACTTTATTGCACATCAAAACCATGGTCGACCTTTTATGATTGTGGGGCACAGCCAAGGTAGCCTGCATGCCACACGTTTGCTTGCCAACAAAGTCGAGCACACAGTACTTCAGCAGCAATTGGTTGCTGCCTATACGATCGGATACTGGCTTGAACTTGACGTATTTGAAAGAACTTTCAGTACTATAAGTTTATGTACGTCAGCGGATCAAACTGGCTGTATTGTGTCATTTGATAGCTACGGAGAAGGCGGCGCAATGACCGAAGCGAGGCGTCGTTGGTACCCATCGGGTTGGGAAGAATCGGAGCTGAGCAAGATAGCCTGTGTAAACCCGCTGAGCTGGGAGGTAAATACGCAAAGAGCATCAGCCAACATGCACCTCGGAGCCTTTCCAGTGGTATTTAAACGTGAAATTATTCACATGTTTACGGCAAAAAATCCTGGCTTTGTGTTTACCGAACTGCCGGAACTAAGCGCTAATTTAACCTGGGCAGAGTGCGGCGAAAACGGTGAACTATTTTTGGCTGAACAACAAGACAATCCTTTTTCAAACCATTTAGATGGCCCTCAAAAAAGCTATCATCTGTTAGATTTCAGCTTGTTCTATGGCAACATTCGAGCAAATGCGATTACGCGTTCAAATGCTTTTATAAATTCGCAGGATGCCAAAATCGCCAGATAACAAATTGATAGAAGCTTTGAACAAACACAAGGATATGTTCGCTTTTGTTCATTTGCAAAGTGCAATAAGTAAGATTAGCTTGATGTTGCAACGTCGTTTCGGCGACATCAAGCTAACAAGTAACAAAATACGCTTAAACGCTTAACACAGAGTTTTCATCTAAAGACACTGGTGATGGGACATACGCATCTGCATGCCAATCGTTTTGCCACTCTTTATCATTTAGTAAATAGCGAAATTGATACTGATTATCTTTTTGCAAGGCAACAGTTGATGAAAACGAGCCATCTTTGAGTTTTTTCATCGGCGGCGTGTTCAGATCCCATTCATTAAAATCGCCAACTAAACGCACTTTTTCAGCACTTTTGGCTTCTTCCTTTGAAAGTTTAAAGGTGACCTTACACACAGGTTTTGACTTCAAATATTGTTTTTTGAGACTCATAGCCGCTCCATAAAAGTAATATTGTTACAATAAAATCAAATATTAACGCTTTTTAAGGCGTATTGTAAGTATATAACGTAATTTAATTACATTAATAATCTTTTTTGATGTGCATCCCGTGTCAAGCGTTGAAAAAATGTCCAAGGACTGTTTCATAACTACCTTAAATATTCAGCACTATCACTAAAATGAAGTTGAATTTGTAGTGCATTAAATAACATACTAATATCCGAAAATTATTGGTTAATTTTAACTACACTACAAAGGAATATCTATGTTCAGCCATATCATGATCGGTGCTAACGACATACAAGCAGCAAAAGTATTTTATGATGCCACCTTAGGTGCGCTCGGACACAAACCCGGTGTTATCGACGAAAAAGGTCGGCTTTTTTACGTTACTAACACCGGAATATTTGCCTTAAGTAAGCCTATAGATGGCAAGCCTGCGAGTCATGGTAACGGCACCACCATTGGTTTTGCAGCCAAAACAAGCCAACTAGCCGATGCTTGGCATGCAGCAGGACTGGCTAACGGCGGCACAGATTGCGAAGATCCACCTGGAGAACGTCAGGGCGCAGGTAGAACGCTTTATCTGGCATATTTGCGCGACCCCAGTGGCAACAAACTATGTGCATTGCACAGCGTAAAATAAACGCTAAGCGAGGTTAAACAGCCCTCCATGACGCGCACTCTTGTTGGCAGACCGCTGCTATTCGCTAATAAGTAGATTATATAGCAGTCACTCCTTGAAGTGCGCGTATGGTTTAAATGTGGCCCCGGCATGTTGCCGATTGAGGCTAGTGGTACTAAGAGCTTAAGTTTGCTACCCAACCGGGAGCATTCATTGCCTTCTATACGGCACCCTGATTGCCTGCACTAAACGCTTCATCAGCTAAATGATTGGCATTGCATAGAAGTGGAATATCTGATGGGTCAGACCGACTAATTTTTGTCACGCAGGTATTTTTAATATCACTGTGCTCTAATTTAGCCGGCGCAATCGATAAAATCTCGGTCAATAAGCAGCGCAGCACTAAGCCATGGGTCATGACCACTAAATCGCCGTCTTTACTGTTAGCTTGATTAACTACATGCCGCCATGCTCGCCTTACACGCCCCACAAATTGTGAATAGCTCTCGCCATTGGGAGGATTGTAATCTTGCGCAAAAAAATCGTGCCCAATCTCGTCATAGGCTTGTCCGCGCAAATCACCAAAGTTTCTTTCCCTTAATAATTCGGTATAGCTCAGCTCACAGTTTAATCTTTTATGCAAAGGAGCTGCGGTGGCCTTAGTGCGAGCATAATCACTGCACAGAATATGTGTTGCTGGCAAATGAGCATAGGCTTTCGCCAAATACTCGGCCTGCAAAAGCCCGATTTTTGAAAGCGGTGTATCGGGGGTTTGTACAATCCGATTACGATTGCCGTCAGTTTCACCGTGTCTGATAAGATATATCCACATAAGCATTCTCTAAATCTATAAACTGTTTCTTTGTGTAAACTAACATTTCAGACTACTTTCAAACACTTTTTTCATGATAAACAATCACTGCAAATCAACACGGCTTTAGTTTTGCTCATTTCAAACAAGCCAGCGACTTATCATTTTTTATACCTATGCTAAGAATTGCATACTAAAGCGTCGTAGCGACATCATTTAAAATACCCGATAGAAGATTGAAACCTAATCAGTATTACTTGCTTAATGACGCTGTAAGGTAAGTGACGAGCAAGGCAACAAACAAATAGGTATTATCTTGAAAGGGATCGTGTTTACAGAATTTAACGACATGGTAGAAAGTCAGTTCTCAGCTGACATGCTAGATGAAATTATCGTAGAGTGCGAGCTTGCCTCGGATGGAGCCTATACAAGTGTCGGTACCTACGACCATCACGAGCTGATTCAGATGGTCAGTAAGTTATCTGAAAAAACCAATATTGACGCAGACGACTTGGTTTACGCTTTTGGCTTACATTTGGCGAAGCAGTTCTCTGTTTTATTCCCTTCGTTTTTTATGTCGGCTACAAATGTATTTGACTTCATGCGCAGCCTTGATAGTCATATTCATGTTGAAGTAAAAAAATTATATCCGGATGCAGATTTACCCAAATTTACATTCGACGACAGTGACCCACGTTGCTTAATCATGGAATATCAGTCATCCCGAGGTTTTGCAACGCTTGCCCATGGATTAATGAAAGGGGTAATCGACTATTATCAGGAGTCCATTACCATTAAAAAACATCATATCGATGGTAACTGCCACGTCAGCTTTCATTTAATACAATCATGACCAGCGAGGAAAGCCAAGCACGAATAGCCTTGTTAGAAAGGCGAATACTAAGAGAGAAAACTGCTAGAGCGTCAGCAGAGAGTATTCTTGAGGAAAAAAGTAAACAGCTATACGAAGCAAATTACGATTTGGTAAAAGCAGTTTCTGACCTTGAGAAACTCACGGTAGCGGTAGAACAAAGCCCAATTATTGTATTGATATCAGATGTCAGAGGGATTGTTGAATACGTAAATTGCGCGTTTACCGACCTTAGCGGCTATACCCAAGCACAAGTCTTAAATAAAGATATTCGAAGCTTAGGTCTGCTAATCGATAAGGAGCCGATGGAAGGCATCAGGCAAGTCATGGAAAACAAAACGATATGGCGGGGAGATATCAGAGGCCTTAGCCAGACCAAACAGGCATATCGGCTCAAGCTTAGTATCTCTCCAATAATCGACGAAGTGGGCTATATTACGCATTTTCTATACAACTGCGAAGACGTCACAAAACAAAAAGAAAATGAAGAAAAAATCTTCCACTTAGCACATCATGATTCGCTAACCGACCTTTACAATCGGTTCAGTATTAACGGCATTTTGCAGCAGGCAATTAGTAGTTCTGAGCGCAATAAAAGTATGCTCTCTGCGATGTTTATCGACATGGATCGCTTCAAACAAATAAACGATACTCATGGTCACAAGGTCGGCGACGAATTGTTGCAGCAAGTCGCCAATCGGCTAAGTGGTATCTGCCGCAGAAAAAGCGACTTTTTAGCAAGAATTGGTGGTGATGAATTTTTAGTGATACTCACCGATATCGAAGACATTTCATTTACAGCATTAACCGCGCAAGCCATCGTTGAAATTTTGAGCTTACCCTACTTTATCGACGAGCACGAGCTTACCAGTAGCCCCAGCATAGGTATTGCGCTTTATCCAAATGATGGCAAAGACGCAAACGAGCTCATTAAAAATGCAGACATTGCGATGTATCACGCCAAAAATAACGGACGCAGAAACTATAGTTTTTTTACTGAAGAGTTGAATAAATTAGTTGCAGAAAAAAACCACTTAGAGGCAGAGCTACGCTCGGCAATTGACAATCAAACACTCCAACTATACTACCAACCTCAAATATACTTAGATGACGAAAAAGCATTTGGGCTTGAGGCGCTACTGCGCTGGAACCACCCTACTCTAGGGTTTATTTCACCCGAGAAATTCATTGCGATTGCAGAAGAGCGAGGTCTAATTTACGATTTAGGTAACTGGGTAATTGATACCGCTTTTAAGCAACTTAAAGCTTGGCTTCCAGATACCAATGTGGCTATCAAGATGGCTATTAACCTATCTGCTAAGCAAATAGAGGACAAACGCTTTATCGACGATTTGAAGCGTGCAATTAGCCAATATAATATTGACACAACAATGATCGAACTTGAAATTACAGAATCAATTGCGATGAAAGACCCCGCGGGATCTATTGCTACCCTGAGCGAGTTGAGAGATTTAGGCTTCGAGCTATCTATTGATGACTTTGGAACGGGTTATTCTTCCTTAGCATATTTAAAGCATTTACCGATTCAAACCCTTAAACTTGACCGATCGTTTATCGACAATTTAGAAGAAGATCAGGATAATGCAAAAATCTGCAAAGCCTCTATTTCACTTAGTCATGACCTTGGCTTGCGATTCGTAGCTGAAGGAGTTGAGACCAAAGGACAGGCTCAATATTTATTAAGTAATGCCTGCGATGTATTACAAGGCTACTACTTTTGTCGCCCTGTTCCAGCAGCTGAGGCCTTTGCTTTTATTAACGAGTATCGAGCACACACTTTCTAAGCGAGTAAAAACACGCTACGCCCGCGGCTCCCTTTCTGAGCGTAAAATTTGAAAACCAAACCAACCCGCAGTAGCCGATGACGCGGTAAGAAAAATTCCCCAAGCCCAATCTATGAGCATAATTTTAAGCGTAAAACCCTCTAACACGCTGTAATTGGTTAAGTTATATGCACCATAGCTAGCAAGTCCAAGTAAGGCTCCATCGATAGTTGCATAAAACCATGGTTTTTCTCGATTAGGCACAATAGCCAATACAAATGTAACTAGTCCATACATCACATAAAAAACCATCCACGGCCAAGATATAAAATCATCTCTAAGCAAGCCACTCATTTCAGTCTGATACCATGAAGATGCAATCAGCCCTAACCACAAAAAATCCAGCAAGCCAAAGGCAATAAAGATACACAATACCGAAACAAGGATATTTTTTAGAAACTGATGGATTTTATCTAACATATAAGTAGCGTGCCCATTGGCTTTGTGATGCATGTTTGTAACATACCTCACACTAGTAACTCAAGCCTGCAGATACAAGTGACATATTTATTGTTGTCAAGCGATACTTGCTGCTGCGCCCTCTAGAAAGGGCATACGGAAACTATTAGTCAGGCTTTAATGACTCGCCTGTAAATATTAAATTTCGTAAACAAGTGCAAGCGGCGGCAAATAAAACTAAAATAGAGATAACGTCACATAAAGATACCTTAATATGAATACCAAGCACTACATCAACTACTTTTCTGAAATTAAAGATAAATCTAAAGAAGAGCAGGCTCAACTCTTAGAACAAGCTCGATTTGAAACCTTCGCAAAACTCAAACTCTCTGGCTTTAGCGCTTTAAATTTATTGTTTTCTCTTCTTATAATTGCTGCTCTTACTGTGGCCTCCGCTATTCAATTCGGTTATCCAAGCTTATACAACATTGTGGCCCTTATAATCGGCCTCGGCATTCAACATTATTTTTTAAAATGGGCTGACGGTCGCTTACTCAAAAAAGGCTTATTGAAAGCAATGTCTGAGCAAAATGACAGTCACGCAAAAGGTAATTAACTTGTCTGAAGCCCACTTAAATAATAGCGCTAAAATTGCACTAGCCGGATCGCTTGGTAACTACAGTTATCATATGAAAAACGTTATCCAACTTGTCTTACTTTGCCTGATGTCTATATCTAGCAACGCGGCGTTTGCAGACGAAACCTTGCATGTAGGCTTTGGTTATGAATTTGGTGGCGTAATCGGCGCAAAATACAATTTTAAGCGCGAAAAAGACAACTATTTTGTTTCAATTGGTCTATTGGGAGGTGCCGCAGGATATCAATACCTTACTGATGAAACTGAACAACATGCTTTTGGCATTATGGGCGGTGCTGAAACACTTAGCAGTGAGAACGGTTTTCTTGCGTTAAGCTATCATTATTACGCCAAAGGTTTTACAAATGATGGCTGGGTCATTGGTGCATCATTAGGATTTCGACGAACCGACGAAGACCCGCTTAATATTAGTGGATTATTCGGTGTTCCAAGCGAAACAGAAACAAAGGCCTTAGTTGGTATCAGCATTGGTTTTACCTTTGACTAAACTCAGTTTTCGTAAACAGGGCCTTGACGTAAATACAGCCCATATAATCTAATTTTTCTATTGAATCCACAAAGAATAGGTATTCAAAACATCGATTCGCTTGATTTCGCCCTATAGTAGATCTTTTCTTAAACTAACTACATTGACCAAATTCGGATCACAACTTGATACTTCGTTTAGCAAAACAATAGCTGGGTACATACATTCATTAAACGATTAACAATATTAGGATCTGATCTTTTACAGATAGTAACGCCGAAATAGACGCAAAATATATTTAAACTTGCTGAAAATCGGTTTAACCGATGTTTTTATCAGTAAAATTCGTCATTTAATTTTACAGTCAAAATTTTAATTGTCATAAGCCACTGTATTAATTGATTTATATTTGTGGCATGAAATCTGCTGTGACTAATTATGTTGTAGTTTCAACATTTAACTTAATTTATGGAGTTCCGATGAAAATTTTAAAAACCCTTGTTGCTGTATCGTTATTAGCAACGGCAGCAATCTCACAAGCATCATTGTTTAGTTTTGATACTAATCCAGCAACAGGTGGAAGCTTAGGCAGTCAAATTGACACGGTTTCAAGCACTTTTAATTCCACTACTCAAAACTTCACATGGGATGTTGGCTTTGCAAGCGATCCAACACCTATTGATGGCTTTTGGTTGGTTGTAAATAATGGTGACAACCCAAAAAGCTCAAATGTTAACGAGTTGGCTATAATATACGGTGACTTGCAAACCGGTATTGCAAGCACCTACGTTTACAATGGCCAAAATAACGCTAACAGCATTAACTCGCCTGGCATATTGTTGCAAACCGATACGTTTGCGGTAACTAGTAACAGCTTCAGTTTAGATATTGACGCCACGACTATCAATGCATGGTCAGGTGCTAACTCTGCAAACTATACCGGTATTTCATATGATGCTGGTGTAGGTGTGTGGTTTCACGTAGCGTCTGGTTCAAACTTTGGCTACACAAACGGTGACATTACTAGCTTCTCATTCGGTCAACAAGGTTGGTGGGATGCTGCGAATCTAGTAACTGATGAATTAAGCTTGAACAGTGTTTCAGCGCCTAGTTCACTAGCGATGCTTGGATTCAGCTTGTTCGGCTTAGTGTTACTAAGAAGAAAATTTTCTTAATATTTAGCACAATATTTAAAAAAGCGCTCTTTAGCGCTTTTTTTTATTTCTAAATACTGCTTCTAACATTCCATTTATCCGCCCTTTCGGCAATTCACTATTGCTTAGATACAGGATGCTATCTATGCTAACCTTTTACCTCTATTAATTCTTGAGAATCAGCCGAAATGCCTAAACTAGTGTTTAATAAGAGCAGTTACGGATTAGACGAATACAGAATTAATGCTAAACGAATCGCCGCAGTTATGCTTGCAAAAGGCATACAAGCCGGCAGCACAGTAGCAATCCTAATGCGAAATGATGTCACACTATTTGAAGTGATTGAGGCATGCAGATATTTAGAAGCTTCGTTCTTACCTTTAAATTGGCATGCGACTGGAGCGGAACTCAGTTATATACTCGAAGACTCTGGCGCGAAGATATTGATCAGCCATGAAGACCTCTTTGATAGCGCGTTTTCAGATGGCTCTGCCGATACGATATTGCAATCAATCACAACACTCTCCTACCCTACACCTTCAAATATTTATGCTAGTTACGGCCTAGTAAAAGCAGATATGACTTTTGTAAATACGAAATGCGAGGATCTTTACACTCTTATACAAGCAGTTCAGCCCTTGACTACCGAGACCAAGCCATTTAGAGGCTTACTCGCTTATACCTCGGGCAGCACCGGCAAACCAAAAGGAATTCGTCGTCAAGTCAATCAGAACCAGCCCGACCTTTACCCTGTTTATGAAGGCTTAGCGCGTAGTTTATTGAAGCTAAATAGTGGCGACCGATATTACATTGCGGCTCCGCTTTATCACAGCGCGCCAAACACCCTTTCCTTATGTTGTTTAGCGGCGCAGGATGTTGATGTTTATATAGAGCCAAAGTTTGTTGCTGAACAATTTTTAGCGGATATTGAACGCTATAAAATCACTCATGTATATATTGTGCCAACCATGATGATTAGACTGTTAAAGTTGCCTGATGAGAGCAAAGCAAAGTATGATGTATCTTCGCTAAAATTCGGTATTTCATCTGGATCAGCATGGCCATCTGACGTTAAACACGCAATGATTGACTGGTTCGGTCCAATCTTTTATGAGTCGTATGGGGCCAGTGAAATTGGATTTATGACGCTCATTTCTTCACAAGAAGCACTTGAAAAGCCAGGCTCAGTGGGCAAAGTTTTACCCGGCGGCTCGGTAAAGATAGTAGACGACGAGCTTAATGAGTTGCCCACCGGAGAATCGGGCACCATTTATGTCTATTTGCCTATGTTTGGCGACTTTGTTTATTCAAATACAGACGTGGCACAAGTCGAGCAACGCTATCTAGGGCACACTACCGTTGGAGACGTGGGTTATCTTGATTCAGAGGGCTACCTGTATATAAACGATCGTAAAAAAGACATGATCATATCCGGCGGCGCAAATATATTCCCAGCTGAGATAGAGGCGATTATGATTCAAATGGAGCAAATCGAAGATTGCGCAGTGTTTGGCATACCTGATGCCGAGTACGGTGAAAAAGTCGTTGCCGCCGTCACTTGTCAGCAAGGGCTTACGTTAAGTCTGGCTGAGCTACATTTATATTTAAACGGCAAGCTCTCGCGATACAAGTATCCAAAACAACTCCATATACACGAATCTCTACCCCGTGAAGACAGCGGTAAAGTATTTAAACAAAAACTGAGGGCGATGTATTAATCGACTTCAATATTGACAGTGACATCTTAAAATGGAAGGTAAATAAAATGAAAAAATCTTTCGCTGGTATTTGCATAAGCATTTTTATTGCGTCATGTACGCAAGCACCAGAGCCTGAACCCTCAATAAATCAGACCGAGCTTAATACAACGGTGTTTTTTGGCGGTCCAATTCTCACCATGGTGGGAGATCAAGCCAACTATGCCGAAGCCATCGTTGTAAAGAACGACAAAATTGATTTTATCGGCTCAAAAGCCGATGCTCTAAGCCAGGCGGGTATGGATTTTTCATCCATAGACTTAGAGGGTCGCACCTTAATGCCGGGTTTTATTGATGGCCATGCGCATTTTGCCAACTTTGGGGCACAGGCAATTGGCGTGCAATTATTGCCCCCACCCGACGCTGGAGCAAAAGATGTTGCAACCATTATTTCTTTATTACAAGAATGGAATACACCCGCTAACAGAGAGCTCACCGGGTGGATTTTTGGCACTGGTTTTGACGATAGCGTAATTACAGAAAAACGATTTTTAACCAAGCACGATCTCGATCAGGTGACTACTGAGTTTCCTGTGATGATCACGCACATCTCGGGGCACTTTGCGGTAGTCAATTCCAAAGGTTTAGAACTGCTTGGTATAGACGCTGATACGCCAAATCCAGAGGGAGGCATCATCCGCAGAGAACCAGATAGCTTAGAGCCTAACGGCGTATTAGAAGAATTGGCGGCTATTCAACACATGCTCAAGGCAATTAGCCCGACAAATGAAGCTTCTTTTTTGCAATTTTTTGAGGCAGGTCAAGAGATGGCACTGTCTTTCGGTTACACGACGGCGCATGAAGGCCGCGCGATGAGCAATCATGAATTTTTAGCCAATATGGCAGAGCAAAACAGGCTGAAACTTGATGTGGTGAGCTATATTGATTACTTGTTTGTCGACCAATATATGGATTCCAAGTGGAACAGCAAAGAGTATATCAATGGCTACAAGATCGGCGGTATGAAAATCACTCTAGACGGCTCACCACAAGGGCGAACTGCTTGGCGCACGATGCCTTATCTACTGCCACCAGATGGTGCGGACGAGGGTTACTTAGGCTACCCCTCCATTCCTAACGATCAAGATGTCATCGACATTTACGAAAAAGCATTTGTGAATAATTGGCAGATACTCACCCATGCCAATGGCGATGCTGCGATGGACCAAATGATCAGAGCATTGGGTACACTTCAAGAAAAGTATGGTAATGACGACCGCCGCTTTGTATTAATTCATGGTCAATATATTAGAGAAGATCAGCTTGATGCATTCAAATCTCTTGATGTGATTACGTCTTTATTCCCACTGCATACTTTTTACTGGGGCGATTGGCACTCTGAAATTATTGGCGCCGAACTCGCCCAAAAAATAAGTCCGGTAAGAACTGCGTTAAATAAAGGTTTGAATATAACGTTACATACAGATGCCCCAGTTGCACTGCCAAATTTAATGCGGGTCGTCTGGACCGCTGTTAGCCGCACCTCTCGTTCTGGCAAAGTTATTGGCGAACAAGAAAAACTTACCCCATATGAAGCTCTGCAGGCCATTACTATATGGAGTGCCTATCAACATTTTGAGGAGGACCGCAAAGGCAGTCTTGAGGTTGGCAAGCTGGCCGATTTGGTGATTCTAGATGCGAACCCTATCGACATACCAATAGACAGCATTAAAGACGTGCAGGTCGTGCAAACCTTTAAAGCCGGTAATCTTGTCTATTCGCGCAACTAGCCACACATGATTGAAGTCTTGCTATTAGCCATTGCCCTGAGTATGGACGCTTTTGCAGTTTCATTAGGGCTTGGCAGCAAGCATCGCACGGCACAATGGAAATTGGCCTTGCTCGCAGGCCTTTATTTTGGGATTTTTCAAGGCGCTATGCCGCTGCTTGGTTATTGGGGAGGCCTCGCACTGTTTAGCGCATTTGAAGGCATATCCGCTTGGGTAGCTTTCTTTTTGCTGGCTGTAATTGGCAGTAAAATGATTTACGACGCAATGGAAAATAAAGACGAAGTAAGCCATGATACAATTTCGCATAAACTGCTGTTTGTACTCGCTATAGCAACGAGCATAGACGCCATGGCGGCCGGTGTCAGTTTAACTATTTTTGAACTCAGTATTTGGATGTCATGTCTGCTCATTGCGCTTACCACGTTTGTACTAAGCGCAATTGCCGTTTTTGTTGGCAATACAGGAGGCCAGTGGCTTAACGCTAAGGCAGAATTGCTAGGAGGCATTATGCTTTGGCTTATTGGCCTAAAAATACTGCTTTCTTAAGCTATGATAATTGTTGTTTAAAGGCTTACTCAGAAACTATTGCCTATGTAAGCCTTACAGTTTATGGTTACGGCATAATTAATTAAGAGCTTATGTTAATGGCCGAAAGATTTAAAATTCCCCATACCCTGATTTTATTACTTGGCATGATGTTAATTGCCTATATTGCCACTTGGTTGGTTCCACAAGGCTTTTTTCAAACGGTAACATTAGATAATGGCAGAGATGCCGTTGTTGCTGGCACCTACGCAGTCGCAGAGGCACAAATCCGCCTCACTCCCATGGACTTTTTAGTCGCCATCCCTCGCGCATTTGCCGCCGCACAAGACATTATATTCTTTGTCTTTATAGTCGGTGGCGTACTGTCAATTGCAAGAGCGACAGGCACTATCGATGCCTTAATTGGACGCTTGTTAGATCGCTTTGGACACAAACCTGAACTACTCATCTTCATGGTTATATTCTGTTTTGCGCTTGCCTCTGGCGCGATTGGTACCGCCGGTGAATATATTCCCTTCGTTCTCATTTTAGTTGGGCTATGCAAAGCAATGAAGCTTGATGCAATGACTGCAGTGGGTATGGTTGTGGTTGGTTACGGCGTAGGATACGGTGTTTCTGCCTTTAACCCCTTTACGGTGATGGTTGCGCAACAAGTCGCAGGACTCCCATTATATTCAGGTATTGAACTGCGCCTAGCGATTATTTTACCCTTCGTACTGATTGGTTTTCATCACGTCTGGCGCTATGCAAAGATGGTTCAACAGGACCCATCAAAGTCTTACACCGCCGGGCTTCCATGCCCATTAGAGGGCGTAGATAATACTGATTACCCAAGCTTAAATATCCGTCATCAGCTGATTCTTTTTGGCCTAGTCGCTTCAATTGTGACGGCAGTTTGGGGTATTTCGCAACGCGGCTGGTATTTGTATGAGCTTGGTGCGGTATTTATATTTTGGGGGATGTTTACTGCCGTTATCGGAAAGTTAAGCGCTGATACTGCGGCCGACCGCTTCATTGAGGGGGTAAAAGATCTGGCCACCACCGCTATCCTTATAGGTATTGCGCGCGGTATCGCTCTTATCATGGAAGATGGTCAAATTTTACATACGCTAGTGCACGCCATGTCTTCGCCGCTTTCTCACCTAGGTGCAGAACTAGCGGCAGTGGGGATGTTTGTGATGCAGACCTTTCTCAACTTGTTTATTCCCTCAGGCAGCGGCCAGGCCTATGTCACAATGCCATTAATGGCACCTGTTGGTGACATTATTGGGGTTAACCGCCAAATAGCCGTACTCGCGTATCAATTTGGGGATGGTTTTTCAAACATGATCATTCCGACAAATGCGGTATTAATGGGCATTATCGGCATGGCCGGTGTGCCTTATCATTTATGGTTTAAGTTTTGTTTTCCGCTGATCTTGAAGTTAATGCTAGCGGCAGCGGTAGTCTTGGTGCTAGCGGTAGTGTTCGATTATGGAGCTGATGTGCAGCCCATAGTTGAGGCTAGTTCACTCCTGCCCTAATGCATAAGTGCAATGGTGGAATGGTGGAATGATGTAATGGTGTAAAGTCGCAACGCGCCGGCATGTGAAAATGTATTAATCAGACAAAAAAATAAGGGCACGGTCAAAATATCCGTGTCCTTTTTTATTGCTATTTTACATGCTGTATCCTGATGATTTTGCTGAGCGTTTAACTTTGCATGTTAACCACGTAGCGTCCTACAACCTGACTTTGAAAGAAACGGTCAAGGTAATCAGGTGTTTGCGCTAGCGTGATCTCTTCAAAATATTGCCTAAGATTGTCAAGCTTCATATCGGTGGCTACGCGTTGCCAAATGTGTTGTTTATCTGCTAATGGGATATACACAGAATCAACACCCAAAAGCGACACGCCTCGCGTAATAAATGGAATGACTGTCAATGACAAATTAGGAGAAGAGGCTAAACCGCATGATGCAACTGCTCCCCCTGCTTTAAGTTGTTTCAATATATTTGCTAAATAATCACCGCCTAGGGTATCAATAGCATTTGCCCAAAGTTCCCTACCGACGGGTTTGTCTTGCACTTTATTAATGTCATCGCGATGCAGTACTTCGCTTGCCCCTAAGGCCTTTAGGTGTTCACTTTTTTCAGGCTTACCCGAGTACGCCACTACCTCATATCCAAGCTTTTTCAGCAAGGCCACACTCATACTGCCAACGCCGCCGGTAGCGCCTGTTACCGCAACTGGCCCATCACTGGGCTTGGCACCCATTTTTTCTATTTTTTGAATGCACAGCGCAGCAGTCAAACCCCCTGTACCATAAATCATGGCTTCTTTTAGCGACAAGCTTGGTGGACAAACCACAGCCCAATTTGCAGGAATACAAATCACCTGCCCCAAGCCTCCTGGTGTATTCATTCCTAAGTCATAACCAAACACCAGTACTTCTTGACCTGCTTTAAACGTACCCGACTTATCACTTAGCACAGTACCGGCAGCATCAATTCCAGGGGTATGCGGGAAGTTTTGAGTAATCCGTTTATTTCCGCTAGCAGACATCGCGTCTTTGAAATTCAAAGAGGAATAGTGAACTTTGATCAGCACTTCATTATCTGGCAGATCAGTGACCTTACGCTCTTGAATGCTCTTAGTAAATATCTTCTCAGCAGTCTGTTCAACCACTAAGGCTTGAAAACTAGTTGGTATAGCCAAAGTATCGCTCCTGTTATTTTTTGTAAGCGGCTTCATCCTAACATTATATAAAATCGCTTTACTGCATTCTTTTATGATTTATCAGGCTTTAACAATTACGGTACCACTGTGTCTATGTGCTGGCTATACAACCTATGTCGAATATATGAGGCCTTGGAATAAAATTGTCATATCTAAAGTTCAGAATTGACGACATCGCAATAAAATTAAAAAATATTTTTGTTAATAAAAACAGCGGGATGTAGTTTAGTGGCGTAAAGATGGCGCTAGTATCATCTTGATTTATCGGCGTGATGGCGGTATCAGTTGATAGAATGCATGTAACATAAATGCTGAATTGCTTGTCTGATCAAAAATGCATATAGGGAAGATATGAAAATTAAGTCAAACGTGATTAAACAGTTAAGAAAGGAAAGGCTATGGAGCCAAGAACAACTCGCCAGCGCATCAGGTTTAGGCTTAAGAACCATACAGAGACTTGAAAAATCGGGAAATGCATCTTACGAATCGATTCGCGCCATTGCAGCAGTTTTTGAGGTAGAAGCACAAAGCTTATTTTACAAAGACGCTGAATTTACCGGCTACAAACACCGGCAAGTCGGATATACCATTCTCATTGTGTTTTTTCTGATAGTAAGTTTTCTATTCACCATTGTTGGCTTAGCGATTGATAGTGTTAATTTGGATGACGATATATTGCTAATTGCTATTGGGATCTCTGCGCTTCCCGTCGTGGTCGCGACGATACTGTTTAGCACTATGACTATTGACGTCTCTCAAGATTCAATAATTTGGCACTTTAGCTTTGGGTTTTGGAAAAAAACACTTGCGCTGAGCGAAATTGAAAGCGCAACATGCGTCAAAAACAGTGTTTTGAATGGATTTGGCATTCGTATGTTGGGCTCTGGCTGGCTCTACAATGTATCGGGTTTACATGCGGTGCATATCGAACTTAAAAGCGGCAGTTGTATAAGGCTAGGAAGTGATCAACCAAAGTATCTATTAAGCGCAATAGAGCACGCTATAGATCAGAAAGAATAGCAAAAAAAATCCGCGATAAACGCGGATTTTTTAGTTAGATATGAAGCTTACCAACCGGTAATTTCACGAAGCCCTTTGCCAATATCAGCAAGTGAGCGAACGGTTTTTACACCAGCCGCTTCTAAGGCCTTAAACTTCTCATCAGCAGTACCTTTACCGCCAGCGATAATTGCGCCAGCATGGCCCATACGCTTACCAGCAGGAGCAGTTACACCTGCAATGTAAGATACAACAGGTTTCGTTACATTCGCTTTGATGAACTCAGCAGCTTCTTCTTCTGCAGTTCCGCCAATTTCGCCAATCATAACGATAGCTTCAGTCTCAGGATCTTTTTCAAACATTCCTAAGATATCAATAAAGTTTGAACCTGGAATTGGGTCACCACCGATGCCTACACAAGTAGACTGGCCAAAGCCTTCATCTGTGGTTTGCTTAACCGCTTCATAAGTCAGGGTGCCTGAACGAGAAACGATCCCGACTTTACCCTTCTTATGAATATGGCCCGGCATAATACCAATTTTACATTCGTCAGGAGTGATGATGCCTGGACAGTTAGGTCCAATCATACGCACACCTTTGAGCGTGACATATTCTTTAACGTAAAGCATATCGATCGTAGGAATACCTTCGGTAATACAAACAATCAGTTCGATACCAGCATCGGCTGCTTCCACAATTGAATCTTTACAGAATGCTGCAGGCACATAGATAACTGTTGCCGTTGCGCCTGTCGCCGCTACTGCATCTTTTACCGTATTAAATACAGGCAATCCTAAATGTGTGGAGCCGCCTTTGCCAGGCGTCACGCCACCTACCATTTTAGTACCATAAGCAATTGCTTGCTCAGAATGGAAAGTGCCTTGTCCACCCGTAAAACCTTGGCAAATCACTTTAGTATCTTTATTAATTAAAACCGACATTATTTACCCTCCGCTGCTGCAACAACTTTCTGCGCTGCATCTGTCAGCGACGCGGCTGCTATGATATCTAAACCTGAGTTAAGCAGTACTTCACGACCCAGTTCCGCGTTAGTACCCTCTAAACGAACGACTACCGGTACTTTAACGCCAACTTCTTTTACTGCACCAATGATGCCTTCAGCGATCATGTCACAACGCACAATGCCGCCAAAGATGTTAACTAATACCGCTTTAACATTATCGTCAGACAAAATGATTTTAAATGCTTCGGCTACGCGCTCTTTAGTCGCACCGCCGCCTACATCTAAGAAGTTTGCGGGGCTGCCGCCGTGAAGGTTAACGATATCCATGGTACCCATCGCAAGACCCGCACCGTTTACCATACAGCCAACGTTTCCGTCTAATGCGACATAGTTTAGTTCCCACTTGGCAGCATCTGCCTCGCGAGCGTCTTCTTGTGAAGGGTCATGCATTTCGCGTACTTTGGGCTGGCGGTATAATGCGTTGCTATCTACGCCCAATTTAGCGTCTAAACAGTGCAAATCACCATCGGCTTTAACAACTAATGGGTTGATTTCTATAAGCGCTAAGTCTAGGTCTTCAAACATTTTCGCTAACCCCATAAAGATTTGCGTAAATTGTTTAACCTGCACACCTGTTAAGCCCAATGCGAATGCAATCTCGCGTGCTTGATAAGGTTGCGCGCCTACTAAGGGGTCGATTTCAGCTTTTAGAATCTTTTCAGGCGTTTCTTCTGCAACGGTTTCAATTTCAACACCGCCTTCAGTAGAAGCCATAAAAACGATTCGACGAGATGTTCTGTCTACTACCGCACCTAAATATAGCTCTTGGGCGATATCCGTCAATGACTCAACAAGTATACGAGTAACCGGTTGACCATTTTCGTCAGTTTGGTATGTGACAAGGTTTTTACCTAACCAGTTCTCAGCAAAGGCTTTTATTTCGTCTTTGTTTTTAACAAGTTTTACGCCGCCCGCTTTACCGCGGCCGCCAGCGTGTACCTGACACTTTACTACCCACTCGTTACCGCCAATGCGGTCTGCTGCTTCAACTGCAGCTTGAGGAGTATCAGCAGCGTATCCGACAGAAACGGGAAGGCCGTATTCTTTGAATAGCTGTTTACCCTGATATTCATGCAAATTCATGGTGATTTATCCGATTTTGTTGAGTGATAAGCCGCACTGGGCGACTCGATTAAACAGCGCAGGATCCTATCATGAATCCTGCGTAATTGCAGATGATACATGATGTATCATCTAAGGTTTTCATTTCAGACCAAAGTCTCAAACGTCTAGTAGCAAACGCGTTGGATCTTCAAGCATTTCTTTGACCGTTACCAAGAAACCAACAGACTCTTTGCCGTCGATAATGCGATGGTCATAAGAAAGTGCAAGATACATCATCGGCAATATCTCTACCTTACCGTCAACTGCCATAGGACGGTCTTGAATCTTATGCATACCCAAGATAGCGCTCTGTGGTGGGTTAATAATAGGGGTAGACATCAGCGAACCAAACACACCGCCGTTAGTAATTGTAAAGTTACCGCCTTGCAAATCATCCATAGATAGCTTGCCATCGCGGCCTTTAAGTGCCAACTCTTTAATGCCTTTTTCAACGCCAGCCATGCCCAGAGCGTCACAATCACGAAGGATAGGTGTAACTAAGCCACGTGGCGTGGATACCGCAATCGAGATATCAAAATAGTTGTGGTAACAAATGTCGTCACCGTCAAGCGAGGCGTTAACTTCTGGGAAGCGTTTTAAAGCCTCGGTAACCGCTTTTACATAAAAAGACATAAACCCTAAACGAATACCATGACGTTTTTCAAAGCTCTCTTGGTACTGTTTACGCAAATCCATGATAGGTTTCATGTTAACTTCGTTGAACGTGGTAAGCATCGCAGTAGAGTTTTTCGCCTCTAACAAACGCTTCGCGATTGTTTTACGCAAGCGAGTCATTGGTACGCGTTTTTCGGTACGCTCAGTTAATACAACACTTGGTTCAGCAGATGCTGCCGGTGCCTTAGAACTTGGCGCAGGAGCGGCCTTCAAATGTTTTTCTACGTCTTCTTTAGTAATACGACCGCCTTTACCTGTGCCTTTAACTTGGCTAGGGTCAATGTCTTTTTCACCTAGAAGTCTGCGTACTGAAGGAGAAAGTGCATCTGTATCTGCCTCATCAACACTTTCTTCTTTTGCTGCCGGTTTAGCGCCTGAAGATGCGCCTTCAACGAAGGTAGCAATAACCGCCTCAGCCGTTACAGTTTCGCCTTCAGCTGCGATGATTTCTTTAATCGAACCATCGGCTGGCGCAACAACTTCAAGGACAACCTTATCGGTTTCGATATCAACAAGGTTTTGGTCTCGCTGAACCTGTTCACCAGGTTGAACATGCCAAGTTGCAATTGTGGCATCAGCTACTGACTCAGGTAGCACCGGTACCTTAATTTCTGACTCTGCACCGCCAGCACTACCAGCACTTGATGACTCAGCGGGTTTAGCTGCGCTTGGAGACGCTCCTGCAACTTCACCGGCTTCTAATAACCCAATGACTTGCTCACCTAAAACGGTAGCGCCTTCTTCAGCGTTAATCTCTGACATAACACCATCAGCGGGCGCTACGACTTCAAGAACGACTTTATCAGTCTCAATATCTACCAAATTTTGGTCACGAGTTACCTTATCACCAGCTTTCACGTGCCAGGTAGCGATAGTTGCATCGGCAACTGACTCCGGAAGAACTGGAACTTTTATCTCATGTGCCATTGGGGTTCCTTATTTAATTGTAAGTGCGTCTTCAATCAACGCTTTTTGTTGCTGGTTGTGAACAGATACATAACCTACCGCTGGCGACGCGGAAGCATTTCTACCTGCATAATTTAACTTTGCAGCGCTTGGTATCGCTTGCAAAAAGTGATGTTGACTACAGTACCATGCGCCCTGATTCTGAGGCTCTTCTTGACACCATATCCAATCATTGACGTCTTTATACTTCTCTACCACTTTCGCCAATTCGACCTGTGGAAAAGGATACAGCTGTTCTATGCGAATAATCGCTACATCATTTTGTTCATTTTTACGGCGCTGTTCGAGTAAGTCGTAATAAACCTTACCAGAACACATCACTACACGTTTGATCTTTTGCGTATCGAGCTCATCGATTTCATCGATAACGCTATGAAATACGCCGTCAGCTAGCTCATCAATACTGCTAACTGCTAGTGGGTGCCGCAACAAAGACTTTGGCGACATAACAATCAATGGACGACGCATAGGACGCACGGATT
This sequence comes from Glaciecola sp. SC05, assembly GCF_041380235.1. Lineage (NCBI taxonomy): Bacteria > Pseudomonadati > Pseudomonadota > Gammaproteobacteria > Alteromonadales > Alteromonadaceae > Glaciecola > Glaciecola sp. SC05. The sequence continues at coordinate 125,576 of NZ_JBGIYY010000003.1, forward strand.
GTCTGCGCAACATGTTGTAAACTTGTGCTGGCGTCGAAGGTACACATACTTGCCAATTATGGTCTGCACACATTTGCAAGAAACGCTCCAAGCGAGCGGAGCTATGTTCCGGCCCTTGCCCTTCATAGCCATGAGGTAATAACACAGTTAAGCCGCATAGTCTCCCCCACTTTGCTTCACCTGAAGATAAAAACTGATCAAAAACTACTTGGGCGCCATTTGCAAAATCACCAAACTGCGCTTCCCAAATTGTCATCGTAGCAGGCTCTGCCGTCGCATAGCCATATTCAAACGCCATAACCGCTTCTTCTGACAATACGGAATCGTATATTTCAATACTGCCTTGATCTTCACTGATGTGCTGCAGTGGCATATACTCTTCGCCGGCATCTTGACCATGCAATACAGCATGGCGATGAAAAAAGGTTCCTCTGCCAGAATCTTGACCGGTGATGCGTATATTAGTGCCGTCATTAAGGATAGCAGCATACGCTAGGTTTTCAGCCATCCCCCAGTCTAAAAGACGCTCACCCTGCATCATCGATGTACGGTCTTTGTATAACTTACTAACACGTGACTGCAAGCGATGGGATTCTGGAATAGTCGTAATCGCCGTCCCGAGTCTAATAACTTCCTCTTTACTTAGGCTCGCATCATATTTTACATCCCAATCATGACCAAGATACGGAGACCAATCGACAGAGTGCTCTGTCATTGGACGCCACTCTTCTACCACGCACGCACCATGATCAAGCGCCGAGCGATATTCTGCCATTAGCCTTTCCACTTCGTGCTTTTCAATCGTGCCTTCGGCAATCAGTTGGTCAGCATAAATCTCACGAGGTACTGGGTGCTTTTTAATTTTTTGATACATTAGCGGTTGAGTCGCGTTAGGCTCATCTGCTTCATTGTGTCCGTGGCGGCGATAGCAGACCAAATCAATAACCACATCGCGTTTGAACATATTGCGGTAATCTAATGCCAGTTTAGTGACAAACATGACCGCTTCAGGGTCATCTGCGTTAACGTGGAAAATTGGCGCCTGTACCATTTTTGCAATATCGGTACAATATTGTGTTGAACGAGTATCTTCAGTTTTTGAGGTGGTGAAGCCTACTTGGTTGTTGATTACGATACGAACTGTACCGCCCACTGAAAACCCGCGCGTCTGCGACATATTAAAGGTTTCTTGTACGACCCCTTGGCCAGCAATCGCCGAATCACCATGGATAGTAATTGGCAACACCGCTGAACCATCTTTGCAATTACGACGCACTAAACGTGCTCTAACCGACCCCATTACGACCGGATTAACAATCTCTAAGTGAGACGGGTTAAACGCTAACGCTAAATGAACATTGCCGCCAGGCGTTGCGAAATCTGAGGAGAAGCCCGCGTGATACTTAACATCACCCGCACCTAGAGTATCGTCATGCTTACCGGCAAATTCATCAAATAATACTGAAGGGTTTTTACCTAATACGTTTACAAGCACGTTTAATCGGCCGCGGTGAGCCATGCCTAAAACCACTTCTTTTGCGCCCTGCGCACCAGCCTCAGTGATGAGACCTTTTAGCATCGGAACTAAAGCATCGCCGCCCTCTAATGAAAAGCGCTTGGCACCTGTGAACTTAGACCCTAAATATTTCTCCATGCCGTCAGCGGCTATTAAGCCTTTCAGAATTTGTATCTTCTCTTCACGCTGAATAACTGGACGCGCCTCTACTGACTCAATACGTTGCTGCAACCAACGCTTTTGCTCGGTGTCAGTAATGTGCATATATTCGGAGCCAATCGATCCACAGTAAGTACGGTTAAGGGATTTAAATAAATCACCTAGCTTCATCTTTTCGGCATCAACGGCATATGAGCCAAGATTGAACATGGTCTCAAAGTCACTGTCGTTTAGATTGTGATGAGAAAGCTCCAAATCGCGTACGCGCGGCTGTTGCCAGAGGCCTAGAGGATCTAAGTTAGCATGCTGATGGCCTCTAAACCGAAAGGCGTTGATAAGTTGGAGCACTTTTACTTGACGCTCATCACTAGGAGAGTCAGATGCTGCAACTGAGCCAGATCCTGCCCGTGCAGCAGGACCTAAACTCGCCATTTTCTTGAAATCTTCACGAATAGAGGAATGTTTGGTCTCGACCGTGACGCCTTCTATGGTAGGCAATTCGTCGAATATAGATTTCCAGTTTTCTGGTACGCTTTGAGGATCGTCGAGATACGCTTCGTAGAGCTCTTCAACATAAGCAGCATTGCCGCCAGACATATGAGAAGAGTCCCACCATGCTTTCATCACGCTATTTTGCATCGTTTAGCCTTGATATTCGTTGTTAACCGTATTGTATTCTATGTAAATTTCATTTTAAATCGACTTCTACCATAGTGGTAAGTAAAAATGAAAAAAAGATCACTAAATGGTAAAAAAATAGCCACCCATTGCTGGACGGCTATTTCTCAATGTCGATATGTTACCAAATCTAGCGTCAATTACACTGCTCTTTGTAATAACATCGATTTTATTTGGCCAATTGCCTTGGTTGGATTAAGACCTTTTGGACAAACGCTGACGCAGTTCATAATGCCGTGGCATCTAAAAACACTAAATGCATCATCTAAATCGTTGAGTCTTTCATCGGTTGCCGTGTCGCGCGTATCGATTAAGAACCGATAAGCATGCAATAATCCTGCCGGACCGATAAATTTATCTGGATTCCACCAAAATGATGGGCAAGATGTTGAGCAACACGCACATAATATACACTCGTACAGACCATCTAGCTTTGCTCTGTCTTCAGGGCTTTGCAAATGCTCGCGGGCTGGTTGGTCTTTTCCGTCGTTAATCAAGAACGGTTTAATTTTCTCGTACTGCGTGTAAAACTGAGTCATGTCAACTACAAGATCACGCACGACTGGCAAACCTGGTAATGGGCGAACCACAATTTTCTTACCTTTACCTAAAGCAGATAAAGGCGTGATACATGCAAGACCGTTTTTGCCGTTCATGTTCATGCCATCTGAACCACAAACACCTTCGCGACATGAACGACGGAAAGATAATGTTGGGTCTTTTTCTTTCAACGCGATTAGCGCATCCAGAACCATCATATCCTGACCTTCTTCCACTTCTAAGCTATAGTCTTCCATGCGTGGCGCATCGTCCACTTCTGGGTTGTAACGATAAATTGAAAAATTAAGTTGCATACGACTGCTCCTATTAATACGAACGCACTTTGGGAGGGAACGCTTCCCTCAGCTTCGGTGTCATGTTTACGTCACGCTTTCTCATTGAATTTGACTCAGGCAAATAAATTGAGTGACATAACCAATTTTCATCATCACGTTCAGTGAAATCGAAACGACTATGAGCGCCTCGGCTTTCCGTTCTGAAATTGGCAGCAAGCGCGGTGCTGTAAGCGGTTTCCATAAGGTTGTCTAATTCTAAGCATTCAATACGCTGGGTATTGAAATCTGCGCTTTTATCGTCAAGCCTAGCATTGTTCAAGCGCTCGCGGATTTCACCAAGCTCTTTGAGACCTTCGGCCATTGCCTCGCCTTCACGGAACACTGAGAAATTAAGCTGCATACATTTTTGCATATCTTTCTTAATTTGCACTGGGTCTTCACCCTTGCCTTTCTCTGTGCTTTCCCAGCGATTAAATCTGGCCATTGCTAAGTCAATATCACTCTCTGATGCGTCAGACTTGATATCAATTTCGTCAATGCTCTTGCCAAGATGCAATCCTGTTGCGCGCCCAAATACGACTAGGTCAAGCAGTGAGTTTCCACCTAGGCGGTTAGCACCATGAACGGATACACAAGCAATCTCGCCACATGCAAATAAACCATCAATATGTGACTCGTTGCCGTCTTGATCAATTTGAATAACTTGGCCGTCTACATTAGTTGGAATACCGCCCATCATATAATGACAAGTTGGAATTACAGGAATAGGCTCTTTTACTGGATCTACGTGAGCAAAAGTACGTGATAACTCCAAAATTCCAGGTAAACGTGATTCAAGTACGTCTTTACCAAGATGATCGAGTTTTAATTTAATGTGAGTACCCCAAGGACCTTCACAGCCTCGGCCTTCACGAATTTCAGTCATCATTGAGCGTGCAACAACGTCACGACCGGCTAGGTCTTTAGCGTTTGGTGCATAACGCTCCATAAAGCGCTCGCCGTCTTTATTCAGTAGGTAGCCACCTTCACCGCGGCAGCCTTCCGTTACCAGGGTACCCGCACCGGCAATACCGGTTGGGTGGAACTGCCACATTTCCATGTCTTGCGCTGGCGCACCAGCACGAAGCGCCATGCCAATGCCGTCGCCGGTATTGATGTGAGCGTTTGTGGTCGATGCATAAATGCGTCCTGCGCCACCCGTTGCAAGCACGACTGCGCGAGACTTGAAGTAGACAACTTCGCCAGTTTCGATATCGATCGCAGTGCAGCCAACAACTTGACCCTGCTGATTTTTGACAAGATCAAGCGCATACCATTCACTAAATACTTTGGTTTTATTCTTTACATTTTGCTGATACAACAAATGCAGTAGTGCATGACCTGTTCTATCTGCGGCAGCTGCAGTACGCGCGGCCTGCTCACCGCCAAAGTTTTTCGATTGTCCACCGAATGGGCGCTGGTACACCTTACCATTTTCAAAACGCGAAAAAGGCAAACCCATATTTTCTAATTCGATAATCGCCTCGGGGCCAGTTTTACACATGTATTCGGCAGCTTCTTGGTCGGCAATATAATCCGACCCTTTAACTGTGTCATACATATGCCATTCCCAGTTATCTTCATGGGAGTTGCCCAGTGCCACCGTGATACCGCCCTGCGCAGATACCGTGTGTGAGCGTGTTGGAAAGACTTTTGATAATAATGCACATGAGCGGCCAGACTGCGAAATTTGCAAAGCCGCGCGCATTCCGGCGCCGCCTGCACCGATAACTACCGCATCAAATTCATGAACTGGTAACGTCATTTTATACACCCCATAATACGAATAGACCAATCGCCACATAGGCGATCGCGAGTAAGTTTAATACAAACTGCAATACAATTCTGAGTCTGTGCGGTTTGACATAATCTGTTAGCACTTGCCAAAGTCCGATTCTTACGTGCATCAGTATTGCAATTAGCGTAACCAGCGTGAATGCTTTCATATAAATCGATGCAAATAAACCTTGCCATATCTCAAAGGTGATAACAGGAGTGGCAATAAAGAAATACACCATGAAAATCGAGAACGCTGAGATAACCGCTGCAGACGCGCGCAGTGTTACGTAGTCTTGAATACCGTTACGTTTAATTGATGCTTGATTGGTTACCATAACACTACCCCTAATACGATTGTGATTATAATCCACAGACCCATGGCAACGTTTGCGCTTGTATTACCTGAGTCGAGTTCTTCCCAATGGCCCATGTCCATGACCACATGGCGAATACCGCCAATAAAATGGAAAGTAAGAGCAGACAATGTTCCTACGGTGACGATGTATCCGAGTATTCCGCCCATCACATCTTTGACCAAGGCAAAGCCTTCAGCAGAACCTACTGAAATTGCCCATGCCCAAATAACGAATACCAGCGCAAAAAACATTGCTACGCCCGTTATTCGATGCAAAATTGAAGCTTTACCTGCGGAGGGTAATTTGATTGTGGTTAAATCTAGATTGACCGGTCTTTGTTTTTTCACAATAAAACGCCTGTTGTTGTTTTCTGTATTGATACCATAGGTTTATCGGTTTATGGCATACAACTTTGGTTGTGTGTTTACACTCAATTTACACCCACAAATGTTAACCACTTGTGAATTAGTCTTTATAAAGTTATTACAAAATAACCCTTTAAATTCAGTGGGTTTGAAGCATAGCAACCCACGATCTTAATAGCAATCAAATGTTCATTGTTAGGACTTTGGTCGTAAACTTTTCTTTATAGACCTTTATCCATGTTATTTATACAGAATATATATTGAGCAGATCTGCATTTAAATTGACTTCAGCTATCATTAGGTTAAGAATATCGGCACTTTTCGCACATATATGACCAATTTGTTGCTCATTGTGAACAAATTGCGCGTTTTTTCCGTTTAAGCGGAAACCTCAACTTAGGAGAGTATTTCATGTCAGACAAATTTGCCACGCTTAAAGCGGGTGATATCGAAGTAGAACTACCGATTTTAGAAGGCACAGAAGGACACCCTGTTATTGATGTGCGTGCTTTAGGTGGTAAAGGCTACTTCACATTCGACCCAGGCTTTATGGCAACAGGCTCTTGTGAATCTTCGATTACGTTTATAGATGGTGCAAAAGGAATATTGTTACATCGCGGATTTTCAATCGAAGATCTAGCAAGAGATTCCGATTATTTAGAAGTATGTTACATGCTGCTGAATGGTGACCAGCCTTCTGCTGAACAATACAGTGAATTTAAAGAAACCATTACACGCCACACCATGGTGCATGAACAGTTAAATATGTTCTTTCATGGCTTTAGAAACGACGCACACCCCATGGCAATGCTATGTGGAACTGTTGGAGCAATGTCGTCTTTCTATCACAGTGATTTAGACGTTGCTGACCCAGAGCAGCGAATGCGCTCTGCACATCGTTTAATTGCAAAAATGCCTACCTTGGTATCAATGTGCTACAAATACAACGTTGGGCAGCCGTTTGTTTACCCTCGCAATGATTTGAGCTACGCAGCCAACTTTTTAAACATGATGTTTTCAGTTCCCGCAGAAGACTATCAAATAAGCCCAGCCGTAGAGCGGGCAATGGATCGTATTTTCATCTTGCATGCTGACCATGAGCAAAATGCCTCGACGTCTACTGTTCGTCTTGCTGGCTCTTCAGGCGCAAACCCATATGCATGCATCGCTGCAGGCGTAGCCTCACTATGGGGTCCTGCTCATGGCGGAGCAAATGAAGCATGTTTAAATATGCTCGAAGAAATTGGTTCTGTCGATCGGATACCAGAGTTTATTGCTCGTGCCAAAGACAAAAACGACCCCTTCCGTTTGATGGGTTTTGGTCACCGCGTTTACAAAAACCATGACCCACGCGCTACTGTTATGCGTGAGAGCTGTCATGAAGTCTTGAGCGAACTCAAAGTCAAGAACCCATTACTAGAAGTCGCCATGGAGCTAGAGCGCATTGCATTAAGCGACCCTTACTTCGCCGAGAAGAAACTGTTCCCGAACGTAGATTTTTACTCAGGTATCGTATTAAGTGCGATTGGTATTCCAACCAACATGTTCACGTGCATCTTTGCTTTAGCAAGAACAGTAGGTTGGATATCACACTGGCACGAAATGTTGAGCCAACCAGGACAGAAAATTGGTCGTCCTCGTCAGCTTTATACCGGCCACAGCAAACGTCCTTATTCTGCGATTGAAAAGTAAAAATATTGTCATAATAATAAAGCGCCTCTTACGGCGCTTTTTTTATCGTCAATATTCTCGGTTCGGGCCTACTCTCTTGTTGACCCATAAATAAAATAGCAGACTATCGCTAGTCCACTTTAAACTTGTCTCTTAATTGCTCTACTTTTTGCTGCAAGAGTTCCACTTTGAGGACTTTTGCAGGAATAGGCTCATCGGCATTTACCGAGACTAAAGACCATTTCAAACGCGGCAGTCTAAGTTTGCGTTTACGACTGAACATGCTGCCCCACAAGCCGCCTAAATACATCGGTATTACGGGCACCTGTGAGCGTTCAATTATCCGCTCAATACCGCGTCTAAATATGTCGATTTCACCATCTGAAGTCAGCTTACCTTCTGGGAATATACCCACTAACTCACCATCATCAAGGGCTTTAGCGATATTATTAAAGGCCTTGTTGAATGCTTCAGGGTTGGCCTTTTCACTGTCAATCGGAATCGCTTTGGCCATTCGGAATAACCAATTTAAGTAAGGTGAATAATAAATTGGCGCAAAAATCACAAAACGAATAGGACGCGGAGAGGCAGCTAATATAAACATCCAATCAACAAAACTTACATGATTCGCCGCAATCACCGCAGGACCGGTTTCGGGAATGTATTGTTCACCGCGTGTTTTCACTCGATACAAACAAATCGCCAAAAGATAAACCAAAAACCGTAAGAAAAACTCGGGGACTTTTGTGTAAATATAGATTGAAATTAGTAGGTTTAAGCCCGCCAACAACAAAAATAATTGAGGAATATCCCAGCCCAACACCGACAGAGTAAGTATTCCTAATACTGCACTGCCTACCATAAACAGCGCGTTTAAGACGTTATTTGCAGCAATCACGCGCGAGCGGCTATCTTCGCTTGTTCGCCCTTGAATCAGCGCATACAGTGGCACCGTATAAAAACCTGCAGCGATGCCGATTAATCCCATCCATATGAAATGGTATGGCATGTCACCCGTGCTCATTACCTCAGAGAGCGGCAATAAAGCATCGTTGCTTAGAGGCGACTCCTGGGAAATATCAGCAAACTCAGGCAAGTATGCACCTATGGCCGGCTCTTGACTTAGCAGGTACATAAAAATAGTTATTAATATTGCACCAAAAGGCACAATACCTAATTCAATGCGAGAGCGGGATAGCTTTTCGCACATCAATGAACCAATCGCGATACTGAGTGAAAATACCACTAGGGACGCCGTTACAACGAGCTCATCTCCGCCCATTACATACTTCACATAGTTAGGCAATGCTGTCAAAATAACCGCACCAATTAGCCAAAACCAGCTAATGCCAATCACTGATTTACCCACTGATTCGGTTTGCGCAGACATTGCTTTAAACACATCCTTAGTAGAGCGATAGATGTTAAAGGTCGGCTCAATGTTTGGATCGTTGGCAGGGCTAAACGGGATAAAACGACTGCTGATATACCCAATTGTTGCCAAAACCAAAACGGCCACGGCAATGAACAGCTCGCCGTGTGTCTGCGTGATGTAATAGGTCCCAAAAATCGTACCGAGCAAAATCGCCACAAATGTCCCCGACTCCACCAAGCCGTTGCCTTTTGTCAATTCATTAGCGGCTAAGTGCTGAGGTAATATCGAGTATTTCAACGGTCCAAAAAAGGTACTCTGTAAACCCATTAAAAATACAGTGACCAACATCAAAGGAATTTGCTGAGTATAGATAGAAATCGCTCCTACCAGCATGATCGGTATTTCACAAAATTTAATGATGCGGATCAATTTTGATTTCTCAGAACGCTCTGCCAACTGGCCTGCAAGTCCCGAAAAAAGAAAGAATGGTAAAATGAAAAGACCAGCAGCCAAGTTCGAGTACAAGGCACCATCAGCCACAGATGCCGCTTGAAAAATCAACAGGAGTAACACTGCCTGCTTGTATACATTGTCGTTAAGCGCGGTAAAAAATTGTGTGACAAAAAGAGGTAAAAAACGTTTGCTGCTTAAAAGATTTCTATCGCTATTAGGCACTTGCATACGATACCAGTGTTATATTCATTGTCATTGCAGTATACAATAAGAAATCTAAACTCTGGAAAAAAACATAGGAATATTAACACAATGCATTACTCAGCAAAAATACTGGGCTATTTAGGATTACTTCCCTTTGTCGGCATTCCGATTCTTATTTTAGGGGGGCAACTATATTATTTTCAGGGCTACCAGTACTTTGTGCAGTATTCAGCCATTATTCTTTCTTTTTTTGGTGGTATACACTGGCTGGACGCCTTGCAAAATCGCCGCAGTGATCATCAGCTTTATGTAGCGATGTTGCCAAGTATTGTAGGCTGGACTGCACTTATATTTCTAGATGGATATATATTGTTAAGCGCGCTATCAATAGCCTACGTAGGCATATTAATGTACGACAAATACGTATTGGCATTAGAAAAAGACATCCTGATACCCTACACGTTTATGCGCGTCTTTTTAACGACTGTAGTGGTTATTAGCCACCTCTTTTTAGCATCTCTGTAGCTAGTAGCTAGCACTAAGCCTTACTATTTAGTGCTTTGGAAAGTCTGTGAGTATGCAATGATATTACTCTGGTTTTTGCCAACTTTTTGATGAACGGCTACAAAATACTGAACCGGCAACAACAAATCTTCAATTATCCTGCGGTCGCGGTTGTCGCCGTCTAATGGCGTTGCCCACCGAAAACTAACACTGCCCTTATCTTCGGTAAACTGGCAAGGCGCAGGTCCTCTGCCCATCCCAGAATATGAGCGCCCTGCTTGCTTACCAAGAAATTGAACGGTGCAAAAGTATACGCTAGGCTGAGTGAAATTTGCGGTAAACGCATAGTCAAATGACACTATTACCTCATGCCGTTTGCTCGTTGAATCAAAAGCCTCGGCGATCTCTAGGTTAGTTAACACAAGCTTGCCTTTTGCCGCGTCATAATTCAGTGTCTGGCAGCCTGAGACAAATATACAAAGTAAACAAACACAACAAATACGATAGATCATAATTTAGCCATTCAATGGGTTAAGCGTTAGCAAGGGGTTCGCTCGGCATTCGTCAGTCGATGCTTAGGCCGTTATAAGTGATTCTATGAACGCTGTTTTCTCTTGCATTAACGCAATATCACCCTTGGTTTCAACGTTTAGCCTTATCACCGGCTCAGTGTTTGATTTACGCAAATTAAACCGCCAGTTTCCAAACTCCATGCCAATACCATCGGTTTTATCAATCACTTGAGCATCTGCTTCAAAGTGCTCAATAATAGCCTTTATGGTTTTACCCGCGTCTTCTACGCGATAGTTAATTTCGCCTGACGATGGATATAGACCGATGCGTTCTTCAACCAAAGATGACAAGGGCTTACCGCTTTTTGATAATAACTCTGCTACCAGCAACCATGGGATCATGCCTGAGTCACAATAGGCAAAGTCCCTAAAGTAATGATGCGCGCTCATTTCTCCGCCATATATTGCGTCTTCTTTGCGCATGCGCTCTTTAATAAAGGCATGACCCGTTTTAGACTTTATGGGCTTACCACCGGCATTCTTTACAATGTCTTCGGTATTCCAGAATACGCGCGGGTCATAAATGATACTGGCGCCTTTTTCTTTATCTAAGAACGCCTGAGCTAAAAGCCCAACAATATAATAGCCTTCAATAAAGTCGCCTTTTTCATCAAACAAAAAACATCGGTCAAAATCACCGTCCCATGCTATTCCCATATCGGCTTTGTGTGCAATCACAGCATCGGCTGTATCAGCTCGATTTTCAGGAAGTAAGGGGTTGGGGATACCATTGGGAAAGTCGCCGTTCGCATCATGATGCACTTTGATAAACTGAATAGGAATATTATGGTGAGAAAACAACAGCTCCAAAGCATCAATGGTATTGCCTGCGGCGCCATTGCCTGCATTCACTACTAATTTAAGCGGTTTTAACTTACCAATATCGACATATTCGCATAAGTGCATAATGTAGTCGTTTACGCAGCTGGTGCGTTCATAAGCGCCCGACTCTAGTAACTGAATATCTAGCACACTCGCGCTTCCTTTTAAAAAGGCTTCTGGGGTTACTGGCGCACCAAAGCTTTTCAAGCGTTCAGTCACGAGCGCTTCGTCAAACGACTCAGCAATGTCTTTTATAGCGTTTAGGCCGCTGTCACCGCTAATAGGCACCGAACCTGCTTTGACTAGTTTCATGCCGTTATAATTTATGGGATTGTGACTTGCCGTAACTTCTATTCCACCGTCGACCTTTAGAAATTTGGTCGCAAAATAAATTTCTTCGGTGCCGGCCATGCCCAAATCAAAGACCTTTGCACCGCCGTCAATCAAGCCGGCACTTAGCGCCAGTTTTAATGGTCTAGCAGTATGGCGAACGTCAGAGCCAACGACGACCGTTTTTGCTCCCAAAAAAGAGGCAAACGCGCGACCAATTCGATAGGCAACATTTTCGTCAAGTTGTTCGAGTAATTCACCGCGAATGTCATAGGCTTTAAAGCAGGTAATTTTTTTCATGAAAGTCCTTGTATGGGCGCAACATCAAGATAAAGCAGAAGTAACATCTAATGCGCCCAATCTTAGGGAATAAGCCCTCGTAATTCAACCTTCATTCACACTACTTGTAAAAGCTAAGCCAAAGTGTTCGATTATGCTAATACGCCTTTCTGATAATCTTGCAATGCCTGCTGAATTTCAGCTTCGGTATTCATTACAAAAGGACCATACTGCACAATCGGTTCGTTAATTGGCGTGCCACTCACTACAATGGCTTTAGCATTGCTGCGAGCAGTAATGGTCATCAGGCCATCAAATTCGAGAACACCAAGCTCACCTTTTTCTACCGTTGTACCGTCTACCTGCACAGCGCCTTCATAAACATAGACAAAGCCGTTTTGCTTAGCATCCACCGGCCATGAAATACTGGCGTCGTTTTGGAAGTGTATATCTAGAAACTGAGGATGTATCGCTTGGGTTTTTACTGGCCCTTCAACTCCCTCAAAGTGACCAGCAAGGACTCTTATCAATGCACCTTGCTTAATCACTTCTGGAATATGTCCGCTCGGAATATCCTGATAGCCGGGCTCGGACATTTTTTGACTGGCTGGCAAATTTACCCAAAGCTGGAACCCGCGCATACGCCCTTGAGTTTGCTGCGGCATTTCTTCGTGAATAATACCCTTACCCGCATTCATCCACTGTAAGCCTCCGTCTTCTATGACACCCTCATTACCAACAGAGTCTTTATGTCCCATTTTACCTTCGAGCATATAGGTAACTGTTTGAAAGCCTCGATGAGGATGTTGCGGAAAACCAGCGATATAGTCTTTTGCATCCTCAGAGCCAAATTCATCAAGCATCAAAAAGGGGTCTAGGCGTTTTAAGCCAGGCTGGCCGATAATTCTTGAGAGTTTTACACCCGCGCCGTCAGATGCTGGCATGCCCTTGGCTTTTCTAATAATTTTACTCATTATTGTTCTCCTCGGTGGGTTCCACGATCATGCGCGCTGAACAAATCCTCTACTGGGCCCATTGGCACCACTTGAGTCGGATTAATCATGGTATGGCTAAAGTAATAGTGGCGTTTGATATGGTCAAAATTAGTCGTATCCGCTATACCCTCGATTTGATAAAGCTCTTTCATGTAGTTATATATATTTGGATAATCTGCAATGCGCCTTATATTACATTTAAAATGTCCAACATATACCGGATCAAATCGTATTAGCGTAGTAAACAAGCGCCAGTCTGCCTCAGTGATCTGATCGCCTACTAAGTAGCGCTGCTTGGATAATATACTCTCAATCTTATCCAAAGCATTAAACAGATTTATCACCGACTCCTCGTATGCTTCTTGGGTGGTGGCAAACCCGGATTTGTAAACGCCATTATTAATGTTGTCGTACACAAAGCTGTTGATCAGGTCAATTTGATGATGCAGTTCTTGCGGATAGTAATCCTCTGTATTCCCGGTAATCTCATTAAACGCTGTGTTTAGAATGCGGATAATATCAGCCGACTCGTTGTTCACAATTTGCTGCGTTTTTTTATCAAACAATACAGGCACGGTGACTCGAGTGGTAATATTAGGTTTTACTTTGGTATAGACTTGATGCATATAGTTAAAGCCAAACACATGATCCTCGGTAGCATCCTGATAGGCCCCGAACTCCCATCCATTTTCAAGCATATCTGGGCTCACAACCGACACCGTGATGTGTTCGTCTAGGCCTTTTAGCGCTCTAAAAATAAGGGTGCGATGTGCCCAAGGGCAAGCTAATGATACATATAAATGATATCTTCCAGACTCTGCAGGAAATTTCGCATCAGCGCTTGCTTCTATCTGGTCTCTGAACTTAGAATCCTGTCGAACAAATTTGCCATCATTGTTTTTTGTGTCGTACCATTGGTCATGCCATTGGCCGTCTACAAGTAATCCCATAATGCTTCTCCGTTATGTTTGATGACGCTATTTAAGCATTTACGTAAACGAATAAAAATTGCTATAAATCGCACTTTTCGTTCTATTTTTTAGAAAGGTATAGGTTTTCACCATGTCTCTATCAAATTCTTACTTACAGCGTTTTGCTGGCTTGCAACGTCTTTTCGGCATTCAGGGATTACAGGCTTTGGCCAACGCGTCGGTCGCTATCATCGGTATTGGCGGTGTAGGTGTTTGGACGGCAGAAGCCCTAGCGCGCTCTGGCATCAATAATATAACCTTAATTGATTTAGACGACCTTGCCATCAGCAATGTGAATCGTCAGCTACACGCATTGAGCTCTACCCTGGAGCAAAGTAAAGTTGAGGTAATGCGAAAACGGATAATAGATATTAATCCTGACTGTCAAGTATCGGCAATAGAAGATTTTGTAACCGCAGAGAATGTACATGATTATATTACGAAGCAGTTCGATGTGGTCATCGACGCGGTTGACAGCGTCAACGCAAAAGTCGCAATTGTGGTGCATTGTAAACGCCATAAAATAAAACTGATCAGCGTGGGCGGTGCAGGCGGGCAAATAGATCCTGCACAAATAGGCGTTGCCGACTTAGCTAAAACCACGCAAGACCCTTTGTTGGCAAAGGTGAGAAGTGAGCTGCGCAGAAACCACGGTTTTACCAGCAATCCAAAACGACGATTTTCCATTGAGGCGGTGTTTTCCACCGAACAACTGCGTTATCCCACCGCTGATGGCACTGTATCATTTGCTAAACATAATGCTCAAGGCAGTGGTAAAATGGATTGCAGCACTGGCTTTGGCGCTTTTGTGGGCGTAACCGCTACTTTTGGAATGATGGCGGCTAGCCGCGCTATCGCTTACCTTACCAAGGCCTAAAGCTAATTAGGCTGCAGCTGATACCGCTTTTTGCTTGTGCTTACGAATGTCGTAAATAAGAGCTGCAATTAACCACAAGCCAATAATTGTCAGCAACATCGCGGTGTTTTCTGCCATCGCCATAACCTGTTCGCTTAATACTGCCGTACCGGCAATCAGCAATAAGTAGTACGGAAGGTTTAACAAACCTGCAAGCCAAACAACCTTAAATGATTTGTTATTTGCGCCTTGTGAAAACATAAAAAAGGCCAGTGAATTAATATGAATCATCGCCAGCAATAAATGTCGTAGATTGGTATCCGTCGCAGCATTGTCTCTATTTTTAGTGGTTTTACCCAAAAAGTAATTGATCATCGACCCAATGGTTGCCGCCAAAACCATCGCTATCGTAAGGTATATCACATCGGCCGCACTTGGTTTTGAGCCGATGACCAGCAAAACTGCAAAAAACTGACCAGGGAAGTAGAAACCGACATAGACAATAGACTCAAGTAAAATAATGAGAAATATTACGAGATAGAAGCTCTCTGTAAGCGAGCCTCGCAAAATTTCTAATATCTCTAAACCCGGCGGGATAAGGCCAAAGTTGACTAGAATACTAATTAAACCCAGCGCTAAGAGGGCCGATAAGGGTAAAAACGAGGCGTATTTCATAAATTGTCTTTTTGTGGACTTCTAACAAAATTTACACTAATTCATTAAGAATAGTTTAATTTTATTGATTACGAATATTTAACTTAAAATAACGGGTCTTATCATTATAAGCTCAAATTTTGGAGGCAATACGCACTTGTACAGACCTAAAACAACGCTCGAACAGTGGCGAATATTGCAGGCGGTAGTGGACTTCGGCGGCTACGCGCAGGCAGCGGGTGCACTCAATAAGTCGCAGTCTTCGCTTAATCATGCGGTATCAAAGCTGCAAGACATGCTGGGAGTCCAATTACTTGAAGTTATTGGCCGCAAAGCGGTGCTAACCGAAGCCGGTGTAGTGATGCTGCGTCGCTCTCGTGATCTGACCCAAAATGTACAGTCTCTTGAACTATTAGCACACAATATTCATCAAGACTGGGAGCCCGAAATTGTTTTAGCGGTTGATCTCGCCTATCCCAGAGACGCATTATTTCCGGTTCTCGAGGCCTTTTTACCAGAATCGAGAGGCAGCCGCCTGAAAATCAAAGATACCGTACTCACCGGTACAGACGATGCAATTTTAAAACACCAAGCGGACCTTGCAATCAACATGAACATACCGAGAGGCTACCTAGGCGAAGCATTGTGTCATGTAGAGTTCGTGCTAGTTTGCCACCCTCAGCATGCTTTAGCCCAGGTAAACGGTCATATTGATCCTTCTGAACTCGCGCAACAGCTTCAATTGGTGATTGCTGACACCTCAGACAAACCCGAAGAAAAGCAAGGCTGGTTAAAATCCGAAAACCGTTGGACAGTCAGTCAATTTGATACTGCTATTGACCTCCTTCATCAAAACATAGGATTTTGCTGGCTCCCCTTGCACAAAGTTAAAGATCAGATTGAGCAAGGCTTGCTGACGCGATTACTCGTAAAAGGGAGTGAGTTTAAGCAAATGACTGCCTTTTTGATTTGCCCTACACCCGACGATAAGGGACCAGGCACGTGTTTGCTTGAAAAACTTATTTTACAACATCGACAAATTGATTTACCGTCATGACAACTTAAGGCAACACGAAATTATTATGCTGCAACAAGAACTTGATATCCTCATGCAAGAGACTGCCAAAGATGCTGTAAAAGCAGCCCAAGAAGAATGCGGGATCACCTTAGACTACTCTAAAGCAAGTATCACGCTAGTAGACAGCACCATAGAACACTTTATTAAAGAGTTTCCCAGTCAGAGTTTAGAAGACAAAGCGATATTCACGATATGCAATATGTATGGTGCCTATATCGGTGAAATCTTTAAAGCCTTAGCGGGCGGACAATGGCACTACGATACTTCATCCCCAGAAGCCCCCACAATATTTTTAGTCATAAAAGACAAGTCTTATGCATTTGCGGGTATCTGCTATGACAAACTCGTTAGAAACCCCGACATTCAACTCAAAGAATACTTTGATAAAGCGCTAGCGGCCAATACCAACTAAGTCGCCAATTCAAACCTGTACTAAAATGCTCAATCTGGGCGGGACCAATCTACGGGTAAGTCACGCATATGCTTGCTCTTTGAAGCGTAAACTAGCCCTACCGTCGCCAATAGTATTGCCAGACCGTGAGCTAGTGAAAATTGAAAATCTATGCGCCACAAAATACTCATCTGAACAGCAATATCGGCAAGTAAGGCTATCGCAAATACAGCGGGAATTATGCTAAATAGTCTTTGTTTTTTACTTAGCCATATTTTACTGCGCTGACTGAACAAGGCCAAAATCAACATAGCGGGCACAGCGGGCAGCAATGACCAATAAAAATCCCACTTATTCGGGAAAAACAAACTCATCATCCGGCTGCTGTCCTCCCTAAACGATAGCGAAATTACCAGTAACAAAAAGCCTCTGCATAAAAATAACAAAAAAATATAAAGCATTAAGGGCGGTTTTAAGCGCCCTGCTTCGTCATAATGATGTAATGGAAATTTAAGCGGCACGGCAAACTGTTCTTTGTAAACTAAGTAAAAACGTGTTCAGCATATCGAAAATACACAAATCTTTGCTCTGAAACTCAATGAAGTTCAATCACTGCGCCTTTTTTCTTAAATAGCAGCGTCATTCTGTCGCTTTCACCCACCGCAGCCATTTCTGCACGTTTTTGTGGGTCATCAGCGCTACCGTTAAAGCTCGGCGGCAAACGCCATACAGTATCATCCGCCGTTGGTTTGTCTTTCGCGTTGCTGTTCACTTCACTTTGCGCCACTAACTCAAAACCGGCATTCTCAAATGCGGCAATCACTGCACTTTGTTTCAGATAACCAGCATTACCTTTTGCCCATTCATTATCAGCATCTTCTGGTGCCCTATGCTGCACAACGCCAACCATTCCGTCTTCTTTGAGCAGTTCACGAGATAGATTTAGCGCCTCAGTCATAGTGCCTGCTTCTGACTCGAAGCGTGCCAAATTATGCAAAGCTCTTACAAACAATACCCTATCAAGCGTGCCGTTTAACTCTGCTGGAGCGGTTGAGAAGGTAAAACCTGCGCTGGGAATACCGTTATCAGTGAAACCTTCAACCAAGCCCACAAAGGCTTGAGTTCGTGCAGACATCTGCTCGATACGCTCGGGAGTAAAAAAACCAAAGAGAGGCCACATGCTATCATTATAGTTGATACCATACAGCGCGCCCTCTGCGCCTAAATAATTCGCTAATATTTCAGAATACCAACCACCCCCGGGTAGGCCTTCAGCTACTTTCATTCCCGGCTCAACGTGAAAAAACGATAGCGTCTGCACTGGACGGCGACTAGCATCTCTGGCACGCTTTTCAGCATCTCGGTCTAGTACCACTGACGCTAAGGCCTCATTGCCATCATGAGAGTAAACGCTAGAGCTAAAACCCGCTGTAGCCATTACTGCAAAAAGCGCAATAGGTAAAAATTGTTTGATGTTAATAACTAGCTTCATGGTAGCAATTTCCTGATTTCTTTAGGGGCTTTGTCCAGCAACGTTACCGCAATAAAGTCAGCAAACAAGCTGGAGGGTGATGTTGCGTAAAAGGCGAACATATGACAAGACCGAATCATACGCAATAAAGTTTCGCTTAACATGTTTTATTTCAAATGGGTAAGGCAAGACATATGTAGACAATGGTCTTTGGTGAGATAGGACGCTATCGGTCTTCTGCAAACTAAACTTTTGTTAAATGAGCCTAAGCAAAAGTCTACACGGGCCAATGAAATACGATATAATCTGCACCAATTAAGAAACAACTGGATTTATAAACCATGACCGTAAAGCAGTTCACGCCTGCTTCGAGTGCCGCAATTAAGCAATCGACCACCTTAGAAACACCCATTAGAGTGCTAACCGAGCAGACACAACTAAACAACGAGCAAGGCGCTAAAATTGGCTTTGTGTCTTTGGGCTGCCCTAAAAACTTAGTAGATTCTGAGCGTATTTTGACCCAGCTAAGAACTGAGGGTTATGACGTTGTACCAACCTATCACGATGCTGAACTCGTAATTGTTAACACCTGTGGCTTTATTGACTCAGCAGTCCAAGAATCCTTAGACACCATCGGTGAGGCCCTTGCTGAGAACGGTAAAGTCATTGTTACTGGCTGTTTGGGGGTCAGAGAAGACGAAATTCGTCAGGTGCATCCAAATGTACTATCCATTACCGGCCCGCATGCCTATGAATCGGTGGTTCAGCAAGTTCACGAGCACTTGCCAAAACCGGTATATAATCCGTTTTTACATTTGGTGCCCGATCACGGCATTAAGCTAACTCCAAAACACTTTGCATATTTAAAGATTTCTGAAGGTTGTAATCATCGCTGCACATTTTGCATAATTCCATCCATGCGGGGCGACTTGGTCAGCCGTCCAGTTGGGGATGTTCTAAATGAAGCAAAACGTTTGAAAGCGGCGGGGGTTAATGAGCTTTTAGTGATATCACAGGATACCAGCGCTTATGGTGTGGACGTCAAATATAAAACTGACTTTTGGGATGGCATGCCGGTTAAGACTCACATGCAGCAGCTTTGTGAACAACTTGGCAAAATGGATATTTGGGTTCGCCTACACTATGTGTATCCATACCCGCATGTAGACGACCTTATTCCACTGATGGCTGAAGGGAAAATTCTGCCGTATTTAGATATTCCGTTTCAGCATGCTAACAAACGTATCCTGCGCTTAATGAAACGTCCGGGTAGCGCTGAGCGCACCGTAGAGCGCATCAAAAAATGGCGCGAAATGTGCCCAGATTTAGTAATCCGCTCGACCTTTATCGTTGGCTTTCCAGGTGAAACCGAAGAAGAGTTTGAAGAGCTATTAAGCTTTTTACGAGAGGCAGAACTTGATCGCGTTGGCTGTTTTAAATATTCGCCAGTAGTGGGAGCTAAGGCAAACACCCTTCCCGATCACGTTAGCGAAGAAGTAAAAGAAATACGTCTTAAACGCTTTATGGATGTGCAGTCTGAGATTAGCTACAAACGCCTGCAGGCCAAAATTGGCAATGAGTATAAAGTTATTGTCGATAGCGTAGACAGCGAGGGTGCCGTCGCCAGAAGTTTTGGTGAAGCGCCTGAAATCGACGGTGTGATTCATTTGAACGATGTACATGATGTACAGGTTGGTCAGCGCTTATGGGTTGAGATTATTCACACCGACCAACACGATATGTGGGCTGTCGTATCAGATCAACAAGACTGATTGAGTCTCGCTAAATCTTCCGGAGTATCGACACCATGTGGCGGTGCTCCGGTCGCTACCTCAATATGTATATCAAACCCATACTCTAACACTCGCAGTTGCTCCAATGATTCGTAGCGTTCAAGTGTGCTGTCCCCCATTTCGCTGAACGTGGTAACAAAGTTAGCTCGATATCCATAGATACCAATATGACGAAAGTATGATGGCGTAGATTGAGTCTTTTGCGTTTCGCTGCTGCTAGGTAAAGTATCTATTTGTAAGCAACCCTGTGCGTTTAGATTCATATGCCCACGAGCAAAGGGAATAGGCGCTCTTGAAAAGTAGAGAGCTTTGCCGCCTAGGCTTTTGACAACTTTAACAATGTTAGGATTAAGTACATCCTCGGTTTCATCGATAGGGTAACAAAGCGTAGCCATTGGGTAGTGATGCAGTCTGTTGAGGTTGTCAGCAACTTGTCGGATATTTTCTGGTGGAATAAACGGTTCATCACCCTGCACGTTCACTACAATTTCATGATCTTTTATTTTCCGTATTGCGATGACTTCAGCAATGCGCGTCGTGCCTGATTGATGATGGGTAGACGTCATACAAACGTCAGCACCAAAGCCCTCGGCAACTTGTTTAATTCGGTCATCGTCTGTGGCAATAATCACCGCGCTAGCGCCCGCCTCAATCGCTCTCTCGTGCACATGCTGAAGCATTGGTTTATCACCAATCAGCGCTAAAGGTTTACCCTCAAAGCGAGTCGAAGCAAAACGCGCTGGGATCACCACCGTAAAATCAGTCATGCTGTTTTACCTGCTCTAACTCCTCTAGACTAAGTACCCTAGCCTCACTCTCAAGCAAAACTGGTATCCCTTCATCGATAGGGTATTCTAGCCGATCGAACCTACATACAAGCACCTGTTTGGCTGCTTTCTCAGCATCACCATCGGCTGTTTCGTGAGGCACTTCGTGCAGGACTAATTTTCCTTTGCATGCAGGGCAAGCAACAATATCCAGTAACTTTTTATTAAACGTCATGTTTACTCACTTTGTTGTGAAATTCTTAAGTTCAAAATACGTGCTCAGTGATTGCTGTAAATCACGATAAAAACCATCAGGCAGACGAGCCTCGACTTGCAAATACCAATAATTTTCCAAGGCAAATTCTTTACATTTCACTGCGTCTTTTTCGGTCATCAATACGATGTCTGCATTTGGCACGTCTTCGTAGACTATGGCATGGTGATCTGGCATCGCTTTAGTGTCACTCAAGGCTAAATTGAAGTCACCTAAAGTATCAAAAAAACGCTTAGGATCACCAATACCAGCAATCGCCGCGATACTCTGCGCCTTGGAAAAAAGCACCACACCCGCTTCAAGACTGAGTATTTGGCCATTTTTAACATTCACCCAAGCCATCGCTTCAAGGCTCATAAGCGCTGTTTGCGCCTGTATGGATGCTAAACAATCATGTTGCTTGGTGTCGGTGCCATTATAAATGAGCCACTGCACCGAGTTTAAGCGTTTGGCCGATTCGCGCAGCGGTCCCATTGGCATTAAATAGCCGTTGCCAATACCGCGCTTATCCATCACGCAAAGCTCAAAATCTCGGTCGAGTGCATAGTGCTGCATGCCGTCATCACAAACAATCAATTGAGCGTCGGTATTTTGCTCAATAAACTTTGCCCCTCTGGCGCGCTTGGGATCTATGACTACCGGCACGTTTGCACGATTGCGAATTAAGGCTGGCTCATCACCCACTTGCAGTGGATCACTATTAAGGGCAAGTAAATGCGGAAATTGCTGCTGCTGCGCACCGTAACCGCGTGATAGCACAGCGCACTTTATACCCTGCTGGCCAAAATAAGTGAGCAACGCCAGCACCACTGGTGTTTTGCCATTGCCGCCTACCGAAATATTACCCACCACAATCACCGGTAGCTTACTTTTATATCGCTCCAAAATTTTGCAGCGATACAAGGCAGCCCTTGTTCGGCTAATTAGCCAAAACAATAAGCTTAAGGGTGCCAAGAGATAAATCCATATCGGCTGCTGACTGCGCTTTGCATACCAAGCCTGATGAAGCCTCATGATATGCTACCCAGAAAACTGCATTTTATGTAGCTGAGCATACATCCCTTTAGCCGCGAGCAAATCTAGATGGGAGCCTGACTCAATCACCTCCCCATCTTCCACCACTAAAATCATATCCGCCGATTCGATGGTTGATAGACGATGCGCCACCACAATACTGGTGCGCGACTTTTGCAGCTCATCTAGAGCCGTTTGAATAAATTTTTCTGATTCGGTATCAAGCGCCGAGGTGGCTTCATCCAAAATCAAAATGGGCGCATCCGCCAAAATAGCCCGCGCAATAGCAATGCGCTGCCGCTGACCTCCTGAGAGCATCAGCCCGTTTTCGCCAATTAAGGTATCAAAGCCCTCTGACTGCTTACTCACAAAATCTGTTACGTGAGCAATTTCGGCGGCGCGTAAAATATCCTCTCGACTCACTTCATCTTGTTTTCCGTATGCGATATTGTTAGCAATTGTGTCATTAAATAAGGTAACTTGCTGCGACACTAGCGCGAACTGATTGCGTAAACTGCGCAGTTTGATGGTTTGAATGTCATTGCCATCTAGGGTGATCTTACCGGTACTAGGGCGATAAAACCGGGTAAGTAAATTCGATAAAGTTGACTTACCGCTGCCCGAACGCCCTACAAGCGCGATGGTCTGGCCGGGTTTCACTTCAAAGCTAACGTGTTTTATAGCCGGGTCTTTTTTAGTAGGGTAAGTAAAGCTGACGTCATGAAAAGTTAGTTGACCGCTTGCTCTGCTAATCTCAACGGTACCGGTATCCTCTTCATCCTGCTGATCGAGGATCTCAAAGATACTCGCACAAGCCGCCATACCTTTTTGAAATTCGGTATTTACCGTTGTGAGCTGCTTTAAAGGCTTTAGCAGCATCACCATGCATACAACAACGTTGATAAATATTCCGGCGGTGAGTTGCTCTACCATAGCAGGCGTACTGGCAACAAAGAGCACCACAGCCAACGCAATTGAGGCAATCACCTGAATACTCGACACACTCAATATTTGCGATGTAACCAGCTTCATGGTCTGCTGTCGATTTTGATTATTTCGCACATCGAAGCGTTTTGATTCCAAAGCCTGGCCGTCATGCATGAGCACCACTTTATGGCCTTTCACCGCTTGCTCGATAGACGAGGTCAAAGAGCCCATAGCTTGCTGTATTGCCTTACTGACTGTTCTAAACCGTTTGCTAACGAAGGTAACGATGACTGCAACAACCGGTCCAATCAGCAAAAAGATAAGCGATAGTTGCCACGAATAGTAAAACATCGCGCCCAGCAAACCAATAACTAGGGCGCCTTCGCGTATCAAGGTTAAAAAAGCCTTCCCTGCTGCGTTTCTTACCTGTTCGGTGTCAAAGATGATTTTAGAGATGAGCGTGCCGCTGCTGTTATGATCATGAAATTCAATTGGCAGATGAATATATTTGTCAAACAGTTGCTGGCGCAGAGTCATGACAATTTTTGTGCCCACATACTCGAGGGTATAGGTGCCCATGAAGTTGAATACACCGCGCAACACAAACAGCGGCACGATAAAATATGCAGCAAGTTTGAGGTAGCCGTAATTGCCATTATTTAAGCTGTCATCAATAAGCGGTTGCAACTGCATAAGCACGTATGTGTCGATGGCTGAGTAGCCAACCATGCCCAAAATGGCAATCAAGAAAAGACCTTTGTAGTCTTTTAGGTAGCTCAGAAAACGCCGGATAATAGAGTTGCTTACTGGCTTTTTCACAATCTTTGGTGCCGAACGTTTCATTCATTCCCTTACTATACTGATATTTCACTGCACATGAGTAACGCGCTGGAGCTATTCTGACAGTCTCATTGCTATCGCTTTATGTTATGTGCCGTCAGAAGTATACCCGAAGGCCATCCCATAAGGCTAATTTGGTGCTTTAAAGTACCAGCGATTGTAACCATGTTCTCGATAGGTTTGCACCTTTGTTTTATTTGGCGCAAAAACAAACTCAACCGCGCCCTGTTTACCCGTATGGAAAATTTGGCTATCTAAACGCTGATATCTTTGCACTACCTCATCATGAGGAAAGCCCCACCGATTCGGATGCCCCGCAGAAAATACCACGTAACGAGGCGACACCGCAGTAACAAAATCATCGGTAGACGACGTTCGGCTGCCGTGATGAGGCGCAATTAAAATATCAGATTTAAGGCTTCCACTCTCTTTATATATTTTCAGTAAAGCTTGCTCAGCCTCTCGCTCGATGTCGCCGGCAAATAATATACGAGTGCCATTTATCTCGAGTGTAATGACGCAGCTATGGTTATTTTCCTGCCCATCCTCGGGACTTAAGGGCCACAGCACTTGCAATTGCATTCCTACCTGTTTGAGCTGTCGCGGATCAAGGGCGTCTGTACTGCACATATTTTGCGGTGACAATACGTGATTGATTATTGTTTGACGCCGCAAAGCCGTCATTCCGCCTGCATGATCATTGTCTAAATGGCTGAGAAAAATCAGTTCTAGTGTACTTATTTGGTGATGTTGAAGTGTGGGTAAAATGACTGCTTCAGCCATAGAAAATCCAGAGGGGAAACTTGCTCCGGTATCAAACAGCCACGCAAGCTCTTTCATTTGCGCATTTTTGAAGCGAAGTAAAGCCGATGAACCCTGACCGACATCAAATATGACAAGAGTAGGATGTAAAAAAGGATGCGTTTGTGAACGCACTATTAATACACACATACAAAATACGATTAGACGTTTTTTGTAGCGCCAAAATGGCAGCAAACAAAGTATCAAGGCCACCACCATAATACTTAATGACAATGACCCTAGATAAAAGCGCTCTATTGCAAAGGCATCTGAGGTCTCAACCGTTTGGCGCATAATCAAAAGCGTTAGCTCCATCGCGTCGTCTGCAAGCTTAAAAATCAAGGTATAAAAAGAACAAGGTAAGCCCATGATCATTGAAAACGTGCCAAGAAGACAAAGTGGTACCAGCACAAAACTCACCCAAGGCACAAGCAATAGATTAGCAAACAATGCAAACACTGGAAGTTGCCCAAATACATATAGAGTAAGCGGCATAGTGATTACGCATAACCATATTTGTAAATAAACTGTGTACTTTACCTTTTTCCAAAATGTCAGACTTGAGCTGGGCATGAATCGCCAAACAAATAACCAAATACTCAGCACGGCAATAAAGCTAAACCAGAAGCTCACGCCTAAAATAGAAAAAGGAAATAAGATAAAAAAGCTGGTAATTAAATACAGTAACACCGCCGGCAAGCGCCAATGCGAGCCGGTGATAAGCAAGTAAGTCCAAAATAGTAAAGCTAAAATTGCTCTAAGTACGGGGATCTCAAAGCCAGCTAAATATGCGTACACCAAGCATAAGACTGCAGCAACAGCCGCACTGGCTTTGCCAATTTGATATTGACGAAACCCCAGCAAGGCTGAGCTTATCGCCAATGGCTTTGACACAAAAAATAAGCAATAGCCAAATACAATCCCTACATGCAATCCTGAAATCGCGAATAAGTGCGCCGTGCCACTTTTTTGCAAAAGCTCCCAGTCTTGATCACTTAACTCTCCTCGGTACCCAAAACTGAGAGCTTGTAACCAACTGCTGTGGGGGAGCTCTATTTTCCGCATAGCATCAATGCTTTGCTGCCTGAAACTGAGCTGTTCGTCTAAGACTTGATTGCTATTGCTATCTATAACATAACCGGTTGCTACAATATTTTTGCTGGCTAGCCAAGTCTGATAGTGAAAGGTATGAGGATTAGCCAGACCTGAGGGAGCTTTTAAGTTAACCAGTAATCTAAAGCTCTGTCCCTGCTTTGGTAAATAATCAGATCGATACCAACTGAGCCTTACTTGCGGCGAATGGCGTAAATGCTGCTTACCTAGTTTATTTATCTGAATATTAAAACGGATAGCTTGATGTACAAAAGTAGCATTTTCATCTTGAGTTTTGGCAGTTTCTGCAGGGCTTATCGAAGTGACACGCCCTTCAATGAGAACATTTTGATTAAGTATATTGCTGTTGAGTTGCCAAGCGGTATACCAATAGCCCATACTCGATGCCCAGACAAAACCCAGTAATGCACCGCTCAAACTTGCCGATAACGAAAAATAGATACACAAAAAGGCAAG
This sequence comes from Glaciecola sp. SC05, assembly GCF_041380235.1. NCBI lineage: Bacteria > Pseudomonadati > Pseudomonadota > Gammaproteobacteria > Alteromonadales > Alteromonadaceae > Glaciecola > Glaciecola sp. SC05. The sequence continues at coordinate 151,915 of NZ_JBGIYY010000003.1, forward strand.
TACACTGGCAATAATTATCAGTGAAACGTGAGGCAATATAGGCCATAATGCACTGCTTACAAATATTAAGGAAAACGCTAGGAGCGCTTTGTCTGTTGATATCAATACAAGCCCCGACACTTTAGACTATTATGCCAAGAAAATTTATTAAACGGTTTCTCCCTGATCACAACACTGTGAAAACGAATAGATCGTTGAAAATCTTCGGTACACTCTTACACGACCCAAATCTGTGGCATTTAAATAGACGCTCTGCAAAGGGTGCGTTTGGCTTAGGCTTGTTTTTTGCGTTTTGGCCAGTACCCTTTCAAATGATATTGTCATCAGCTGCTGCTATTGTTCTTAGGGTAAATTTACCGCTCTCTATCGCCACCGTCTGGATCACTAACCCCTTTACTATGCCAGCTATATTCTACGGTGCTTATTTGGTGGGGAGTACTGTACTTGGGACTGAAATGTCGACATTTCACTTCGAGTTAAGTTGGCGTTGGGTATTTGAATCACTGCACACTATGGGCCCGGCTTTTTTACTTGGGTGCTTTATTTGTTCGGTGGTTGCAGGTCTGATTGGTTATTTTGGCTTGGACGCCATTTGGCGCTGGTCAGTCAATAAGGCTTGGAGGGCCAGAAAATCTTACAAACTCTAGCGCTCAAGAAGCAACTAGAGCCCCTAACTGGTCAAACCGGCTCCATGATCGACCGCGACATACAACGACAAAAAAAGCATCATAGTTTAATGGCTAAAGGGCTGTTTTAGTTATTTTCCTGCTGTTGAAATCCCCTTGGATATTGATTCATCCTGCTTCATTACCGCGCAGGCGGCAACCTCCCCACTCCTCCCCGAAAATCAAAAAACAGTCCTTTTCAATAAAACCGGAAAGAATTACAAATACTCCTCGGGTCCATGGTATCTGAAGTTCGCACTCCGGCTTTACTCTTTTGCAATGCTAAACGGTAAAAATTTAGTAAGCACCTGCGCTGTAAATAAGCTCATAGCTGTGGCTGTAAATTTCAAGAATGTTGCCAAATGGGTCTTCCATATAAATCATGCGATATGGCTTTTCACCAGGGTAATAGTAGCGCGGTACTTGCATGCGCCTTTTACCGCCCGCCTCAACAATGCGCTCCGCTAAGCCTTCTACATCTGGGTCTTGTACACAAAAATGAAAGATACCCGTTTTCCAATACTCAAAGTTGTTTTCTGGGTTTTCTTGGTTTTTAAATTCAAAAATTTCAACGCCTATACGGTCACCTGTAGAGAGGTGCGCAATTTTAAATTTTTCCCATTTTTCACCAAAGACCTCTGTGCACATTTTTCCAATTGGGCTGTCATCTTCAGTGATTAAGGTTGGCTGCATTATGGTGTACCAACCCATAACTTTAGTATAAAACTCTACAGCTTTCTCAACGTTTGGAACAGAAATGCCGATGTGCGAAAAACTTCGTGGATATACCTGATTCATATTAGTGCGTCCTATTTAAGGTTTACTTACTTGATGCAATCATCTTACTAAACGATTACCATCAAGTTAAATTATCAATAATTATATTTATGAGTACGCTTTGTAATGATAAATCCAATATGGTTGAATACGTTTTGTACGCTGGTTGAGATAAACCACTTTACTCATACGGCTGAGCGTTTGCATATGACGCAGTCAGGTGTGAGCCAACATATTAAAAAATTAGAACAACAAGTGAATTGTGCACTGCTTGAGCGCCACGGAAAAAAGTTTTCGCTTACAGTACATGGACAAAATCTATATCAGAAGGGAAGTGTATTACTAAAAGATTGGCAGTTTTTAGAGCAACAATTAATAGATGATTCGCCTACTAGCGGTTTAATAAAAATACAGTCACCGGGTAGCTGCGGTTTGCAATTTTACAGCCTATTACTGGCACTACAAACTCGACATACAGGGCTTATTATAGACTACCGTTTCGCGCCAAATATAAGGATTGAAGAAGCGGTTGCTAACCATAGCGTCGATATCGGATTTTTAACGCATGCGCCTTCGCTTATTGAAGTGACTAGCCAAAAAATAGGAACAGAACAATTATTATTAGTTACACCCAGCAACATTGAGACACCAAAATGGCAAACGTTATGCAATTTAGGTTTTATTGCACACCCGGATGCTAAACATCATGCACAGTTACTCCTTAGCGAAAACTACCCAGAGTTTGAACATATTGACCAAATAAAGCAGACTGGATTTTCCAATCAAATTAGTTTGATACTGGAGCCCGTCAGTCTAGGCTTGGGTTTTACCGTTCTACCCGCGAACGCTGTAAGCGCATTTAATAAACCTAAGCTTATAAAAACGCACCATTTGCTTAATCCAATTAGTGAACAAATTTATGTGTGCTATCACCGCAATAGACCACTTGCCAAACGAATGAATACTGTAATTGACTTAATTAAGGCAGGATTAAACACTTAATCTCTAGTCTTTAAAAAATCAACTAAAGCTTGCTCATCCCAGATTTCAATACCAAGTTCCGTGGCCTTGCTGAGTTTTGAACCCGCCTTTTCACCAGCGACTAATAAATCTGTTTTTGCAGAAACACTGCTCGACACTTTTGCACCAAGTTCCTGAAGTTTCGCTTTTGCTTCGCTTCTGCCCATTTGCGAAAGTGTACCGGTGAGCACTATCGTTTTGCCTGCAAAAGGTTGTTGATCAGCAGGGGCAATTTCAATCTTGGGCCATTTCACACCCGATGCGACCAACTTCTCGATTATCTCGATATTGGCAGGCTCTCGCATAAACTCATAAATATGATTGGCAACTATTTCGCCCACGTCTTGTACTTCGATCAAAGATTCTTTATCTGCGGCTACTACATTTTCTAAGGTCAAAAAATGAAGCGCTAGGTTGCGCGCTGTTGCCTCACCTACTTCTCGTATGCCTAATGAATACAAAAACTTGGCGAGGGTAGTATTCTTTGCGGTGTCTAAGGCCCGCAGTAAATTCACCGCAGACTTGTCTCCAAATCTGTCTAGCGAGCACAGCCGAGCAAGATCTAGATGAAATAAGTCGGCAGGGTTAAGAATCAATCCTTGTTCAACCATTTGTTCTACCAGTTTATCGCCCAGTCCATCGATGTCTAGGGCCTTGCGAGAAGCAAAGTGTTTAATCGCCTCTTTGCGCTGGGCAGAACATACTAAACCACCCGTACAGCGCGCTACCGCTTCGGAGTCGATTTTTTCAACGTGCGACTCACAGACTGGGCAATGTTCAGGAAAAACGATGTGATGAGCCTCCGCGGGGCGCTTTTCAAGCACAACCGATACCACCTGTGGGATCACGTCACCGGCTCGCCTGATGATAACTGTGTCGCCAATCATTACGCCTAAACGATTGATTTCATCTTGATTATGAAGGGTTGCGTTTGAAACTGTCACGCCACCTACAAACACCGGTTGCAGTCGAGCTACAGGCGTAATGGCACCGGTTCTACCAACTTGAAACTCAACATCATTGAGCACCGTAAGCTCTTCTTGAGCAGGGAATTTTTGTGCTAATGCCCACCGCGGAGCTTTTGAAACAAAGCCTAAACGTCCCTGCAAAGCTAAATTGTTCACCTTGAACACGACACCATCGATGTCGTAACTGAGTTGGTCTCGCAGGCGTCCAATCTTATTAAAATAATCAACACAGGCTTGCGCGCCAACTACAGTGTCGGTTTCTTTGCAAAGCGGTAATCCCATTTTCGCTAAAGCCATTAAGCGCTTGGAGTGTGTATCAGCAGCCTCGATTTCCCCCCCTTCAACTACTCCGACCGAATATGCATAGAGCCGTAACGGTCTAGAAGCGGTGATTTTAGAGTCTAGCTGTCTTAAACTGCCCGCCGCTGCATTTCGAGGATTCGCAAAGGTTTTTGCGCCATTGTCTTTTTGAGTCTGATTGAGGGTTTCAAAACCATGCTTTGGCATAAACACTTCACCGCGTACTTCCATGCGTTGAGGTAAATTATCACCGAGCAGGCGAAGCGGCACATTAGCAATGGTTTTCACGTTCTCGGTAATATTTTCACCGGTTTGGCCGTCGCCACGAGTAGCGGCTCGAATGAGTATGCCGTTTTCGTACATGATGGAAACCGCTAGCCCATCAAGTTTAGGCTCGCAAGCAAACTCGATGGGCTCACTAATATTCAAACGGTCGTGTATGCGCTGCTCAAAGGCCTTTAAATCATCATCTTCAAAACCATTGTCTAAGCTCAACATCGGAATTTCGTGGGCAACACTCTCAAACTTACTTAACACTGCTCCCCCTACTTTTTGCGTAGGAGAATCTGCTGTTTTTAAATCTGGACGTTTTCGCTCTATCTCAATCAGAGCCTGCATCAATCTGTCGTATTCAGCGTCGGGCACACTTGGTTCATCAAGCACGTAGTATTGATATGCAAACGTTTCTAACTGCTGTTTGATACTTTGATGTTGGTTTTCTAAAGAGGTGTCAGACATGTCACTTTGTTTACTTAGCTAATAAATTAATAGTGAATAAAAAAGCAAGGGCTAGTAAAAGTAGCCTTTGCTTTATCGACTAAAACGGCTGCGCTCAAATTCGCGGATACGCTCGGAGTAGTGCTGCAGGCTTTGCTTAGAAAGCAGCACTTTATTGCCGTCGAGAATTTTACAATCAAACTCCTCTGAAATTTTACGCGCTGCATTGTGCATCATATTAAACACTTGTTGAGCCTCGCCCTCAATGGGCAACATCATAAACAAAGACACGCCTAAGGTTGTGAAATTTTCGATATTGTCGATGTCAAATACACCAGGCTTAAACATGTTTGTAAGACTAAACAGTATTGGCCCTTTACCATTGGTATTCACATGTCGATGAAAAATATCATGCTCACCAAATTTAAAGCCTAAAGTTAATAACATGGGTAATAACGCTGCGCCGCCGATGGGATTCTCTGCGTTAGCCCTCACATTTAATACTAAAACGTCTGATTGCGGTGCAGGTTTTTTAGCATTTGAAACAGCGTCGTCACCAATTTGAGGAGTGCCGAGTTTAGGCTCATTAAATGCCGATCCTTTTGCGGCGGCGCTTTCAAAGTCAATACGCATTTGCTCATCGCTGCTACCATTAGCACCTTTTACATTCGGTTCTTTCCTAATTTTTTCAGCAACGGTTTTCTTGCGACGGGTAACAAAGCGTTTGGCTTGCTCAGCAAAGCTCAATTCTTTTTCTACTCCAGCTGGCTTATCTTGCTTGCCAGCTTCTGTTTTCACAACTTGGGGCTTGACCGGGCCATCTTGTACATTTAACGAAAAATCAGGTGCGGGCTCTTGCTCAGTTGCATCACTAGCAGAACTTGCAGGCTCATTCGCATGTGAGTCATTTAATGAAGGATCCGCAGTCGCCGGAGTCTTTCTTAACAAAAACTCAGGTGGCTCAGGAATATCCGTTTCTTCATTTGTGCTATCTGGATTTTTGTTTGCTTTATGAAAACCGGGTTTGGGCTGCGTGACTACCCCTGAATATAATGGCGCTGATTTAGCCACATTTGATGCATTGTTAGATTCCTTATGAGCACCTTCGTTATTAGTTAGCGGAGAGCTGTGAATAGGTTCTTGTTCATCTGAGGAAATATCTGCGAGATCGTCAATAATCACTCGTTTTTTTGCCTCAACACCATCTAGCAATTCGTCTTCGTCGACCAATAAAGGCGTGCTTGTTATGGTGGCATCATCAATATTCTCGCCGTTTTGTTTGGTGTCATCACCTTTGGCGACTGAGGAGGTGATATTACCGGTGCTGATCACCCTTGCTTGACTAACACCCACATCATCATAAACATTCTCAATATCATCATCGGCGTAGTCGCCATCATCGCTGTATTGCTCATCAAAACGAGGTTCGTAAGATCTCCCTGCTTGAAAATTATTGGGCTTGCTTTGTCTTTTGTTTTTACGAATAGTCCAAGCGCCATGCACTAATATGCCGACAATAAATACTATGCCAATCACAAAAAAAGTAATACGGAGTTCGTCTTGCATTACAGTCCTATATTTTAGTTATTATTCGGCGATAGCTAAGGCTTCTTCCATATCCACAGCGACCATCCGCGACACACCGGGCTCTGCCATAGTCACACCGCTTAAATGAGTTGCCATTTCCATCGCGACTTTGTTATGCGTAATGTATATAAACTGCACAGTTTTGGACATCTCTGATACTAGTTTACAGAAACGTCCCACGTTTGCATCATCTAATGGCGCATCAACCTCATCTAGTAAGCAAAAGGGTGCAGGATTGAGTCTAAATATCGCAAATACTAATGATAGTGCGGTTAAGGCTTTTTCACCACCAGATAATAGCGCAATTGTGCTATTTTTCTTCCCTGGCGGTCTCGCCATTATCGTGACCCCTGTCTCTAAAAGATCGTCGTCAGTTAAATCCAGATAAGCCGAACCACCCCCAAACACCTTGGGAAACAATATTTTCAAATCGGAATTAACTTGGTCAAAGGTATGTTTAAAACGAGCGCGCGTTTCTTTATCAATTTTGCGCATTGCATTTTCGAGGGTTTCTAAAGCTTGGCTTAAATCGTTGTTTTGGTCGTCAAGATGTTGCTTGCGCTTAGCCTGCTCATCAAATTCGTCCACAGCAGCTAAATTGACCGCGCCTAAACGAGAAAGACTACCAAGAACTTTTTCTAAACTATCTTGATACGCTGACTCCTGAGCGTCGTCAGGTAGGTCTTCAAGTACATCTTTCACCAAAATTTTCATTTCGGCCAACTGTTCCAAAAAAGACTGTGCTTTTACTATCGCGGTTTGCGCCTGCAGTCTTTCACTTTCCATCTGTGCTTTTACACGATCAAGCTTTTGGTTGATGCCGACTTGGCCCTTTTCTATATTTGTGATTTGCTCTTCAATTTCAGTAAGAACCTGTTGTTTTTCATTTTGACGCTGCTCTAAAGCTGCTTTTTCGTTAAGCATTTGCTGGAGATTTTCCTGCTGTTGCTCACTGGGCAGCAGCAAATTTTCTGCCTCATCTTTGAGTAATAGCAGTTTTTCTTCGTTTTCTTGAATTTGCTCTTGTTTGTTCTTTCGTTGCTCTTGAAGAATTTGAAAACTGTTTTGCAGTCCTTGGCTTTCCAAGGCTTGTTGATACAGCTTTTGCTGAGTGTGCTGAAGCTGGCTATTGAGCGCTTGAAGCTGAATATCAACACCCTGTTTGTCAGAATCTACATCAAATTTCTTAGCTTCGCATTCAGACACCTCGATACTTGCGTCTTCAATCTCCGCCGTCAATATTTCACATCTCATTTGCTCCTGATATAGAGCCTCTTGTTGATTGGCAATATCACTTTCAATGCGCCCTACTCTTAAGTCTCTCTTTGACTGTAAAACCTTGGCACTATGAATATCTCGGCTGAGCAAAGCATGGGCATTTTGCTGTTGATTAAGGAGCTTTGCCAGTTCAGCCGTTTGCTGCTGAGTCTCTAGCAAAGTTAGCTCTGTTTGCTCTAGCCTATTTTGCATATGCGAACATTGAGTTTGTTGGTGCACTAAGCTTTTTTGTAAGACTGCGATTCTGGCCGCCCTGAGTGTTTTGCCATCGGTGGGTTTTTCTGACGATATATACAAGTCTTTTGCAAATATTTCACCATCAAGAGAAATGACGTACTCACCAGGATTGAGTGAATCACACAAGGCAATCGCTTCGGCGCTATCTTTGGCAATTAAAATTGCGTTGAAAACGCTGGGGACAGATGATGCTTCAACGTAGCTAGCAAGCGACTGTTGCCGCTTCTGTGATACGAATTTATCGGCCAAAAACAGCGGCTGTGTACCGTGTTTTGTTGCGGCTGCTATAGCAGCATGGCTAAGTTGAGATACCACAATCGCGTCTGTAAATAATCCTAAGGCAGTCTCTAGTGCTTTCTCATAGCCTTTTTGTGCAGTAAACGCTTGCCAACTTGGCAAAAAAGAGTGAGCGCTCAGGTAATCAGCAAGCTTGTCACTATTGGTGGTTTGTAGCTCAGTTAGTGCATGTAGCTCAGCTTGAGTTTTAATTACTTCGGTTTGAGCATCTTTGCATTGTGTATCGGCAGTTTCACGGGCTATCGCAGCGGTTTCATTGGCCTTAGTGGCCATTGATTGCTGCTGATGAAGTTTGCTAATCTCGTGTGAAAGTTCATGTAGCTTAGTCTCTAAACGCGCAATTTCTTCACCTGATGCGTCTTGCTCATGCTGCGTAAGCTCAGATAACTCTGTTTGCAATTCCGCAATACGAGACTCTGTGCGCTGCTGCAGACTAAGAGTCTGCTGTAGCTGACTATGTTTAAGTTGGAGCCCTTGTTTAAGCTGGTAGTAGTGATCTTCGGTCTGTTTGAGCGCGCTTGCTAAGGCTTTACTTTTCTCTTGATATTGCTCTTGAGTGTGAGTCAGTTCGTCTAACTGCTCCTGTAATATAATAGTGTCTGGCTGAATATCTATGATTTTGCTTTGCGTACTATCGAGCTCCTGTGCAATAGCGCTGAGCTGCAATTCAAACTCGTGGCTTTGCTGCCGGATATGTTGAATTTCTGCCTGAATTTGATTCCCGCGTTTACGCGCAAAAAGCTGAGATTGCTCCAATTTAGTAATGTCATTACCCAAAGTGTATATGTGCTGCTGTAAATCAGCCAAATCCTGCTTAGTCATTGACTGTTCATTTTTCAAAGCTTGTAAACCTGATTCGTCGCCCTGTTTAGACGACAACAAGCCATCTAATTCGGCTTGAAAGTTGGCAATCAGCTCATCTGACCGCTTCAACATTTCTGACTGGGCTAGCCAGCGCAATGTGGCCAATTGCGCTTTAAGCGAACGCTCTTGGGCTTTTAATTCTTTATAGCGATTAGCGGCAGCCGCCTGTCGCTGGAGTTTGGCAAGCTGATCGCCGAGCTCTTGTCTAACATCATCTAGTCGCAGAAGGTTATCTTTTGTATGGGCAATTCTGCTTAAGGTTTCTTTGCGGCGCTCTTTATATTTTGAGATCCCAGCGGCCTCTTCAATAAAGACTCTTAGCTCTTGCGGCTTAGATTCTATCAGGCGAGAAATCATGCCCTGCTCTATAATGGCATAGCTACGCGGGCCAAGTCCGGTGCCAAGAAATAAATCAGTAATATCTCTGCGACGACATTTACTGCCGTTGAGCAGGTAACTAGACACCGCATCTTTGGTTACCACGCGCTTGACCGACAATTCACTGTAATTGGCAAACTCTCCACCGATGCGACCTGAGCTATTATCAAACACTAATTCAACCGAACACTGTGAAACCGGCTTGCGAGCGCTTGAGCCATTAAAAATGACATCAGTCATCGAATCACCACGCAAATTCTTTGCGGAACTTTCACCTAAAACCCAACGCACTGCATCAATGACATTAGATTTTCCACAGCCATTGGGGCCCACCACAGCCGTCATATCGCCAGGGAATGGGATGCTAGTTGGATCAACAAAGGACTTAAACCCTGCTAGCTTAATTTTTTTTAAACGCATTTATTTCGGTGCTTACTGTTTGATGCATGCTTTTAGCCGCCCATCATCCTTACCGCTGCAGATTATTAATATCGATTCAGCTACACATAAGATAAATATACTGCGCATTGCTACCCATGCGCAACAAAGCAAAGGGGTTTGATTGCAGAAAAACTTCGTAACAATTGAAAATTTCTTTTTTGACATAGTCAGATATACTAAGCGCTTAAGAATATTTACAAAAAGGCAGTCAGTTAATATGGAACACAGAGGTGGGGCGAGTTACTTTTTTCAAGGTTTTGAATTAATTCGGACAAAGGGCTTGAAGCGTTTTGTCTTTGTGCCGCTGTTTATTAACATTATTCTATTCTCCATCGCTTTCTATTTTATCTTAGATTACATTCAGTTTGGCGTAGATTACATCATTGGCTTCATTCCTGACTTTTTAGGATGGCTAAAAGAGGGGCTTATCTTTGTTTTATGGCCTATCGCTGTGATCACTGTTCTGTTGGTTTTTGCGCTTCTTTTTGGGACCTTAGCCAATTGGATCGCCGCGCCGTTTAATGGATTGCTCAGCGAAAAAGTTGAACGTCATTTACTGCAGCAAGATTTGGGCGATGAAGGCCTTTTCGATGCCGTAAAAGATATACCAAGAACGCTAGGCCGGGAAATGTCTAAGCTCGCCTACTTTATTCCAAGAGCGCTTGGATTCTTGATTTTGTTTTTCATCTTACCCCTCGTTGGGCAAGTACTCTGGTTCATGTTTAATGCATGGATGATGGCTATTCAGTATTGTGACTACCCTTTTGATAATCACAAAATAGGCTTTAAACCTATGCGCAGCCAGTTATTAGAGCAAAAACCAGCATGCTTTAGTTTTGGACTTATGGTGAGTTTGTTTTCGCTGATTCCGATCCTGAATTTTATAGTCATGCCTGTGGCTATTTGCGGGGCAACGGCAATGTGGACTGAACGGTTTAGAGAGGCAGCCCTTGCAAATCAGTAGTCTAATGGGCTAATAACTGAGAACATATTGCCAATGTGTAATTGCCTCAGCGTGATTGGCATTTCTTGCCACGTGCAACAACTCATTAGCCGCTTCAATTCGTTCTGATTCCTTGCCAAGCTGTTGTTGCCATAGTGAAAGGTACAGCTTGGGAATATTTTCTGTATCGTGATGCTCAAGAAAGGTAATACCTGTGCTTGGCTTATAAGCGGCTTTGTCATAGCGCTGACAAGTTTTACTTGGGGCAATGCTCAGTGCTTCTGTCGAAGCATCCTGCCATTTCAGCATCTTCACATTATTCAATTCACCCCCTTCACTCTCAACCATTAAATTGGGAGCTGTGGGTGAGCCGCAGTGCAGGCTTGCCATTTGTTTAGACAATGCATACTCGTCAACAAATCCCGCAAAATGCGCAAGCTCATGCACAAAGACCGAATATTCGTCGGCACGATCGAGGTACATAACACCTCTTTGCACATATGCTTTGCCCGCATCCGTAATTACCACTAAATGCGTAAAGTTTGGCGGCCTCAAGACTTCAGCAAAGGCTTTTAAGTCACAATTAATTCTTGCGTTAATAGCTTGATTCTTGCAAGCAAGTACATTTTTTGGCAGCCAGACTACTGGATTCATGCAAATCGAAAGCCCCTCAAAACGTTCATCTTGTTCAAACTGTCGTTTAATTTGATTGGCTCTCACAACGGTTTCTAAAGAACTCGCGACAACTTGGAGCTGTTGGCTGCACCACGTTTTTCGCAGCTGGCGCATTGGTGCATCATTCGCAGCGAATATATCCGTCAGCTTCGATTGTGCCTGATTACTTAGCACTTCTAAGTAGTCTTGAGCTTTATCCACACCGAGCATCGCCGCGCGAATAAAGGAGGACTTAGCCTCTTCTACCTGACCTATTTGCCAGTATAAGAGCCCTAAATCAAAGGCACTGGCGCCATCATACTGAGAAGACTTTTCGAGCCAATATAAGGCCAGGGTGCGATTCTCTTCACGAATATTAACAAGTACATCCAAATCTTGATCAGCTGCAGGCACACTGGCAGCGTGTTGGTGATAATATTTGGCTAATGTAATCACTGCCGGCACATAGCCCTCGCGAGCTGAATTTTTAAGAAGTCGCAAGCGCTCTTGCCTGTTGTTCAACAACAAGGACAATTCAAACTGGCTCTGAGGGTGATTTAGGTTTGAAGCAAAGCTAAACCATCGCGTTTTATCCCGCTCATTATTACTGTGTACGGCAAGCGCATAAGCCGCTTGAGATTTAATTGTTTTAAACGCCCCATGTGATATCAAATGCTCAGTCTTTACATCGCTTGTTGTTTGAGCATTTTCTTCAATATCTAACAAGTATTGTGTAAAAGGAAGTAATGCTATCTGCGTTAACCAATACTTGTCTTTATCGGTTTCAGCCAAAACCAACAGTGTATTGGCGGCTTCTTGATTGCCTAGCCTTGCGCTTTTATATAACAAAGGATGGGATTGAGAGTTATTGAGAGTATTCGCAAAAGACAGTAGCTGATATGAGCTAGCGTTGTCACTGCCCGATATCAACAGCACCAAGATACAAATCGGCGCTATGATAAAGCGTTTAAGCATCTGTTTATCTAATCTTTAGCACGGCTTGAAGCGCGAATATTCGCCAGTTCAATACGTGCATATTTATGTTCAACGTACTCATGGACATTAGTGCTTAAGGATAACTTAAAATAATTTGCAGCAGTTACCACATTGCCCCTATATGCGTGATACTTACCTAAGTAAAAATACGCTTCACACAGGCGGTTATTCAACTCAGTCTGAGACTGCACGTCCATAATAAGCTCAGCGACTACCGTTGCTTCATCGACTTTGCCTAAATAAAAGTCAACTAAGCTGGTAGACCATTTGTCATTATCTAGCTCCTTGCGACGGCTTTCCAATTGCTCAAAAGCATTCACTTCGTTTAGCTGCCTAGCCGCAATATAATGCCACAACACCCGAATAGGGTCAGACTCATCTTTGTTTAAGAATGCTAAGGTATCTTGCGCCGCGAGCTCACTGCGGCCGCCATAATACAAAGCAATGCCTCGGTTGAGTAAGGCAAAGTGATAGTCTGGATTGATTTCTAAGGTGGAATCAAAGGCTTCATAAGCCTGAAGAAACTGCCCTTCTTGAGTATAGTGCACACCCACAGAGTTATACGCCTCAGCCATATCGGGTTTTAGACGCAGTGCCTCAGTGTAATCGAGCAAAGCTAAACTCTTTAAGCCAATAGAGTCATAAGCAATTCCCCTTTGAAACAACAGCTCTGCTCGCTCTTCTTCATTCAGCGGAGCCTGATACAAAATATGGGTATAACGAGCAATGACAAGCTGTGCACGTTGACTGGTTGGCTCGGGCTCGGCTAACAATAAAGAATTTACCGATGGGCCTTGACGCGATGAGCTACAGCCACCCACAAAAACGACCATTAGCAAAACAAGAAGACGCGCTGAGCCTAAATTAATCACTTATAAACAACCTTTTTAAATTTTTGAATAAACAATGACTGCCGCATTGCCTGCAAAACAAAACAGACTTTGAAAGCTGACGCAATAAGTGTACTCAAATAACAGCAATATGCCTAGAGCTTGAAATGTTTAAGCGTTTTTTCGCTGTTTACGGAGTTCAAACTGCGCCTGCTGTTCATCAGTCGCTGGCAGTTGGTGGTGCTCCTTCCAGTCAGCATAAGGCATTTTATAAATATGTTCGCGCGCTTCCGGATCTGTCATATCAATATTACGAGTATGTGCCTCTTCGAGATACCACTTTGACAGACAGTTACGACAAAAATCGGCTACGATCATCAAATCAATATTTTGTACGTCTTTATTTTTATCTAAGTGGTTTAACAGACGTCTAAATGCTGCTGCTTCTAGCTCTGTTTGAGTTTGTTTATCCATTTATATTTCCTGTTGTTCTATTTAAAAAAAAGGAGCCACTAGGCTCCTTTTATACATTTAATCGGTTTGAATAGTTTACTCGCTATCGTTACCGCTAGCTTCTGGTGCTTGCGGTTTTTCTAGCAATTCTTTGATACTTAAACGTACACGATTTTGACGATCAATTTCCATGACTTTAACATCAACCGCTTGGCCTTCTGACAAATGGTCAGTCACTTTGTTTACGCGTTCATGAGCGATTTGTGAAATATGTACAAGTCCTTCTTTGCCAGGTAATACTTCAACAAATGCACCAAAATCAACGATGCGCATAACTTTACCATGATAAGTAGCACCTACTTCGAGCTCTGCAGTTACTTGCTTGATACGATCAATAGCAATATCGGCTTTGGCTTTTTCAGTCGCAAAAATCTTGATGGTACCGTCATCTTCAATCTCGATGTTAGTATCAGACGCTTCAGTAATTGAACGGATGGTTGCACCACCTTTACCAATCACGTCACGGATTTTGTCTTGATCAACTTTCATCATGTAGATACGCGGAGCGTATTCAGACATTTCATCGCGGTGACCCGAAATCGCTTCGTCCATCACGCCTAATATATGTAAGCGCGCTTCTTTTGCTTGCTTAAGCGCAATCTGCATGATTTCTTTAGTGATACCTTCAATTTTGATGTCCATTTGAAGTGCGGTAATACCGTTGGTAGTACCCGCCACTTTAAAGTCCATGTCACCTAGATGATCTTCGTCACCCAGAATGTCAGAAAGTACTACAAAGTTTTCGTCAGATTTAACTAAGCCCATTGCGATACCTGCAACAGATGCCTTAATCGGAACACCGGCATCCATAAGCGCTAGTGAACTACCACAAACAGAAGCCATTGAAGACGAACCGTTTGACTCAGTAATTTCAGATACCAAACGCACTACATATGGGAATTCTTCCGCTGAAGGCATTACTGCCTGCATACCGCGTTTTGCCAAACGACCGTGACCAATCTCACGACGCTTAGGAGAACCAACAAAACCCGTCTCGCCGACGCAGTATGGAGGGAAGTTGTAATGCAGCATAAAGCGGCTATCTTCACGACCACCAAGTGCGTCAATCATCTGTGCGTCACGCTCAGTACCAAGAGTTGCAACCACAATCGCTTGGGTTTCACCACGCGTAAACACGGCAGAACCGTGTGTTCTTGGTAACAGGCCTGTAGCCATATCAAGGGCACGGATGGTTTGAGGATCACGTCCGTCTATACGTTTTTCACCGGCTAAAATACGCGAGCGTACTGCTTCACTTTCAATTTCATGACAAAAACCGCTGATTTCTTTTGCATCAAGCGTTTCATCTGCTGCAATTAAATCGGCAATAGTTTTTTCAGTCACAGCGGTTACAGCATCTTTACGCTCTAACTTGTCAGAGATTTGATATGCCGCAAGCATTCCGTCAAGGGCCGCTGCTTTTACTTTGTCTTTAAGATCTGTGTTTACAACAGGAGCAACCCAGTTCCAAGAGGGCGTATTCACTTCAGCAGCAAACTCTCTTATCGCGTTAACAACCGTTTGTGATTGCTCGTGTCCGTATACCACGGCACCTAACATTACGTCTTCTGACAATATGTCCGCTTCTGATTCAACCATCAATACAGCGCTTTCAGTACCCGCAACTACTAAATCTAATTGACTATCGGCAGTTTCTGAGGCGCGAGTATTTAATACGTATTCGTTATTGATATAGCCAACGCGCGCAGCACCAACAGGCCCGTTAAACGGTAATCCTGAAATCGCTAGAGCAGCCGAGGTACCAATCAATGAAATTATATCAGTAGGGATGTCTGGATTAGCAGAAAGCACGGTAATGATGATTTGTACTTCATTCATAAACCCATCTGGGAATAATGGACGAATTGGTCTATCGATTAAGCGAGAGGTTAATGTTTCGCTTTCAGAAGGACGACCTTCACGCTTGAAAAATCCACCAGGAATTTTACCAGCTGCGTAGGTTTTTTCTTGATAATTTACGGTTAATGGAAAGAAGTTTTGATCTGCTTTTGCTTCTTTTTTACCCACAACAGTAACTAATACTGCCGTGTCGTCCATGCTTGCCATCACAGCTGCTGTAGCTTGTCTGGCGATTACACCTGTTTCTAAGGTGACAGTATGTTGACCATACTGAAATGTTTTTGTAATAGGAGTCACACTCTATCCTTTATTTAATCTATGATTTATAAGCTTTTTATCGCGCACGCATTATAGCGGTAAGTCTCACTCAATACCACGATAATAGGATTTTTTCGTTTAAAAACAATTTATGGACGGCGCTATGTAGATATTGGGCTGTTTGTTCGGGTGCATCTTATTCGCGATTAATACCTAAGTATCTACGCTAATCTGCACCGCGTCTCTAACGTAGTCGATAGTATTTTTATCGAGATCGAATCCTGTGTGTATCGCCAACACGGTCAATTTTAGCGGGGAGCAGAGCATTTATTATGACGCTTATGACGATAAAAGACTTTAGAGCAAGGCCCTGCAGCATAGAATATTTAACGCTATACAGCGCCTGTACTAGCCTCTTGCTTTCAATTACAGCCGCAAGCTTTGGACAATTAGAACCTGCCTGGGGAATCGCAATATTTTGTTACTTGATATTAAGCATGGCTTTTTTAGGCTTCTGTCGATTCAAGCGCAATGCGCGCGCCACACAATTCTATATCGAATGGTTGCGCGCTTTACCAAACAGCGACCTTGCAACGCTAACTTACCGTTTAAAGGCCCAGAGCAAAGAGCGTGAATTAGTCAACAGCTTGCATATTGAAGCTCTGTCAAAACCTAAAGCTAAATGCAAGCGACCGACCCTTGCCTAACATTTTCTTTTGCGCTATTTAAAAATTATATCTCGAGCCGTGCTGCATACTGCAGCAACCGCTGGGTGCGTTACCTTTCTTTCTGCTGAAATTGCATAAAATTTTTGTTTGATGTCTGACAATCTACCAATGACTTCCAAGCCAAAGTTATCCTTTACCTCATCCTCAATGATGGTAGGCATAAAGAATATTCCAAAGCCGGCTTTACCAAATGATTTCATCAACGCACTGTCATCATATTGGCCTCTTATTATCGGGTATATATTCGCATCGTGACACCACTTATCAAATAGCTGACGAATAGCATTTTGTTTGGTTGGCAACAGCACAGGTGCTTCATTTAAGCAGGCAGGAAACGGTCCGCGCAAATTCTTGGCAAGCGACGGGGCGGCAAAAAAAGATAATTCAGATTGCCCTAAATAGTGATTGTAGGCTTTGATACTAAAAGCGCTAGATAAGGGCGTGTCGGTCAATACCATATCTACTTCGTGCACAGCCAGTTCACCGAGTATGGTCTCAACAGGGCCCTCTCTGCACATTAAACTGACCTCTTGCGATAACGACAATGCTGGTTCTAAAATTTTGTATACGATGGTTTTTGGCAAGGCGCTAGCCGCACTGACAATGAACTCTGACGTTCCTACCAATGGTGCGCCTCTTAATACGTCTGTAAGTTCTTTACCCAGTTCGAAAATGTCATCTGCATAGCGTAAGACCAAGCGTCCAGTTTCGGTTAAACGCAAGCGTCTGCCTACTCTATCAAACAGCGGTTGGCCAATACGCTCTTCCAGCATACTGAGCTGTCCGCTTATGGTTTGTGGCGTGATAAAAAGCTTGTCGGCTGCCCGAGCAATGCTACCCTCTGTTGCGACTACCCAAAAATAATGAAGGTGTTTATAATTTAAATTCTCTGCCATAGGTGTCCGCCGATATATCCCAACTGTTGGCGCTTAGCGCGCATCTGATTCTAAAATCATCGATACATTCAAGGACAAGTAAACTTTCCTTTCCAAGAGTATAGCTCAGTTTTTCCGATTAAGTGTTATACATATAATCGAATTTATTCGTTCACTTTAAGTTGATAATGTTTTAAGCGTGGTAAGACTAAATTGAAGTTGAGATGGAATATAAACTGAAGTTAACAAACATTTCCTTGAGTGAGCATGAGCGAGATTTAATAGATACGCGCATGTCCCTGGGGCTGACTCGCTTTGCCAATCTTATTTCTAAGTTCGAGATTAATCTAGCACGCAAACCAAAAACCGAGAACAACCTGCCTATCGTTTGCTCAGTAAAGGTAAATCTTCAAGCCGGGCATGAAATAGAGGTATACGATAGTGCAAACAGCGCCGATGCTGCACTGAGTCAATCAGTGCAGCGCACCAAGCGAGCAATAGAAAGGCACCTGCGTCATCATAGAGGCCCTAGGTTAGGCTCTAGTATGACTAGTCGAACATAAAAAAACGAAGCAATTGCTTCGTTTTTTATTTAAATTGGTGCGGAAAGGGGGACTCGAACCCCCACGGCCTAAGCCACCACCCCCTCAAGATGGCGTGTCTACCAATTCCACCACTTCCGCAAATACTTTACTTAACACTAATTTGGAATATCTGACGCCGCCTCTGGAGTATCTTCAGGAGAAGCAGGCACAGATTCAGAGCTTGGAATATCAGAAGGAATGACTCTCTCTACTGGCATAACCTGCTCGATTGGGATATCAATATTTTGGAAACCGTCCACGGCTTCTTCTTTATTTACCGACATGCTGCCTATCATCAAACTAATGAAAAAGAATAATGAGGCCAACACTGCCGTAGTTCTTGTCATAAAATTGCCAGAACCGCTTGAGCCAAATACAGTGTTAGAACCGCCAGCGCCGAATGATGCTCCCATGTCTGCACCCTTGCCTTGTTGGATCAGCACAAACCCAATTAGCATCAATGCAACCACCAAGTAAGACACTAACAAAATTTCATATAACATTGTTTTTCCTTTTTAACCTGCCGCTTGGCAAATTATATTAAAATCATCTACTTTAAGACTAGCACCGCCAATAAGACCACCGTCTATATCAGCCTGTGCGAATAATTCAGCCGCATTATCTGCATTCACACTGCCACCATATAAAATCTGCATCTTTTGAGCGTCTGAATTTGTCTTACTCAAATGCGTTCTTATAAACGCATGCACTTCCTGCGCTTGTTCAGGTGAAGCAGTTTTACCGGTGCCTATTGCCCATATCGGCTCATAAGCAATTACGGCTTTCTCAAAAAATTCATTACCACAAATATTTACTACCGCATCTATTTGCGCTTGAACAAAAGCAAATACCTCACCTGACTCTCTCACTTCTAAAGGTTCGCCAATACAAAATATGGGCGTGAGACCGGCATTCAAGGCACACTTTACTTTCTGAGCCACAAGTTCGTTACTTTCATTATGGTCTTGACGCCGCTCAGAGTGACCCAAGATCACATAATGGACGGCTAAATCGTTTAACATCGAGCATGATATATCGCCAGTATGGGCACCCTTTTCATGCTCACTAATATTTTGGGCACCTACTTTGTAGTGACTGCCGACCGCATTCGCTAGATAAACAGCGGGAGGACATAGCACAACATCGGTGTTGTCAGGTACGATTAAATGCTGTTTAAATTGTTCAAGTAACGCCCGATTGCCGTTCATCTTCCAATTTCCAGCAACCATTTTTTTACGTACATGACTCATATCACAACTCCTTTCGTGCACCCGCGCGCAAAGCGGCGCTGATATTAACTAACCATAGCCAAATATACAAGCGGCTAATGTGAAAAATTTACTTGCCCGCGAGCGCTTTTACTTCATCCGCAATCTTATTAGCCCAAGTTTCAGACATGTCTTTATCTTGCGCCTCTACCATTACTCTAATTAAAGGCTCTGTACCGCTTTTTCGTAACAGCACCCTGCCGCTATTACCCATGCTTTTCTCCGCTGCAATCACCGCATTTTTAACCCTGTCAGAGTTCAATGGATTTTGACCTGCGTCTTTGAATTTCACATTTATCAGCGTTTGCGGAAACTTCTTAAATCCAGAAGATATTTCACTTAAGGACATGTTTGCTCTTAACATGGCGGCAATGACTTGCAGACCTGCAATAATTCCGTCGCCAGTAGTAGCATATTGTAAATTCAAAACATGCCCCGAATTCTCACCGCCGATACACCAGCCATGACGATTAAGCAGCTCAATAACATAACGGTCACCTACGTCTGCGCGTTCAAAAGGCACGCCCAACTGCTCTAAGGCTATCTCCATGCCTAAATTCGACATTTTAGTGCCAACCACGCCACCTTGTAAGTTTCCGGACTTCAATGCATCGCGCGCGATGATAAAAATAATTTGGTCACCATCAATTACATTACAATGTTCATCAACCATCATAATCCGGTCACCGTCACCATCCAGCGCAAATCCAAAATCGGCACCGTGCTTTTTAACCGCTTGAATAGTCGATCTCAAAGACGTTGCGCCTACTTGGTGGTTAATGTTTAAACCATCAGGATCGGTGCCAATTTCGATAACCGTGGCACCTAATTCTGAAAGAACGTTGGGTGCAATATGATAAGTTGCACCGTGCGCACAATCGACCACAATTTTCATTCCGCGCAATGATAGGTCCGATGGAAAAGTACCTTTGCAATATTCTATGTAGCGCCCTGCGGCATCGTTGATGCGACTCGCCTTACCAAGTTTGTCACTTGCTACGCAGGTCATAGGTAATTTCATTTGTTGCTCAATAGCAATCTCAATGTCATCGTCTAGCTTTTGACCATTAGAAGAGAAAAACTTGATGCCGTTGTCGTAATAAGGATTGTGTGATGCACTGATTACAATACCCGCTTCAGAGCGAAAGGTTTTGGTTAAATACGCGATTGCTGGAGTCGGCATCGGCCCTAGCAAACCAATATTTATGCCAGCCGCAGACAGTCCGGCCTCGAGAGCAGACTCAAGCATATATCCGCTGATACGTGTGTCTTTGCCAATTAACACCTTGTTAGTGCCAGTGCCGGCAAGGATTTTACCTGCCGCCCAGCCGAGCTTAATTACAAACTCAGGGTTAATTACACTCTCACCTACTTTGCCACGGATACCATCGGTACCAAAATACTGTCTTGTCGACATGCGCATTCCTTGATTAATTTATTTGATTTAATTTTCGTATTATTTGGGCCACATCCATGGCCTCTTTCACATCGTGAACTCTTAGTACGCTTGCACCAGCAAGCGCTGCAATTGTATTGACGGTGATATCCCCTGCCAAGCGATCATTTACTTCTCGGCTGAGCAGTTTACCAATCATCGACTTTCTCGACAAACCGGCTAATACCGGTAAATCAAACTGAGTAAAATGCACGAAGTGTTTTAGCATTTCAAAATTATGATCGAGAGTTTTACCAAACCCAAAGCCTGGGTCTAGCATTATTTGTTTGTAGTGAAAACCAGCGTCAGTTAGGCGTGCAATTTGTTCACTGAAAAAACCCGTAATAGTGTCTACAACTGAGTCATACTTGGGCGCAATTTGCATGGTTTCAGGCTTACCCTGCATATGCATAATACAGCTTGGGATATTGTGTTTAATTGCTAACTCAGCAGCCGTTTGAAGTGCGTTGGGCTCGCGTAGCGCTCTTACGTCGTTTATCAAACCAGCACCATTGCTAACGGCTTCTTTCATCACTTCTGCTTTGCTGGTATCTATTGAAATAATAACGTCAAAGCGTGAGGCTATGGCAGCGATCACTGGGATAACTCTATCTAACTCTTGCGAGAGACTAACAGGAGTGGCACCAGGGCGAGTAGATTCTCCGCCAACATCTATAAATGTTGCGCCGTGTTCCAGCATGTTTTGAGTGTGTCTGAGAGCGGCATCCAATTCGTTAAACTGCCCACCGTCAGAAAATGAATCAGGGGTGACATTTAATATACCCATAATTTTTGGTGAATCGAAAACAACGGTCTTATCTTTAAATGTCATCATTCGTTATGTACCTGAGCGAAATGCTAGCGCCGTATCATACCGTAATTGTATGAACAGTTGACACATAGTCAGTCGAAAAGTGCAAAAATATACTGCAAAAACAAAAACACCGGCCTTAAAAGACCGGTGTTTTAATGTATACCAAAATTTAATTTGATGGGTTTGCTTCACCTTCGCCGTCGGCTTTCGGCTCATCTTTACGGCCAACGTCAAGCTTGTCACCACCAGACGGAGGTGCAGAGTTAGAACGTTCGTCTTTATCCCAGTCGGCTGGTTGACGCACTTCTCTTCGCGCCATCAAGTCGTCTATTTGTCTGGCATCAATCGTTTCATACTTCATTAATGCATCTTTCATCGCATGCAGAATGTCCATATTGTCGCGCAACATCTGCTCAGCACGTTTGTAGTTACGATCAATCAACAACTTTATCTCGGCATCAATCATGCGTGCAGTTTCATCTGACATGCTAGATGACTTTGTCACAGAGCGACCTAAAAACACTTGCCCTTCTTCTTCAGCAAATAGTTGTGCGCCCAATTTTGATGAAAGACCCCACTGCGTCACCATCTTCTTGGCAATGTCGGTGGCGCGCTCAATATCGTTTGAAGCACCCGTTGTTACCATTTCTTCACCGTAAATAATCTCTTCGGCCAAGCGACCACCATAAAGGCTCGAAATCATACTCTCGAGATGTCGTTTGTTGTAGCTTACGCGGTCTTGCTCGGGCAAATACATAGTTACACCAAGCGCTCTACCGCGAGGAATAATAGACACCTTATACACCGGATCATGTTCTGGTACGAGACGGCCAACAATGGCATGACCCGCTTCATGATAAGCAGTCATGGCTTTTTCTTCTTCCGTCATGACCATAGATTTGCGCTCTGCGCCCATCATGATCTTGTCTTTTGCTTTATCAAACTCTTCCATCGATACAACGCGACGGTTAGTACGAGCAGCAAACAGCGCAGCTTCGTTTACTAGGTTTGCTAAATCTGCACCAGAGAATCCTGGCGTACCGCGGGCTATTACAGATGCTTCAACATCGTCGCCTAGCGGCACTTTGCGCATGTGTACTTTGAGTATTTGTTCGCGTCCACGTATGTCAGGCAAACCAACCACAACCTGGCGATCAAATCTGCCTGGACGCAGTAAAGCAGGGTCCAATACGTCAGGACGGTTTGTTGCTGCGATAACGATGATGCCTTCGTGTCCTTCAAATCCATCCATCTCAACTAACATTTGATTAAGGGTTTGTTCGCGCTCATCATGCCCGCCGCCTAAACCCGCGCCACGTTGACGACCTACCGCATCGATTTCATCGATGAAGATGATGCAAGGGGAAGCTTTTTTGGCCTGTTCGAACATGTCACGCACTCGTGAAGCACCCACACCCACGAACATCTCGACAAAGTCTGAACCAGAAATTGCGAAGAATGGCACCTTAGCTTCACCGGCAATGGCTTTTGCTAAAAGTGTTTTACCGGTTCCTGGAGGACCGACCATCAAAATACCTTTAGGGATCTTGCCACCTAATTTTTGAAATTTGGTTGGGTCTCGTAAAAAATCGACTAATTCCGATACGTCTTCTTTGGCTTCATCACAGCCTGCTACGTCTGCAAAAGTCGTTTTAATCTGCTCTTCGCTTAGTAACTTGGCTTTGCTTTTACCGAATGACATCGCACCGCGACCGCCGCCGCCCTGCATCTGACGCATAAAGAAAATCCATACGCCAATAAGCAACAACATCGGAAACCATGAGATAAATATTTGCGCTAAGAAGTTAGGCTTGTCTGGCTCTTTGCCAAACGCCCTGACGTCGTTCTTCGCAAGATCAGACATTAACTGGTCATCGCGATAAGGAATGTAAGTCACAAAGGACTCGCCGTTGCGCTTGATTCCTTTGATTTCATTTTGACTGATTGTCACTTCGCGAATGTCACCGCGCTGTACTTCAGACAGGAACGTGGTGTAGTCAGTTTGTGCTCGGACTGCTTCTTGTCCAGAAAAATTCTTGAACACCATCATTAGCACAACTGCAATGAATAACCACAAGATGAGATTTTTTGCCATGTCGCTCAACGCTACTTACCTCTAGTCAATAAGCTTAATTTAAAATTGAATGCAGACCTTCATGCTTGAACAGCCTGCCTGCAAGACTACTATACTTTGTTTACGAGTGCCACCAAGATACTTGCTATTAGTGACCTTTACACACTTATAAATTGCCCATTTGTATGCGCACAACCCCTTCGTTAGCGGCCCACTTCCTCTAACATCTTTCACAGCCCTCTACTACTCTTTCGTATATCAATTGTTTGCTAAATAATACGACAACACATTAACTACGTTGTTCCTAACAATTTCGGTCAACAATAGATCAAATAGTGCATATTGTGCA
Organism: Glaciecola sp. SC05; assembly: GCF_041380235.1. Taxonomy (NCBI): domain Bacteria; kingdom Pseudomonadati; phylum Pseudomonadota; class Gammaproteobacteria; order Alteromonadales; family Alteromonadaceae; genus Glaciecola; species Glaciecola sp. SC05. The sequence goes on from NZ_JBGIYY010000003.1 coordinate 175,625, forward strand.
TTTTGCGCTGTAAGCGATTCGCTCCACTGTGCACACGAGGTCTTTATTTATTTGCCGGTTTAAATCTGCAAGCGATATGCGTGCCATATTCTTAAAAAAGAAAGATATTTTTCACAAAAGCCGGATTTAAGTACCCTAACACACCTAAGCACGCGAAAAATCTGACCTAAACGATGCTTTTTGCGAAAATCAGGCTCTGAGTGTCGCAATACCTTATAAGTGAAGGTAGAATACAAAAATTCAAGGCTGAATTGATTGATAATCAATCATTCAATCCATTACTCTACTAATATTAGTCAGGTTCATGCATTTAACAACGAAACAAAAGCAATATCTAAAAGGCTTAGCACACCCACTTAAACCAGTCATTCAGCTTGGCAATAACGGACTTACAGAAGGCGTTGTAGCAGAAATTGAAAATGCACTCGCTCACCATGAGCTGATTAAGGTTAAGGTACCTTCGAATGACCGCGAAGAAAAAGCACTCATCATGGACGCCATAGTGGGTGAAACCAAATCTGAAAAAGTGCAAAGCATTGGGCATGTACTCGTCATCTATCGACCCAGTGAAGACGCCAAAATTACCCTTCCACGTCGCTAAACCCAAGGAATAATTATGTCTGCTACAACAGCTATCGTCACTGGCGGGTCTTCAGGATTAGGCTATGCAACAAGCAAAGCCCTAATTGACGCCGGCTGGAAAGTGGTCATGCTTGATATGAACGCCCAAGCAGGTCAGCAACGCATCGCAGAATTTGGAGCACAGAACTGCGCATTTTACGCGCTCAATGTGACCGACGAAGCGGGAGTCGAAGCCGTTATGGCGACCATATTTGCAGAGCATACAAACATTCGTCTATGTTTAAACTGCGCTGGCGTGGCGCCGGCCAAACGTACCTTAGACAGAGAGGGTAACCCAATGCCTCTTGGAGACTTTGCCAAAGCCATCAATATCAACTTAGTTGGTTCGTTCAATGTTGCCCGTGTAGTTGCGTCTTACTTCGCAAAAAATGAAGTGGACGGTGAGTCAGCAGAGCGCGGCCTGATTATTAACACTGCATCAGTGGCTGGATATGAAGGGCAAATCGGTCAAACTGCTTACGCCGCCAGTAAAGGCGGTATTATTGGTTTGTGCTTGCCAATGGCAAGAGATTTAGCCCCATTGGGCATCCGGGTTAATACTATTGCGCCAGGCGTAATGGGGACTCCAATGCTATTAGCCATGCCTGATAAAGTGCAAGACGCCCTAACCGCTAACGTGCAATTTCCTAAGCGACTTGGTTTACCCGAAGAGTTTGCTAAGTTAGTGCTGCATATCTTTGAAAATAAATATTTAAACGCTGAGACCATTCGTTTAGATGGCGGCTTAAGAATGCCGCCAAAGTAAGCCAATCGTTTTGGCTAGGCTTTAAGGCAAAATTAATTAATCGTCATGACCGCCATTGACGGTGGCATAAATTGAAAACAAGCGATGCACTGCACGTTCATGCACTGAGTGTTTAGGGAATCTGCCGCGGGTATTAAGTTTGCCGGCAATCTTGCCAGTCATGATAGTAATGGCTTGGTCCACATCTTCTACCGTGTAAATATGAAAGCGGTTTTCTTCCACCGCTTTACTCACTTCATCACCTAACATCAGATTCACTCGATTAGAGTAGGGAATAATCACGCCTTGTTCACCGCTTAACCCGCGGGTTTTACAGAGCTCGAAGTAGCCTTCAATTTTTTCGTTTATTCCACCCACAGCCTGAACTTCGCCAAACTGATTAATTGAGCCGGTAATCGCGATACTTTGTTTTAATGGAATGTCGGTTAATGCTGAGATCAAAGCAATCAACTCACCCAATGAAGCACTGTCACCGTCGATATATCCGTAAGATTGCTCTAAGGCAATATTTGCCGATAGCGTAAGCGGAAACTCCTGAGCATATTTGTTGCCTAAGTAACCGGTAAGTAGCAATACACCTTTAGAGTGAATAGACTGTCCTAACTCAACTTCTCGCTCAATATCGACAACGCCGGTGCTGCCAGCATATACCGTTGCAGTTACGCGAGCGGGTGTACCAAAGGCGGTATCACCTACTTCCAATACGGTCAGACCGTTTAAGGTGCCAACCGCATCTCCAGATGTGCTGATCAGCACGTGACCTTCTTGAATATCTTGCAAAAAATTATCTGCTACGCGACCAGTGCGCATTTTTTTTGCACTTAGCGCTTCGTTGATATCTTCTATACATAAAAAATTACGCATCGCCTTATCACAGAAGTATTTTGCTTCATGAAGCAGCTCTAAAATATCTGCAAAACGTGCGCTTAATTTCGATTGATGCTCAGATATTCTTAAACTGTGTTGAGCAAGTTTTTCAACCGCGTCAATATCGATTGAGCTTAAACCTAAAGAATGAACTTCTGTGGTGATGCGCGCCAAAAAATGCTGCAGATTGCGAGGATTCAAATCAATTTCATTTTCAAAATCCACCAGCACTCTAAAAAGCTCCGAATACTCATGGTCATAGTCTTGCAGGGTATAATAAAGATCTCTAGAGCCCAGCAATATGAGCTTGCAACTCAAGGGAATAGGCTCTGGGTTTTGAGTGATGGAATTAACCATCCCCACTTCTTGCTGTGGCAGTTCTAATTTAATCCGCTCAAATTTAAGCGCCAGCTTTAAGGCTTCCCACACATGAGCTTGGGCGAGTAACTTGTCAGCATCGAGCACTAAATATCCGCCATTCGCTTTGTGTAGCGCACCGGCAGTGATCATTCTGTAGTTAGTGTAAACCGAGCCCTGAACGCTGGTATATTCTATTTTACCAAATAAATTTTGATAGCTTGGGTTGGCTTCATATACCAAGGGCATGCGCGCATTTTGTTTGTTGTTTACTAAACTATTGGGCAAATAAATATCGACTAACATTGCGCGTTGATCGAATTCATCTTGTTTGTCATCTTTATGTTCTTGAGAAAGCGTTTCTACGATCGTTTCGACAATATGCGATTTAAGTTGTTTTAAATATTTTAAAATAGGGATATGGCTACTGTACTTTTGCTCGAGATCTTTTATCAGTGGTCGCACACCCTGCTCCGCCAACTGAATTTTTAAGGTCTTTTGCTGCTCAGCTGCTTCTCGTTGCCAACCTGGGAGTTCTAATAAGGCTTCGGTTAAACTAATTTCAAGTTCATCAATCAGTTGATAATAATGTTCGCGCGTTTGGTCTGGCTGGCTCGAAAAGTCAGCATCACTGACCGGTTGCCCTTCAACAATAGGCGCAAAACTGATGTTATTACCTTCTTCTACCAAGGCAATACCTTTTTGAAAGGCCAGTTTTTCGACTTCATCAATCGCCTTGTCGTATTTTTGCTCAAAGTGACGCGTAATAGCAGCTTTGCGGCGTTGGTAGCCAGGATTTTCATAGGATGCAGGAAAAGTAGCCAATACTTCGTCAATCAGGGTCTCTATATCACGTACAAAAACCGTGCTTTCACCCGCCGGCATTTTCAGAACCTTGGGTTCGCGTTCATTTTCTAAATTATTAAGATACAACCAATCGAACAACTCGTGATTAAGTGACTTATGATTCTGAATGTACTCTTTTATTAGAGTAAATCTACCGGTTGCCTGCTCACCCATTACATACATGTTGTAGCCCGGAGATGTTACTCCAAGACCGAACTCAAAAGCTCGCTTTGCTCGCTCCTGCCCAATCAGTAGGTCGGAGTTTGCGAGGTCAGCGGAGTCGGCAATAGGCAAATCTGCAAATGAAATGCGTGCTGAGAGTTGGTGATGTTTTAGTCGCGTGCTTTGTGCAACGTCTTTTAATGTCATAAGAAAACTTTATCGATGTTATGTGGGTTCAATGTGTATTAGAGATGGCTCTGGGCTTCGCTCTTAGCGATAAGTGTATCTTATTATCTAATCATAGACTGCAAATATTTAAGCATGTACTGTCACGACTAACAGAAAGGCTTGTGATATGCAGGCTTGGCAAGGTATTCTATAACCCCAAAATAAACCGATAAATGAGAATCGCAAACTAGATGTCCAGCTACGACGAAAATGCGACCAGCGCGCACACCTATGACCCCCGTTCGATTGAGCAAGATGCTCAGCAGCATTGGATCAATACAAAAGTATTTGAGGCTAATCAAGACGATGGAAAAGAGAAGTACTATTGCATGTCGATGTTTCCCTATCCTAGCGGCAGGCTGCATATGGGACATGTGCGCAATTATACTATCGGTGATGTGGTTAGCCGCTTTCAACGTATGCAGGGCAAAAATGTCCTGCAACCAATCGGTTGGGATGCGTTTGGCTTACCTGCTGAAAACGCAGCCATAGAAAACAAAACGGCGCCGAGTAAATGGACGCTGCAAAATATCGAATATATGAAAGGGCAACTCAATGCACTTGGTTTTGGTTATGACTGGCGCAGAGAAGTCACCACTTGCGATCCCGAGTACTATCGCTGGGAACAATGGTTTTTTACGCGTTTATTTGAAAAAGGCTTAGTGTATAAAAAACATGCGACGGTTAATTGGGACCCAGTCGATCAAACTGTGCTTGCCAATGAACAAGTGATCGATGGGCGCGGCTGGCGCTCTGGTGCACTAGTTGAACAAAAAGAAATTCCGCAGTGGTTCATCAAAATCACCGACTATGCAGAACAACTGCTCGCCGACCTAGACAAATTGCCTGATTGGCCGGCACAGGTCAAAACTGCACAACGCAACTGGATTGGACGCTCTGAAGGCGTTGAAATTAGTTTTGACTTAGCTAAAGAGACCGCTGGGTATCAAGACATAGAAGTCTATACTACCCGACCTGATACCTTATATGGGGCTACCTATTTAGCCATCGCTGCTCAGCACCCTATTGCTTTGTCTATAAGCGAAGATAATCCGCAAATCGCAGCATTTATTGAAAAGTGTAAAAACACAAAAACAGCTGAAGCAGAGTTAGCCACCATGGAGAAGCTCGGCATAGACACTGGATTGTTTGCCGCGCATCCACTTACCGGCGACGCCATGCCGATTTGGATCGCAAATTTTGTGCTGATGGGATACGGCTCTGGCGCAGTAATGTCGGTTCCGGCTCATGATCAAAGGGACTGGGAATTTGCCACAAAATATCACTTGCCAATCAAACAAGTAGTTGAGTTTAAACAAGACGACATCGACGCTGATATTTCAAAAGCGGCCTATTGCGAAAAACATACCGTGATTAATTCAGGGGAATATTCAGGAATGTCTTTCGAAAGTGCATTTGATGCCATAGCTGACAAACTTTCGCAAATGAACAAAGGCAAGAAAACCGTCAACTATCGTTTGCGTGATTGGGGCGTGTCCCGCCAGCGCTATTGGGGTGCGCCGATTCCGATTGTGAACGACGAAGAAGGCCACTCCTATGCAGTGGCAGAACAAGATTTACCCGTAATACTCCCTACTGATGTGGTAATGGATGGTGTTACCTCCCCGATTAAAGCAGATCCACAGTGGGCTCAAACACAGCATAATGGCAAAGCCATGTTGCGAGAAACTGACACCTTCGATACATTCATGGAGTCGTCTTGGTACTACGCACGCTATGCCTCAGCGCCAAGCGACGCGATGCTTGACCCCAAAGAAGCCAACTATTGGCTGCCCGTCGACCAATATATCGGCGGTATAGAGCATGCAATATTGCATCTTTTGTATGCGCGTTTTTTCCACAAACTGCTTCGCGATGAAGATTTAGTTTCGTCAGACGAACCCTTTAAGCGCCTGCTATGCCAAGGCATGGTGTTAGCCAATGCGTTTTACTCAAAGGCAGACAACGGCAAAGAGATCTGGCACGCGCCCGACAGTATCACCGTCGAGCGAGATGACAAAGGCCGAATTTGTGGCGGCGTAGTCACCGACACAGGCGCTCCCGTTCAGTACGCTGGCATGATAAAAATGTCAAAGTCTAAAAATAATGGTATTGACCCCCAAAAGGTCATCGACATTTATGGCGCTGATACAATTCGACTTTACACCATGTTTGCAGCTCCACCCGAGCAAGATTTAGAGTGGATTGAATCGGGTGTTGAAGGTGCTAATCGTTTTTTACGCAGACTATGGCGCTTAGTTAGTGAGTTTGCTTCAGAGCACTTACAGGCTGATTTGCCGCAGATTGACAGCAAAGCCTTGTCGAAGAAGCAAAAAGCGCTACGCAAAGAAGTGCACAGTAAAATTGAGTCGATTACCGACGATGTAGAGCGGCGTCAAACATTTAATACTGCTGTTGCAAAAATGATGGAACTGCTAAACGCCTTGCAAAAATATGAGCTAAACGACGCGCAAGACACAGCCATTTATCATGAAGGTATTATCGCCTTAACCAAGATGTTAAATCCATACACGCCGCATATTTGTGAAGCATTATGGGGCTTGCTTAAACAGACCAGTGCATTGCAAACACAAGCTTGGCCTACAGTTGACCAATCGGCGTTGGTAGAAGATGAAAAACTGATCATCGTACAGGTGAATGGCAAAGTGCGTGCTAAACTCACAGTACCTGCTGACATTACCAATCCAGAGCTTGAAGCAATGGCGCTGGCGCACGAAAATGTAGTGAGCTTTACCAACGGTAAAACAGTTCGTAAAGTCATAGTAGTGCCTGGAAAACTTGTCAATATCGTGGCTAACTAGAGGCCGTTTGCAGTAACTTATGGAGGCAAAGATTTGACTATAAGCACTTTGCGCAGTGTTATCCTTATAGCAGTAATGCTGATGTCATTAATCATAGGCGGCTGTGGCTTCAGTTTACGTGGATCTCAGGCATTGCCAGAGTCTATAGATACTGTGGTGATAAATGCTTCCCTGCAGTTTTCTCCACTTTCTCGGGCCTTGAGTGAGCGATTGCCGATTTATCAGCTTCGTAGCATAACTGCGGGGTCCGATTTAGCAGAAACCTTAGACCCAGCGGCAACCGTATTGATTAATCTGCAGCCTGAGAATTTAGAGCGCCGCCTACTATCGGTATTTTCAAGTGGTCAGGTAGCTGAGTATGAGTTGATATACACGGTTAATTATCAAGTGGTATTTCCCAACGCAAGGCCCATTAGCAATAGTCTTTCAGTCATGCGTGAATATCAAGATGACCCACAGCAAATTCTAGCAAAATCGCGTGAATTGGAGCTGGTTATGGATGAAATGCGCATAGAATCAGCCGATAGAATGGTGCGCCTATTGTCGAGCCAATATAATTTAAGACAGCCGCAACAGTCCCTCTCTTCTGGCTCAAGGTCAAATTAGTGCAGCTTAAACCCAATCAATTTAGCGCTCATCTCGCGAAAAACCCACTACCATCGATTGTTTTACTGTTTGGCGATGAGCCACAGCAAAAGCAAGATGTCTTGGATGCCTTGCGAAAAAAGGCCAAAGAACATGGTTTTGACGAGCGTCAGACTTTAGTGGCTGACAGCGATTTTTCTTGGCATCAATTGGTAGATGCGACTCAGGCAATGTCGCTATTTTCAGATAAACAATATATTGAACTCACGCTACCAACAGGTAAGCCAGGTACACAAGGTGCAGCTACGCTAACGGAGATTTCGCAAACTATTAGCGCTGATACCTTACTGTTGATCCAAGGCCCTAAAATTGGCAAAGACGTGCAAAATGCCAAATGGTTTAAACAATTACTTAATCACGCTTGGTTTTGTCATTGTTATGAGCTTCAGGGCGGCCAATTAAGCCAATGGTTAAAGCAAAGAGCCAATGGTATTGGATTGCCTTTAAGCGAAGATGCTATTCACCTTATTTGTGACATGAACGAAGGTAATTTACTGGCGGCCAATCAAGAGTTAGAAAAACTAGGTTTATTGTTCCCAAATGCGCAATCCATTGATGCAAAACAGGTGAGCCAGGCCAGCGTTGATCAATCTCGCTTCACGGTATTTCAATTTGCAGACGAGGTGCTCGCTGGAAATATGCAGCGCGCCGTTAAAATATTATATCGTTTAGAAAGTGAAGGCTTAGAGCCAAACATCATACTATGGTCACTCATAAAAGAAGCGCAACTATTAGAACAGTGCTATGGCTTTATGCAGCGAGGTGAAGCCATTCCGTTTATGAAAATGCGCATTTGGCAAAACAAGCAGAGCTTATACAATGCGGCGCTAATGCGTTTAAACGGCGGTCACCTGCAGATCCTTATTAAGCACCTACAGCAAGCTGATGCGATGTTAAAATCTGAGAGCATCAGCAAGCCATACGTATTGTTGAGTCACTTAGCCCTGCTATTTTTACCGGCTCCTTTAGAACATTTTTCATTAAGCACATAATGCAGTCGCCCGAACGATTACTATTGAAAGCAGTATTTGGCGGAACCTTTGATCCCCCTCACCATGGTCATATGCAACCTTTGCTAGCGGTACTTGAGTCCTTAGATATGCAAAGCTGCGAGCTCATTCCAAGTCATATTCCGGTGCACAAACAGGCCTGTTCAAGCGCTCAGCATCGGCTCAATATGACCCAAATATTTGCGCGACAAGATAGTCGCTTGCTGGTCAATAAGATTGAAGTTATGCGCGATTCACCAAGCTATTCTGTGGACACCGTTTGTGCGCTGAGTGAGCAACACCCAGAGCATGCTATTTGTTTTATTATGGGACTTGATGCGTTTTTAGGCCTAGCCTCTTGGCACTTGCCGCACACCCTGATGCAAAAATGTCATATTGTCGTGATGATGAGGGGCGAAGCAACATATCCCTTGGCAGACGATAATACTCAGCAGCGCCTTATACGCTTTTTAGAATCGTACCATAAAGCAAATATTCCTCGTGAAATACTGCCCTCAATTAGCGATGACCTTAGGCATCTCTTACCCGAGCAGCTTTATTTAGTCGACAAAATGACACAAAATGCACAAAACCAACGCATAAACGGTATACTGCGTGCATCGAAGCAAGGTGAGGTCGTATTTGTGTTAAATCCGCAAACCGAGATTTCATCAACCATGATACGCCGCGCAATAGCAGATGGCGTATCTACTGAACAATGGTTAACGCCTGACATCATCGAATATATTCAGGCCCACCGCATTTATTCTTAATAAAGGTAAAAGATTGAAAGACTCAACATTGACACAATTTGTACTTGATAAAATCGAAGACATGAAAGCCCGCGATATCGTTGTTATCGACGTGGTTGGAAAAAGCACGATCACCGATACGCTGGTTGTTTGCTCTGGCAATTCAAAAAGACATGTATCCTCAATTGCCGCTAACTTGATCAAAGAAAGTAAACTGGCTGGCCATCCTCCGCTTAGTGTAGAGGGCAAGGAAACCGGTGAGTGGGTCTTAGTTGACTTAGGCGACGTTGTTGCCCACGTCATGCAAGATGATACTCGGGATTTTTACCAGCTTGAGAAGCTTTGGCAGTAGATTAGCTTTACATATGCAGATTCAAGTTGTTGCAGTAGGGAACAAAATGCCCGGTTGGGTGGTCGAAGGCGTTAATGAATACACCAAGCGCTTTGGACCAGACTGTCGAGTTAGCTTTACTGAAATTACTCCCGGTAAACGAGGCAAAACCACCAACATCGAAAAGACCATTTTTGATGAGGGTCAGCGTTGTTTGCAAAGTATTCCCAAAGGGAACCGTGTAGTGGCCTTAGAGGTCACCGGCAAGTCTTGGTCTACGCCGATGCTTGCAGAGCAGTTAGAGCGTTGGAAGTTAGATGGTCGCGACGTAAGCCTGTTGATTGGTGGTCCAGAAGGATTATCAAATGAATGCAAAGACGCTGCTGAGCAGAAGTGGTCGCTCTCAGACTTGACGCTTCCACACCCACTGGTGAGAGTCATCGTTGCCGAAGCGCTTTATCGCGCATGGTCAGTTACCCAAAATCATCCCTATCATAGAGAATAGAATGGGAAAAAAAAGACAAACAATTCGTGATCATTCGGCCGAAGCAAATCTTTTTGCACGGCGGACATTTGTATCGATGTTGCTTGTTCTTGTATTTTTAAGCCTGATTATCGTTAACTTATATAACTTACAGGTAAATCAGTTCGAAGATTACCAAACCCGCTCCAACGGTAATCGTATTAAAGTTCTTCCAATTCCTCCTAACCGCGGCCTAATTTATGATCGTAATGGAGTCATACTTGCAGAAAACAGACCCGTATTTAGTTTAGAAATTATTCCCGAAGAAGTAGATGATTTAGACAATACCATCGCTCAACTTACATCGCTGATGGAATTGACCGAAGATGAAATTGATCGCTTTGAGCAAGAGCGTAAACGTCAGCGCCGATTTAAACCCGTTGCAATACGAAATCAATTAAGCCAACAAGATGTGGCTATTTTTGCCGCGAACCAACATCTATTCGCCGGCGTTTCGATAGAAGCAAGGCTATCTCGTTATTATCCATTCAAAGATACCCTCACCCACATGCTTGGATACGTAGCCAGAATAAACAAACGAGACCTTGCAAAACTCGAAGACAGTGGTCAAGCTGCCAACTATGCGGCGACCCACGACATCGGTAAACAAGGCGTCGAAAAGTTCCATGAAAACACCTTGCACGGTCAGGTTGGGTATCAACAGGTTGAGGTAAATAATCAGGGGCGCGTGATCAGAGTACTTGATTTTCAGGAACCAATTCCAGGTCAAGATATTGCGTTGAATATCGACATTGAGCTTCAGCAAAAAGCTCAACAAGAACTAGCCGGAAGACGCGGTTCGGTAGTGATAACCGATCCTCGGACGGGCGGCGTGCTGGCGCTTTACAGCAGCCCGAGCTACGACCCCAACTTATTTGTGCATGGAATTAGTCAAAAGGAATATTCAAAACTGCTTAATTCTAAATACAGTCCCCTGCTAAACCGTGCGACGCAGGGCAGATACCCTCCTGCCTCGACAATTAAGGCACATCTTGCCTTAATTGGTTTGGAAGAAGGCGTGATTACCGCCGACACTACCATCCAAGATACCGGAACTTATCAATTAAAAAATGTCGCTCACGTTTGGCGGGATTGGAAAAAATGGGGGCATGGAGAGGTTGGCGTTACCCGCTCGGTTGAGGTGTCTTGTGATATATTTTACTATGATCTTGCCTTCAAGTTGGGTATTGACCGCATTCACGAAGGCATGAGCGAATTTGGATTTGGACAGTTCACGGGCCTCGATTTGTATGAAGAATCGGAGGCGATTTTACCCTCCAGAGGCTGGAAAAGAGCACGTTTCAATGAGCCATGGTATATCGGCGACACAATATCTATAGGCATCGGCCAAGGATATTGGAACGCCACACCTATTCAGATGGTTCAATCTCTTAACTTTTTGGTTAACAAAGGTGAGCGACATGTACCGCGCCTTTTGAAAGGCTATATGTTGGAGGGTGAAGTACAAGACTTGCCCGTAGAAATGAAACCACCAATGACCATCGTTGACGAAACTAATTGGAACTTGGTGCTTGATTCCCTATATGGAACGGTCAACAGAGAGCATGGAACTGCGCGCACGGCTTTCCTTAATACTCCTTATACTTCAGCTGGCAAAACGGGCACCGCGCAACTTTTTACCGTTGCTCAAGACGAAGAGTATAACGAAGACGCCATCTCAGAATATCTGCGCGACAACGCTATGTATGTAGGTTATGCGCCTTATGACAGGCCAGAAATAAGCATCGCCGTTACCATAGAAAATGCAGGAGGGGGAAGCTCTAATGCTGCGCCATTGGCAAGAAGAGTCATGGACTTTTATTTTGAGCGAGCGACCGCAGCAAAAATTGCTCAAACGTCGACTCAAGAGCCTCAAAGCGAAAGCATACAATGAGCAAGGCCTTTACTCCTGCTCGGCGCTCATTTTTAGAAAAAGTGCATATCGATGGATTTTTGCTCTTTTCCTTAGCCTCTCTTATGATAGTTGGCCTACTGACAATTTTTTCCTCTGGTGGGCAAGACTGGGATCTCGTTAATCGGCAGCTTGTTCGTTTAGGTCTTGCGATTACCGTAATGGTGATACTAGCGCAAATACCGATTATGTTTTATCAACGCTTTGCGATATATGCCTATGTTATCGGCGTGCTTATGCTAGTTGGAGTATTACTGTTTGGTGATATTGGCAAAGGTGCTCAGCGCTGGCTAGATTTTGGTTTTGTGCGCTTTCAGCCTTCTGAAATTATGAAACTAGCAGTACCTTTAATGGTCGCTTGGTATATTAGTAGAGGCGATTTGCCTCCGCGTAATCGCGACGTTGTTGTAGGCTTTATTTTAGTGTTCATCCCCACTATTTTAATTGCTAAACAACCGGATTTAGGCACCTCATTATTAATTGCTAGCTCAGGGATATTTGTGCTGTTTTTAGCTGGAATGGCATGGAAGTTAATCAGCTATATTGCCTTATTAGGTGGTGCGTTTGCGCCCATCATGTGGTTTTTCTTGATGGAGGAGTACCAAAAACAAAGAGTGACTACTTTTATTAACCCCGAAAGCGACCCGCTTGGCGCCGGATATCATATCATTCAATCGAAGATCGCGATTGGTTCAGGCGGTGTCGAAGGTAAAGGCTGGTTGCAGGGCACGCAGTCGCAGCTTGAGTTTTTGCCTGAACGCCATACTGATTTTATCTTTGCTGTGTATAGCGAAGAGTTTGGTCTAATTGGCGTAATTGGTCTGTTGATTATATATTTATGTATTATTTTGCGGGGCTTATATATCGCTAACAAGGCTCAGGACGCTTTCAGTAAATTATTAGCTGGCAGTATCACGCTGACCTTTTTTGTTTATGTGTTCGTGAATATGGGTATGGTATCTGGATTGTTACCGGTGGTTGGCGTACCCTTGCCGCTAATCAGTTATGGCGGTACATCGATGGTTACGCTGCTTGCGGGTTTTGGTATATTAATGTCAATTAGCACACAAAAAAGGCTGATGTCTCGTTAACTTACATACTATAATCTATCCCGTTTAGCATCTAAATATTTCGCTCGTTACATAGCTAAATAATTACTTAGTTAGATATAATTTGCTTAGATGTAATTTGCTTAGACAACAATAAAAACTCACTATCTTGAATAAGGTTGCAGGAAGCATATGTTTAGGGTTTCGCAAAAAAAATTGCTATTTATCGGCGTCTGGTTACTGGTTATTCAAGCGTGCTCAACCGCGCCAAGTAGCCGCTATGCTATTAAACAAGACTCTGCACCTAAATTTGAATACGGCGAAATTTCATATATAGAGCCGGTTCCAAGGTTCGAACCTTATAGCGTCTGGACAAGCCGCCCCTATGAGGTGCTTGGCGGTTTCTATACACCTATGCTCGATGGCAAGGGCTATGAAGAAATTGGCTATTCCTCATGGTATGGACAAAAGTTTCATGGGCATAAAACAGCGAATGGCGAAGTTTTTGACATGTTTGCACTTACCGCGGCACACAAGACTCTTCCACTGCCATCGTTTGCAAGAGTGACCAATTTAGAAAATAATAAAACCATCACGGTGAGGGTTAATGACCGTGGACCTTTTCATGACGACCGTATTTTAGATTTGTCGTATGGCGCTGCCAAAAAGCTAGGCTTTCACGGGAAAGGGGTTACAAAAGTAAAAGTTGAGGTAATTCACGTGTCAGAATCAGGCTTGGTGAGTATCGGCAGCAAACAAAGTTCTGAAACACTGCTGGCAAGTAAGCAACCCAATTCCATCACTAGCGACAATCTTGCGCAATTAGAGACATCTGTCGCCACAAGCAATATCGAAAGTCAAAAAAGTACCACTGATATTCGTAGTGAGCAACAAAGCGGATTGTTGCTCGATGGTGACTCCTTGCAAGATATATTGCTTTTCGTGCAAGTAACCGCAAGCTCAAATGGCACTAAAGTAAAGGAGCTTGCAACGGGTCTATCTAATTTATTGCAGGTCCCTAACAGTATTCCAAAACTGAATAATGTTTATCGTTTGCATTTAGGACCAATGGAAAATGAACAAAAAGCAGAAAAGCTTATCCAAGACTTAAGTAAGATTGGATTTGATAATGCCTTTCGAGTTGAATTCAATCCACAATAACGATAAAGGCCAATATTAGCGGTAAAACACTGTTGTTAACCATCGCAATGAGATAACATTTGCCAACTCGAAACCATACAAAAGCTGATTAAAAAAGGTAGCCCAAACGACATGCGCTTAATCACCCTATTTTCTACCCTACTGATGCTAACGCTAGCCCAAGCGGCAGTGGTTATTCCACCGCCGCCCCAAGTAGCCGCGGGTGGTTTCTTATTAATGGACCACCAGACGGGCCACATTATCGCCGAAAAGAATATTGATCAGCGCCTAGCACCAGCAAGTTTAACCAAAATAATGACGGTGTATGTGGTTGGTAAAGAACTTCAAGCCGGCAACATCAGTATGGATGACGAAGTTACCGTATCGGAAAACGCTTGGGCGAAGAACTTCCCTGATTCGTCTAAAATGTTTATTGAAGTCGGCACAAAAGTGACGGTTAGAGAACTCATGCAGGGTATTATGGTGCAGTCAGGTAATGATGCCTGCGTGGCAATATCTGAACATGTTGCTGGCTCAGAATCAGCCTTCGCAAGTATGATGAACGCCCATGCCCAAAATCTTGGCATGACCAACACCAACTTCGTCAATAGTCACGGCTTGCATGATCCTGACCATTACACCTCACCGCGTGATATGGCGTTGCTATCTTCAGCCTTAATAGCCGAAGTGCCAGAAGTATACAAAACCTACAGTCAACGTGAATACACCTATAACGGCATCAAGCAATTTAATCGCAACAGCTTACTTTGGGATAAAAGTCTAAACGTAGACGGCATAAAGACTGGGCATACTTCAGATTCAGGCTACAGCTTAATAACCTCAGCTACTCAAGGCGATATGCGTTTGGTATCGGTAGTGATGGGCACTGATAGTGAACGCTCGCGCAAATCAGAAAACAAAAAACTGCTTCGTTATGGCTTTCGATTTTTCGAGTCTGTAACGCCATACCAAGCAGGACAGAGCTTTGTGGCGCACCGTATTTTTATGGGTGACAAAGACACTGTTGAGCTAGGAATAAATGTCGACACCCCGATTACTATTCCAAGAGGACAGGCTGCACAGTTGAAAGCGCACTTTGAGCTTAGTCAAAAGTTACAAGCGCCAATTGCAAAAGGCATAGAAGTAGGCACTTTGAGTCTAAAACTCGAAGACGAAACCATTGCGACTTATCCACTCGTAACGCTTGAAGAAGTTCAAGAAGGCGGAATATTTGACCGTGCTATGGACTGGATCAGTTTGAAAATAGGCCTAGAAGAATAATGGATACGCATTTTGACCAACTGCTAGATTTCCCGTGCATGCAGACGTTTAAAGTAATGGGCTTAGCAGACCCGACGCTTCCTGAGCAAATCGTCGCATGTTTGCAAGAGCATGCGCCCGGAGACTATGCGCCCAGCGTAAAACCCAGTAGCAAAGGTAAGTATCACGCTGTATCGATTGGCGTTAGAGTCACCAGTAAAGAACATATGGAAACCATATACACAGAGCTGGCACAGATAGAGATTGTTAGGGTGGTACTGTAAGCTTGAACGACAACCATGTTCTCGCTGACAAACATGCGCTAACTGAGCAGCAATTAAATACCAAGCGTGAAACAATTATTCGTAAGCTTGGGCAGCAGGACTATTTGCCAATATGGCAACGAATGCAGCGATTTACCGATACTAGAACACCCGAAACAGCGGATGAAATTTGGTTGACTGAACACGCACCGGTTTTTACTCAGGGCCAAGCTGGAAAAGCCGAGCATATTCTCAACCCAGACGACATTCCGGTAGTTGAAGTCGACCGCGGAGGCCAAGTTACTTATCATGGTCCGGGTCAACTCATGATGTACATTTTGTTGGACATTCGGCGTGCCAAATGGGGGGTAAGAGATTTGGTTTCTGCCCTTGAAAGCTCTATCGTGGCAACATTGAAAGACTATGGCACCCTCGCCTATCCAAAAAAAGATGCACCTGGGGTGTACGTAGGCGAAAAGAAAATTTGCTCGGTCGGTTTAAGAATTCGCAAAGGGGCATCTTTTCATGGCTTAGCGTTTAATGTCGACATGGACTTGTCGCCATTCCAACGAATTAATCCATGTGGCTATGCAGGGCTTGAAATGATAGATTGCACATCTATCGCAGGGCCTCAATCTATGGATGAGGCACAAAACGCGGTAGTTAATTATTTTTGTGATGCCTTGGGTATCAATCAACTTGTTTTTAAAGAAGGCTTTAATGAGTAATTCACGAGCACAAGCAGGCGTAAAACTAAGGGATGAGGATAAAGTTAAGCATATCCCGATCACCATTGTTCCGACCGAAAAATCAGAAATGCTGCGCAAGCCAGAATGGATAAAAATCAAACTTCCACGCACTACCGATCGCATTGACCATATCAAAAGTACTTTGCGCAAAAACAATTTGCATTCGGTATGTGAAGAAGCCAGTTGCCCTAACTTGGCAGAATGCTTTAATCACGGAACGGCTACCTTCATGATTTTAGGTGATATATGCACCCGTCGCTGCCCGTTCTGCGATGTTGGCCACGGTAAGCCGCTTCCTCCAAGTGCTGAAGAACCAGAAAAACTCGCAAAAACCATTGCTGAAATGGGACTCAATTACGTAGTTATAACCTCAGTTGATCGAGATGATTTACGAGATGGCGGCGCCCAACATTTTGTTGACTGCATCAACGCCATCCGTGAGCACAGCCCAAAAACCACTATCGAAGTGTTAGTGCCTGATTTTAGAGGGCGAATGGACAGAGCCCTTGAAATTTTCCAAAACGGCGTGCCTGATGTATTTAATCACAACTTAGAAACCATTCCTCGACTTTATCGTGAGTGTCGTCCGGGCGCGAACTATAAATGGTCGCTTGAGTTACTTCGCAAATTTAAAGAACAACACCCCCAAATCCCTACTAAGTCTGGCTTAATGATGGGCATGGGCGAAGAAAACGATGAAATGAAACTAGTACTCGAAGATTTGCGTGCTCACAACGTTGACATGCTTACTTTAGGTCAGTACCTACAGCCAAGTCGACATCACTATCCGGTAAAACGCTATGTTCCACCGGTCGAGTTTGATGCTTTAGGCGAGTTCGCTAAGAGTATAGGGTTTAGCCAAGCGGCCTGTGGGCCAATGGTTCGCTCTAGTTACCATGCTGACAAACAAGCCATGGGTGAAGAAGTTAAATAATCATCCGATTATGAAGACGGGAGCGAGGCCAAAAAGTCCGCTCCCGGATCGACGATGAACATACCGCTAAGGGCTTCGCGCCCCAGCAACATGAGATGCGTCATTGACGAGCGATCTGTTAGGGTTAACTCGATATCCCATGGGATACCGCCCATTAAAGCCTGAGTTTTAATCACATACCGCCTTTCACGTTCCCCATTTGATGATTTGATCCAGCGCCTATCGTGGATTGGTGTATTGCAGCGAATAGTTTTTTCAATATCGTGAAAATCAGGGTGAAACTCAAAGCTCACTCGCTTTTCTTTTTTGTGGACGACGATATGATCAACATGCAGCGCCGAGGTTTGTGCGCCAGTATCTATTCGAGTATTAATCGCACTTAAACCTAGCTTAGGTAAATCAATACTTTCAACCACACCGACCAGCGTTCGATCTTTCAAATCATTTAGGGGATCATTTGTCATTAATTATCACTCTCGCCTCTGTCAGCGTCAGGTACCATATTTTCTTGAAGCTGCTCAATATGGTCAGCCACTTCATCAGGCGCTTCGAAATTAGCGATATGGTACATCGCGTCACCCTCTTGCACTAACGGAATGTTTTGCTTGCCTATAATTACACCAGCTCGAGGCGCTCTGAGCTTTTCTACAAATAAACCTGTCGGGCTGCAGATTTCAGCGAGTATTTCACCTTGTTTCACGTGGTCTCCAAGCATTTTCACATCGCGAACAATACCACTGCTCGAAGCTCTAATCCAACTTGAGTAGTTTGCTACAAAGGGCTCAACAGCCTTGGTTTTAGAAATACGTTTACGAATTACACCCAAGTGCCCCAGCACGTTTAATATTCCCTTAAGACCTGCTCTAATCGATAACTCATCGAACCTAAGCGCTTGGCCTGCTTCATACAGTAAAACCTTTACACCATGCTCTGATGCGGCCTCTCGCAGAGAACCATCACGCAGGCTTGAGTTAAGCAGTACCGGCACACCAAATATTCTTGCCATGGCTTCGGTTTCAGGATCTTTTAAGTTTGCCCTAACTTGGGGAAAGTTACTGCGATGGATAGCACCCGTGTGCAAATCAATACCATAATCACATTTACTAACAATCTCTTGTAAAAACAGGTGCGCCAAACGCCCCGCAAGAGAGCCTTTGGGAGAGCCCGGAAAACAGCGATTTAAATCCCTGCGATCGGGCATGTATCGAGATTGGTTGAGCATGCCGTAAACATTAACAATGGGCACGGCAATCAGCGTACCGCTGGTCAACCTAAAAGACTTCATAGTCATCAATCTGCGGATAATTTCGATGCCGTTTAACTCATCCCCATGAATCGCGGCACTGATAAACACCGTTGGGCCTGGCTTTTTTGAGCGAATAACCTCGACCGGAATAGACACTTCAGTATCGGTATACAAATTAGCAACGGGTAGCTGAAGCTTTACACGACTACCTGGTTTTATTACCGTATCGCCGATAGTCAGCAGATTATTTGAACTGCCTTTCATGGATTATCCTTTACCCTTTGTGCGCGTATTATGTGGGCGCGTATGACTTTCAATAAACTGGAATATCATGCTGGCAACGTCTTTTCCTGTTGCATTTTCGATACCTTCAAGACCGGGCGAAGAGTTTACTTCCATAACAACCGGGCCACGGTGTGAGCGAAGCAAATCGACGCCGCACACATTCAGCCCCATCGCTTTTGCTGCTGCCACTGCAGTAGACCTTTCGGCTGCCGAAATTTTTACAACTTGAGCTGACCCGCCGCGATGCAGATTGGAGCGAAACTCGCCTTCTTGCCCTTGTCTTTTCATGGCCGCTACTACTTTACCACCAACCACTAAACAGCGGATATCAGCACCACCCGCCTCTTTAATAAACTCTTGAACGAGTATGTTTGTATTGATACCCATAAAGGCCTCAATAACACTTTCAGCCGCTTTAGAGGTTTCGGCCAAGACTACGCCCACGCCCTGAGTTCCTTCCAGTAGTTTAATCACTAGCGGCGCGCCACCTACATTTTTAATCAAATCTTTGATATTGTCAGGGCTATGCGCAAAACCCGTGCGAGGCAGACCAATACCCTTTCGTGACAATAATTGCAATGAGCGTAATTTATCTCGAGAGCGAGAGATGGCAACTGATTCGTTGACGCTAAAAGAGCCTGTCATTTCAAACTGTCTAACCACTGCAGTGCCGTAAAACGTTACCGATGCACCTATTCTTGGAATAACCGCATCATACTCGGGCAAAGATTGCCCTTTGAATCTGACAACCGGTTTTGCGCTTGTTATGTCCATATAACAGTGCAATGTATCGATGATATCTACTTCGTGTCCTCGCGCCTCTCCGGCTTCTTTAAGGCGTTTTGTAGAATAGAGATTTTTGTTTCTCGATAGTATTGCGATTTTCATAATATAAGCCCTTGATTTTTGATAATTGGAGTACCTTCGTCTAGGTAAATTTCTCCACAGCTAACAACCATAACAAAGGCAAGTATATATAGCGAATAAGCGCTAAAGCTCGAATTGTGATGCTGCATTTCTTAATGACGAACCGTTAAATAATAATGTGGATGCTTTTTACCCGATATTTGTGAATAGATAAACAAATTCTTTCATTAGCATTCACTTTTATTTCGGCTATTATGAATGCTCAGGGTTGTGATTCATTTTATAATCCTCAAATCAAAGTCCTGAACTGGAGTAATAGCCTTCTATGAAAGCCCAATTAGACGTCGTAATTGAACAAGTACATTCAATACTTAATTTTATATTATTTTCTTACGGCGATTATGAAGTGACCGTTGGCGAAGTGTTGATTGTTCCTACCTATCTTGTCGTCAGCATTTTCTTGATACGATGGTTGGGACGATTTATTTTTAAGCGTTTAATGGCCAGTCACGTAGAGCCTGATGTTGCCCACTTGTTCAAACGGGTCTACAACGTCGTTGCTCTTATCATCTTATTTATTACCACCCTCGAACTTATCAACGTGCCACTTACCGCATTTGCATTTGTGTCTGGCGCTATTGCAATTGGTGTGGGCTTTGGTGCACAAAATATTATCAATAATTTTATAAGCGGTTGGATTTTAATGTGGGAACGTCCTATACGCATTGACGACTTTTTGGAAATAGACAACATAGCTAAAGGTAAAGTAGAGGCGATTAACACCCGCTCTACGCGCATTCGCCGAATTGACGGCGTGCACATGCTCATTCCAAATAGTAAACTTTTAGAAAATACGGTGGTTAATTGGACCTTAGTTGACAATGTTATGCGCACCTCTGTTAGAGTAGGTGTTGCTTATGGCTCTTCGGCACGTCAAGTTTCAGACCTAGTGGAGCAAGCTGCAAAAGAACAAGCAAATATCATGAGCGATCCTGCTCCTTTGGTAATATTTGATGATTTTGCCGACAGTGCTTTGGTGTTCGAAGTGTATTTTTGGGTGAATGCAACGGCGGGTATCGACTTACGCATTATTCGCAGCAACGTCAGATTTAGAATTGATGCTTTATTTGAAGAAAATGGCATTGTGATCTCTTTTCCACAGCGCGATATACACTTAGATGGCTCGCTCACTATACATAGCCACGATCAAGCAAGCGGTCCAAATGATGTGGTCAAAGCGAAATAACGCACAATGAATGGGAAAAAAGGAAATAAGCATGTCTGAACAACTACCAGATCTTATTGATGAAATTGTTTCCGCGCCCGATCAAGAGACCGTTGACGCGATCACCAACATCATCATCAGCAAAGATGAAGATGATATTGCTTTATTGCTCGAGTCTATTCCATACGAGCAACGTATCAATGTATGGCGGGATATCCCACGCAATAAAAAACTAGATGTGCTAGTAGAAATGCGAGCCGATGCTCGTGAACCGCTCATCGATGAAATTGACTCAGAAGAATGGGAGGCATTATTTTCAGATGTTGACGCGGAGCAACTGCTTGAACTGTCCGATACTTTGCCCAACAAACTTGTTGATCGCGCATATGCAGCGATGGATAAGCAGCAGCGCCAATATTTTAAAGATGCAAGTCAATATACCGATTCACAAATTGGACATTGGTTAAGTCACGATGTTTTGGTACTACCACTAAATGCAAAAGTGCGAGATGCGCTAAGGCTGATTCGCCGAGACGTTCCTGAATACACCGACTGTATCTTTTTGCTCAATCGCGCAGGCCAGTTTTCAGAAGCTGTCAAATTAACCAAAGTATTTGGCGCTCCAGAGCATTTACCTCTGGTCGATTTAAGTGAAGAAGAAATCGACGTTATCAAGGCCGAAGAAGACTGCACAATAGCCGCCCGTAGCGTGCAAAAATCTGGCTTTGCCTCACTTCCCGTCATCGACGACAACAACCGGTTTTTAGGAAGGGTCGACATGTTTGTAGCGAGCGAGTTGGTCAATGAGTTTTATGAGCGCCAAGTCATGGCAAGCGCCGGTATGGACGAAGAAGAAGATTTGTTTTCGCCAGTGCGTAAAAGCGCTAAAAACAGAGCGGTATGGTTGGGCATCAACCTTGTCACCGCCTTTGTCGCTTCATGGTTTATTGGACTATTTGAAGCGACATTACAACAGGTCGTAGCCCTAGCTGTATTGATGCCGGTAGTTGCCAGCATGGGAGGGATCGCTGGAAGTCAAACCCTCACCCTGATTGTGCGCGGTCTTGCCCTTGGCCAAGTGACGGGCGCAAACCGCAGAGCATTGCTAGAAAAAGAGCTCAGGGTTGGGGGCGTAAACGGCGTAGTCTGGGCAATGGTGATTGGCATTGTGGCGTACTTTTGGTTTTCAGACCCAATGCTTGGCTTGGTCATTGCTTTAGCTATTTTACTCAATATTATCGTTGCCGCAATTGCCGGCGTATCGCTACCTATTTTACTCAACAAATTAAAAATTGACCCCGCATTGGCAGGGTCGGTAATTTTGACTACCGTCACTGATATTGTAGGTTTTGTGGCGTTTTTAGGATTAGGTACTTTGTTGTTGCTTTAAAGCGGTAATTATCACCAAATCATCCACAAGCGTATTACGCCAGCCGTAAGGTTAAAGTATTGATGACGATAAACGTTAATATTTGCAACACACAATATAAAGATTGCATATGTAATTAACAGAAACTGGCACTTTTCAGTGTACATGTGTACGCTGAAAAGTTACATTAGCGGCTTTAACCGCAGGCAGTGCTATGTTACCCCACAAATCCAATACAATGGACCACAGCAGCTACTCTCGAAGCGAAGAGTGGATGAACACCCTTACCCATGCCATTGGTGCCGTGCTCGCTGCTATTGGCTTAGTTCTGCTAATTAGGTCAGCAGAGAATACGATCGCACTCGTCACTGCCTGGGTTTATGGAATAAGTTTGTTAGCCATGTTTTTATCATCTTCGATATATCACAGCACAGTCAACTCGATTCGCCGTGCATGGCTGCGTAAAATAGACCACATAGCTATTTATTTGCTAATCGCAGGCACATATACACCATTCATGGCACTATCGGTAAAGGGGCAAGTCGGCAACATAGGTTTAGCGGTGATATGGGCAATAGCAATTGCTGGGATCTTGTTTAAAATGCTGCTGGGTCACAAGTATCCCAAAATTAGCATTATTACTTATGCCATTATGGGATGGATGGCACTCTTTTTCATCTATCCAATCTATCAAGCATTGCCAACTCAGGGCTTTGTATTGCTGTTTGCTGGAGGGCTCTGCTACAGCGCCGGCATTCCATTATATTTAATGAAAAACCGGCATTACTCCCATGCTCTGTGGCACGTGTGCGTGGCTGCGGGCGCAGCCTGTCACTTTTTCTCTATCTATTATTATGTGTATCCGTCTTACTCGCTTTCTATTGCTTAGTTGGAAAACTTGCTAGGGTTACACTAACGGCGCCATTCACGAATTCCACCGATGCAGTTTTCTCTGCCGAAGACAGCGTTTTCGACGAAACACCATGCCACACAGGAGCATTACGCTCTGCATCTAAAACATCTATCGCCAAGGTTCCTTGTGAGTATATCCGCGTCGATTCGGTGTACAAGGGAGCGTTAAGACCCCAATATTGACGTCCCCATGTCCAGCCTGCGTTCATCATCAGAGCCGGTTCTTGGGTGACTCTCATTTTGTCTCTTGCGCCAATGGTAAATGAAACATGCATGTCAGCTTGTGCTAAGTCTTCTACGAACACGTAGCCTTTTTGTTCCATAGCGGCCTTAACTGCATCCATAACGCGCTGTTCAACCAATGGACTGATGACGTACTCGCTTTGCACCATCATAGGTTTATCTGATACCCAGCTAAACGTACTGTAGGCAGAAAAGTCTTGCTCAGGATCAAAGTCGGTAAACACTTTAGGTTGAGATGCGCACGCACTCAACACAAATACAATCACTAATAATAAGACAGATTTTTTATTCATTTTGTTTACTCTTTTATAAATGGCTTTGCGCCAACAGACAGCGGCACTGCTTGTGTTTTTTGCTATACTACCAGACACAGTCTCATTGGGTATAGCCAAACTAGATGATAAATCCGAAAGGTTATAGTGTTTTTTATTTGACAGTCATAATTTTATGCACAGCATGTGCATCGACGACGTTTACTCAAGAGGGTGAAGTTTCGGATGAAAATATCTGCTATGCAAATAAGTGCTACACCACAATATACTGGGAAGACGGTACTTTTTCTAACATCGAGGACGATTTTTTACCTACAACTAAAATAGTGTTCCGACATTGTTACCTAACGCCAGCAAAAAAAATCATATGTCGACCGACTATCTACGAACAACCTATTCGGCTATTTGATAAGAGCTTCGAAGAGGTAATCGAACAACAATAATTGATGGTTTCATTTGCTATCAAACTCAACCATCAATTACTTCTTTGTTATTTTGTAATAATTCCACGCAAGAACGCCCTACGTCTTATCCCGAGCAATCCAAGCAAACCCGCAAGTAGCATTACGCTCAAACTTCCACCACCACTAGATTCAGGCGGACTAACAACCGGCGGTGGCTCAACAACCGGCGGTGGCTCAACAACCGGCGGTCCTGGAGGAGTCGGTGGCGCGGCAAAAAAGATATTATCAAAAA
Organism: Glaciecola sp. SC05; assembly: GCF_041380235.1. Taxonomy (NCBI): domain Bacteria; kingdom Pseudomonadati; phylum Pseudomonadota; class Gammaproteobacteria; order Alteromonadales; family Alteromonadaceae; genus Glaciecola; species Glaciecola sp. SC05. The sequence continues at coordinate 199,956 of NZ_JBGIYY010000003.1, forward strand.
ATACGGTGCCATTGCCCTCAATTTTTATCTGCTGGACTTGACTTAAGTCAACCACGCTTTCAAATGTGCTCATCGGCACAACCATGCTTTGCCATTGCTGCGGGTTCGCTGTAAATTCAAACGCAATTTCTTCAGGTCCTGGGCTAATAAGGAAAACTCTTAGGATGGTTTCGTTCTTCACCCAATAGTCAAAGTGGAGATTTTCCATGGTCGTAAGATCTTGTTTGTTGTCGACAAAGTCGGTGCCTTGATAATTAAGACCCGAATACTTGAGAACATTATCGCCCTCTATTTGCACCACAGAAACCTCTGTCGCTTGGTTCCAATCAGGATTAAGATTTACATCATCAATATTTTGATATTCATCACTAAAAATCGATATGACGTCTTCAGCGGCAATGGTCGATGGTGTTGGCGCGGCAGTTTGCGGCTCTGAAAACGAAATGCATCCAGACGCGTTAACGGGAGAATTAGGCGGCGTGTTCGGGCATTGGTCTAAGTTGTTAATCACGCCGTCATTGTCATCATCTAGGCCTAAAGGCGTGCTTTCGTTGCATCTCTGCATATCGTTTAGATCAGACGCCACGCAATGTGCAACGTACTCTACTTCCAAGGTCGCGGTGTTGAGCGTTGGGTCGATGTTACCGCCGAGTGTCCCGCCCATTGCCACGTTTAGTAGCACAAACATGGGCTCTTCGTATTGCGGGCAGTTCGACAAGTCGTGCTCGGCCACAATGTTGTCATTCATGAAAAATTTGATATTGTCAGCAGTCCACTCAACCGCATAGGTTTGGTAAGTCAATACATCAGGCGAACCACCTGGATAAGGATAGCGTACTTCTGCACCGCAATTGTTGGTGTTGAAAAAATTGGTGATATATCTGTCACCGGCATTGCCATACCATTCCCAAACGTCTATTTCACCGGCACCCGGGTTTGGCCAGTTAATAGTGTCGTTATCGCCTTTAAACGGATCTTCAGCAATACGGTTTTCGAGCATCCAAAACGCCGGCCAAGTGCCGCCTCTTAGATCTGAAAAACGCAGCCTTGTTTCAAGCCGTCCATACAAAAACTCAGCCTTGTCCTTACTGTTCAAGCGTCCTGAAGTCCATGGGCGAGGCGCTAGGCCTTGGCCAGGGCAATTAATTTGCTGCCTTCTTGCAGTGATTTTTAGGGTGCCGTTTGAGACTTCATAGTTTGCTTGAGGAGACGTCTCATCATCGGTGTAACATTGGATTTCATTATTATAATTGGCTTGAATTTGGGGGGTCCAGTTGTCCATATTGACACTGTTGCCATCAAAGCGCTCAATCCAGGACACTTCCCAGCCTGCCTGACTCATACTCAAAGGCGCCAAGCAAAACACTAGGAGAGAAACGGGTTTAGATAAACATTTTTTAAGTTTAGACAAAATAGCGTCCTATCAAATAAGTGGGGAATGCTGTGGCCTAACAACACGTATTTTAGATTTTGAGTCAGACTACCGGCGAACTCGTATGTTGAATGTTATTACAATTAACATTTATGTCACAAGCAACATACGATGAATAGGTCTTAACTTGAGATAAGTAAGCCCTACTGTATACATAGCTGTGCAGAGGGGATCAGCGGTAACGTAATGCGGTTGAGGTCGAAAATTCATAAATCATATTTCGATATACCGCGATGTCGGTGATATTTTCGGGTGTTTGCGCAGCAGCAGAGCGATAATTGGTAGATACGCGATATTCACCGATAACCTTTTCAACTTTGTGATAACAATGGCCATGCATCATCACTAAATCTCCTTTCTTGGGACTTAATGAAATTGCTGCATCCTCGTCAAACGCTTGCGAATGACTCGGAATAATGCCGCTTAGATGCGAACCAGGAATCAAAGTAATTTGCCCACCTGTTGTATCCGCAGAGATATCCATTGTATATATCAGACGATTCAAATTAAAGTGTTGGGGATTGTCACAGACACAGTCTTGATGCCACGCCTGCCCCAGGGTATCTTTTTTAGAAAACATTACCATGCAATATTGCTCATACCAGCCATCGCCCAATATTTCTTGAGTCAAAGATACAAAATCTTGGTGATTGTTTACAGCGTCAAAGCAGGTTTCCCCGTCTTTTTGCGGAAACCAAGGGATCACATCGGTGCCGGACTGCTCAATAAACGCATCGGAATGAATATACTGAGGATCCATGCCAAAATGAGAGAGAATTTTGTTGTTGTATAAGCGCATCAGATCAGAGTCAAAAAAACCAGGGAGATGGATATACCCATATTTCCAAAAATCCTGTGCGAGGGTTCTATTATTTAACAAAATATGCACCTTTTTTGACGCTACCGGCTTTTAGTCATTACGCCTATACCTTCCTAAATACCAAATCGATAACCGCAATGAATAACGGCAATCGAACGAATGAACGAATGAACGAATGAACGAATGAACGAATGAACGAATGAACGAATGAACGAATGAACGAATGAACGAATGAACGAATGAACGAATGAACGAATGAACGAATGAACGAATGAACGAATGAACGAATGAACGAATGAACGAATGAACGAATGAACGAATGAACGAATGAACGAATGAACGAATGAACGAATGAACGAATGAACGAATGAACGAATGAACGAATGAACGAATGAACGAATGAACGAATGAACGAATGAACGAATGAACGAATGAACGAATGAACGAATGAACGAATGAACGAATGAACGAATGAACGAATGAACGAATGAACGAATGAACGAATGAACGAATGAACGAATGAACGAATGAACGAATGAACGAATGAACGAATGAACGAATGAACGAATGAACGAATGAACGAATGAACGAATGAACGAATGAACGAATGAACGAATGAACGAATGAACGAATGAACGAATGAACGAATGAACGAATGAACGAATGAACGAATGAACGAATGAACGAATGAACGAATGAACGAATGAACGAATGAACGAATGAACGAATGAACGAATGAACGAATGAACGAATGAACGAATGAACGAATGAACGAATGAACGAATGAACGAATGATAATATAAACATACATTTTGTTATGCTTACAAGCACTGTTTATATAACATCTTTAAGCAACCATTTTGTTTGGAGCGACGTTATTTTACGCTGACTGTTAGCATATTTAGACTCATCTATCTTTTTTATTTGCAAAACAGACGAGTTCTGGGTACTTTCTGGAGCCTAAACGCTCGTTAGTATGGCTCACAAGGAAGCAAGCTACAGCGGTAAAAGGGAGCATGATGTCAAGTACAACACACACCATTAAATCACCTCGTTCTTCAGTAATTGATTTCTTTTTGAGCTGTATCACTTTCACTTTATTTACACTTGTATGGCTTTATCAAGCCGTTCGAGATATTAACCGAGTGCATGAGCAAGGCCTAAGACCTTGGTTATGGATATTCGTGCCTGTGCTTGTCTTACCCATGTTCTTTGCGCTGCCAGTGTTGCTTGGTGCGATTAAAAAGTGTGAGCAAAAGCTTGAACTTAACTCATGGTCAAAAACCCAAGATATAGTGTGGCTTATCAGTGTTTGGATATTGTCAATTGGCGTTGTGGCAATTGAATATGCTGGTGTATCGACTATTCAGCAAGTCGTTTTATATGGTATTTGGCTGATAAGCTATTTTTTAGTTGCTCCGCGCATCACCCGTATTCGCGGAGCATCAAAGCTACCTAAAACTAGACTGTATGCAAAGCTGTCAAATGCAGAATGGGTAGTCACGATTATATTCATCCCATTTACGGCAATAGTGATTTGGCTAGCAGGTTTATCTATATTCTTTGTATCGCTTGATAAACTGCAAGTTAATCAACTCATTGAAAATCAAGAATATGGATTTTCAATACAGTTCTCGGGTGATTCATGGCATCAGGTAGAAATAGGTACACATTCAAACGGTGAAGGACTTATGGAATTCACTGGATTTGACTCGTCCGCTAGCCTAATCGTGTTTGATCAAAACGACAGAGACAATATCTCTTCGCTTACACAATGGCGAGTGAATGACGCTATTGATTCACTCGACCAATTGACCTGCGAAGAAAGCCGACGCTTCATGCCTGATTCACTGCATTTGAGAATAAGCCTGGTCTGTGAAGGCACATCCTTTGGTGACCCCGGCATGCAAATACACGAAATCATTCAGTTGGCTGACACCGAGTATATAGAAGTCTTTGCAAGCTATACGGCAAACAAAGCCAACTTTAAGCGCGACTCAAGGGCATTTTTACAAACAGTCCAAAGTCTATCACCGATGCCCAAAAGAGATTAGATAGTCATGATTATTCTTAAAAGGTTTTTATTGTTAACTTTGCTATTAGCCCCCTCTTTTACTTACGCTGCGCCGGTAGACCCAGAACTTGTAAGCTTGGCGAAGCAATATCAAGCAAACACCCAGTCGGCTTCAAAGGTCAGGATTACGCGCTTGTTGATGGACGTTAACATCAATGTAAGTGCGACAAAGGCGACTAAAACCCTCACCAGTATTTGGTACTACCCAAATCAATCGAGCGTTCAGGATGCCGGATATGACAGTATTTACTTTAACGGTCATAGTGAGAGAGTCAGCAAACTTCAGGCACTATCACTTGCTGCGGATGGCAGCATTGATTGGTTTGATCCCGAAGACGCTCGCGTGCTTGAATCTGACTCTTATAACGTATTTTCCGAAGGCAAAGAAAAAGTCGTCAATTACGTAGGTTTACAACAAGGTAGTATATCAGTATTGCGCTACACCATAGAAACTGACCTAACTAAAAACGAAGTGCCTTGGTCGGATTTGATATATGTTCAGTCTTACTCTGCATTTCAAAAAGTAAACATAACCGTAACTGGCACAGCTGATTCACTCATATTTGCAAATACCAGTAGCGACTTGATTCAATGCCAACAGAGCGACTTCACGATTACCTGTGAGGGTCAAAATATCCCTAGGCTCGAGTCTCGAGACACCTTTTACTTCAGCGATGTCGCCTCACACGTAGCATTTAGTACTGAGCGTGACTGGGAAGGCATCATCGATACTATGCTTAATGGTTATTCGGTAGCACGCAGCGACAACAGTAGCGTGCTTCGTCAACTATCAAGCATGATTTCACCAGAGATGAATATTGAAGACAAAATAACCGCTATACATCAATATGTCGCTCGCGATATTCGCTACCTATCAGAGTCAGAAGCTGGCAACGCCTATACCCCCCACTCTGTCAGCCGCACAGTGGATAAAAAATACGGTGACTGCAAAGACAAAACGGTTTTACTGCTTGAAATGTTCGAACAAATCGGCGTAGACGCCCACCCGGTTTTAGTGTCTACCCGTCGACAGTCCTCGCAAAATGTATTAGTGCCATCCGCCGCGTATTTTAATCATGTGATCATGTGTTTTACGCTTACTGGGACTGACTATTGTATCGACGCTACGGACTCAACTAGCGACTGGCGCTATATGTCTGAGTGGGTGCAGGGACATGTTGCGTTGCCATTAAAAAATGGCGCTGTTGTAACACGCACACTGTTAGAGCCCTATGCATTTGCTATACAAAATCATATTACCATTGATATTTTAGAGAATGGTGGCCAACTCGAAACACAGCGGATTGAGTTTCAAGGCGCCTACGCTAGCGAATATCGCGGAACTTTAGAAACAAAAGAGCCCGAAGAACAGCACGACTATTTAGTTGAAGTTTACCAAGACTATGTATCTGAGGATGCCGAGCCTACCGTAAGTGTTACTGGGGTATCTAACTTGGAACAAGCGATTGTTATGGTCAGCGAAAACGAATTTGAACCTTATCTGGATATGACTGAAGATATATCCGTGATTGACTATGAGCCATGGATACGCGGCGAACTTAATTCTTATTCGCCCGACAATAGGCGCTATGCAATCGAATATGCCGGATCAAAGGTTCTCTCTACTGTAGTTGTGACCCTACCTGCAGGGTGGGAAGTAAAAAGCCACCCTGCTAGTTTACGTTTAGATGGTGCCTTCGGCTCGCTAAGCAGGACCGTAACTCAGAACAAAGACGGCAGCTTTAATTTGACAACCGAGTTTCTGCTTCCAGCTTTTATTTTGCAAGTTGCCGATACAGAGGCTTTTAAAAACATGATTGAGGTGTTTAAAGAGCAAGCAATTATTCGTTTTACTGCGACAAATTCGAATGCGTAATGCGTACCTTGTTTATCTGACAAGCGATAAAGGAAAAATGTAGTGTAATGTTGAGTTGTGGTCAATAGATGATGCTACATAAAAAGAAAGGTCTGAAAACACTGTTGATTGACGTATTTATTGAATGCAAAAAGAGGAGTAATTGGTCGGTGTGATAGGATTCGAACCTACGACCCCTTCACCCCCAGCGAAGTGCGCTACCAAGCTGCGCCACACACCGACCGAAGTTGGGCATTATATTGATTCTTTTATTTAATGCCACTGTTTTTGAATTTCTTGGGGCCTTCTGTTTAATTAGCGCACAATTTTACAAATAACTTAAGCCTACATTGAGTTAAAAAGTAATTAATTGACGCTAGGATATTGTAAACACTTTGGCTACGTTTCTATCACAGGTCCTTACCGAGAGTGGCCAATTTTCTCCAATCTTTAAAATCGACTCCATGAAAATGTCATAAAACCGATGCTAAATTGAGATATTGTTTGCACTCGGCTCATAACTAGCGTAAACCGCACAGATGATTATTTTTATTCGACATCCTGCATCTCATGCACTCATTAGCAAATGATATCTCTAGTTATGGGCAGTCGCCTTTTGATACTTTGTTTGAAAGCATTGCTCAAGACTTAATTGATAAAGGCTATAGCATTCAAAGCAAAGCTCTGCCAATCGACCTCAGTGAAATATTACATTATCATCTGATCAATATGCCAGAATATAAATTCTCAGAAGCGGCCATTGGTCGACAGCATAACCAGCAGCACAATGATGATATTCGTAACGACGAAATTGCTTGGATAAATGGTGAAAGTCCTGCTGGTGTAAGATGGTTACAATGGACACAAGCTTTACAAGTGTATCTTAACCGACGTTTGTTTTTGGGGCTGTTCTCCTTCGAAAGCCACTTTGCGCATTATGCTCCTGGTCACTTCTATAAGCGCCACGTAGACGCCTTCAAGGGTGATGCTAATCGGGTTTTATCATTAGTGACTTATTTGAACCCACAGTGGTCTGCCTCGGACGGCGGTGAGTTAATTATTTATCAAAACCCTGGGGATAGAGCCGGACTCAAAGTGGCACCGGAATTTGGAACCCTGACCGTATTTTTAAGTGAAGAGTTTGAGCATGAAGTAAAACCGGCCAAGCGCGACCGTTACTCTATTGCGGGTTGGTTCAGATTAAATAGCAGCACACCAGACAAAGTCGACCCACCCCAGTAAGCCTTTGGTTTCAGTGAATATCTGAGTCAGTAACTTGGGTTTTGCTGGTATTTGTCGCATACTTGCCAACACCGCCTAAGCACAATAATGCCGAGCCTCTTTTGCTAACACTTCTATTTGCAACCAATATAGCTGCGACTATTGCCTTCGCTATTTCAGGCGCTTTAGTAGCCGCGCGACATCGACTCGATTGGGTAGGATTTGTATTTATGGCATGTATCACCGGTATTGGCGGCGGCACTCTGCGCGATACTATTTTAGATGTGCCAGTGTTTTGGTTAGACGAATATTACATAATATTGGTTTGTACCTTTTCAGCAATCCTCACTTACTTTGCCGCACAGCATATTTCAAGACGCTCTAAAGCCCTGCTATGGGCAGATGCCTTAGGTATGGCATTATTTACCGCGCTAGGCGCTCAAAAGGCAATGGCATTAGGCATGAACATACCGGTGGCAACCATTATGGGGGTATTTAGCGCTTGCTTAGGGGGCATCATTCGCGATGTGATTGTTAACGACGTACCCGTGGTTTTCCAAAAAGAGATATACATTACTGCATCTCTATTAGGCGCAATGACTTACTGCGTGATCCATGCATATGTGCCCATTAGCGAGGGATATGCGTTGGTCATCGGCGGAGCCTTAGCCTTTGTAGTAAGAGCCTTGGCCATTACCCGCAAACTGAGTATGCCTGCGCATAAAGGATTAGATTAGTCCTTTAAGCTATTCTGCTTGTTTAAGCGCCAGCTTTTTTTTTGCTAACTCCAATTCATTAAACGCGGTTAACAATTCTGGATTACTGTTGATTAAGTTAGTCAGTTCGTTTAAGTACTCCTGCTGTCTTCTTTGAATTCGTTTTTGCACTTGCTGATTATTTCGCATAGCGAGCAAAGGCGCAGCAGCACTTAAGTTGCCTCTAGTAGAAAGACTCATTAGATCAAACTGCTCCTGAGTCTGTTCGCCGACTAGCCTCGATACAAATTGCGCTTCACACTTTCTGGTTTTTAAACGGCTGAAACCCTGCATTAATGTTGTGCCGCATTTCACTTTAAAATCGTCATCAGACACGAGCTCATTGGTCAAACTGAAAAACTGGTCTTCTTTTTGGCGCAGTAAGCGCTTGAAATAGGATAAAGGTTGGTCGCCCACAACGCCTATGATTTCGATATCTTTCTGTGCCGCCTGTGCCGCAGCGTCAGGAGTAATATCGTCTGAGTACGCTTTTATCGATACACTTACCAAGATCAAGCTCGCAGTGGATATTATTAACTTTTTGATGATATTGCTAGGTGAACTTATTTGAGTCATTAATCGATACTCTTTACAAATATATCCTAATATCACTACAGCGGCTCAGTGAAAACAAGCAAAAAATATCTTATAAGGTCTCAGTCACGGACTGATGATGAAAAAACTTGGACTTGGCATTTATCGTGTTTTGGGATTATTTGGGAACTTAATATCGCTATTTGACTTATGGAATAGCCATATTGCTATTCGCAAAACACCATAAGGCGGTTAGCATGTTTTGCTACCTTACAAGATTAATATCTTCCTATTTTTGAGCCTCCCATTTTTTGTGTAATTCAATAATATTGCAGCCTTTTTGGAAATTTCTCCTCCAATAAACAAATTTTGAATACATTCTGAGAACCGTAATTAAGATAAAGAACACACTCTGTGTCTTTCGAAAGCCCGGTATTTCCTTCTGTTGATTCGTTATAAGCATTTATCGCATCTATAGTCCCTCTAATGCCATGATAGGCAGTCGTTCCCACCAGAACTGCGACGCCAGCTACACATACAGGATTAGGACCAGCACCACAAGCAACGACCATCATGTTTTTGCCAGTCGGATTGTAATCCTCCCCACATAAGCATAAAGATTCATCTGGTCTTCATAGCCGATGGGGTCAGTCTGAAGGAAGCGCCCTAGCTTTGGATGATACATCCGTGCTTTGTAGTAAACTAATCGTAAATATGATCCAGTATGCCTAGAACTTAATTTACAGCTCAGTTATCGCCTGTTCAAAAATTACAATGAGAAGGCTGAGGTCTAGGTTCACACCTGCAATATTTGCATCAATCCAATCCTGTTGTGAAATTTGAGGCCAACTTACATCATAACATGAGCTGTATAACAGCTCTTCAAAAAAGAAACGCAGAACCCGCCCGTTTAGGAATTCATATGACACGTGCGCTGCGGTCTGCAATACCTATTAAATAGTCAAAATTGGTATCCCATGGAAGCACAAACTCTGTCCCATCGGATAACAGTTTAAAAACCGCACTTACTTGATGAGCATGGCCTTTTATAAGTGTTGTTTGCTGAACGTATTCAATTGATTCCCAGCTAAAGAGGACCACATTTAGAGGCCTGACAGAGATAAACTGAATGAAAACCCCATCTGTACTAAGTTTAACACCAGCAATAAAACTCTTGTCTTTTATTTGAGCAACCCCTTTTATTACGCCGCTGTTTGCGAGGGTTTCAATTTTACCATCTTTTATCCACCTAATATCTAGTTTGTTACTCGCTTTGTTAACAAAACTCTCTAAAGTTTGATAAATAAAATATGCTCTAATAATAAAATAGAAAGGAATTGTCATGGCTACAATTATAAGTAGTAGACTAATTGATAAGTTGGATACAAAAAAGGCGCTTAAAATAAACACCAATGAAAATATAATAATTCCACTAAAAATAAGTATATTCTTGTTAGTAAAAGTTTTCAGTAAAGAGTCCAATATTCGACTTCCATTAATTTATGTGAAATGTTTTTAATATAAGCTTCTGTATAAAGCTTATTTTTTTATCTTATCGTTAGGGTCGTCAGGAGACGGTTTTACTGTTTTTGGCCGTATTTCTGTCTCTTCTGGCTTTTTTTCCATTTTAGTTTTTATCCTAATCCCTGCAGGTTTTGGAGCTGGTCGTATATCACCATCGACTCTATCTATATTACTCGATACCATAGAGACTATAGCTAAGAGAACTTCTTTGTTGGTATTTGCAACGATTGCAATGCCCTTTCCCATAATCCCGGCGCCTGCTAAAACACCAACTCCGACAAGCCCGCCAACTGCCTCGGCTTTGATTTGAGCTTTATACTCTTGAATACTAATCTGCTTTTTAAGTAATGCTTTTGTTCTTAAATCAAGCCTTACACCAACGCCCTCTTTACCAGTTGGGTCTACAAAATTAATGGGGTCGTTCCCAACATAAGCATAAAGATTCATCTGGTCTTCATAGCCAATAGGGTCAGTTTGCAGGAATCGCCCTAGCTTTGGATGATACATCCGTGCTTTGTAGTAATATAATCGTAATGATGAACCAGCATTCTGACTACCCAACTATTTCATACTAAGTGACTTTTGTTGGGGTGGCTATCACTTGCCTCAAAATATTTTTATATTTACATTATCGGGTTTGACTAGCGTTAGGTTCTATAATTTCTGCCGTAAGTGCAATAGGTATAACCGAACAATTGATATCTTAAAGGAAATGGCAATTACGCGCTTATTGAGGTTACATCAAGCATAATTTAGGAGATGTTATGGCTACCACAGTTTCTAAAGCAAGCAACGAGCGACAAGCAAAGTTTATTCCCAATATGGATAACTTCAAGGTCAGCTTGAGCTACGAAGGTCTTTCACTGAAAAAGAGCAGTGAAGGTTATTCAATTGCAGGTGTAAACCTAGATCTCAGCCTTCTCATTATGATTTTTGAGCAGGCGATAACTGAACTGTAAATTGAGTTTTAAGTAGCTAGTAAATTTACCGTTGAGCGTTTACATTTAAACCTATTAACTATATGTAATAGTTCAATATCCCCTTCAACCAGTTGAACTAGCGCACTCATTGCTGACATACAGCAAACTATTTCTGAACTACGGCTAATCGCAGCTCTAAGCTGCCCTTTAATTCACTTTTGCTACATGCAAGAAACTGTAATCTTTGAGTGCTTGAGGTATCTATAGAATCTTCGACGATTGTGCGGGCTGGTGGAGCCCTTTAATTAAAAAGTTTAAGGCCAAGATTCAGCTAATATCAATAAGGCTTCAAAATGTTACCTAACGCTTGCGCTAAACGCTAAATAACATTCCTTTAATTATCACTAACATCATCGCCGCTTATCCTGCTGGCAATGGCGCCATCTTGATTACGGTACTTCGCATCGCTTCTTGAATTGTAGGGCCGCTCGGCATGATCACTGAGCATTTCAAAGCTTATTGCGCCTATTTTCATGCCTGGTTTCAAGGCGAGCGGTAGCTTTCCAGAGTTATAGAATTCTAGCACGATATTACCCGACCAGCCCGGATCGATGCGGTGTGCAGTCACATGCACCATTAAGCCTAGGCGTGCGAGTGAGGAACGACCATCTAACCACCCTACAATATTTGACGGCAAACTCACCGATTCGTGGGTAACCGCAATCACAAGCTCGCCAGGATGCAAAAAGAAAGATTGACCATCGGCAATGGCAATTTCGTCACTCATCACCCGATCAAGTGCCGCTTGAACTTCGGCCTTAGGGCCACTGAGATCAATATATGGCGCGGCATGAGCCTGAAATACCCGAAATTTGCTACCTAATTTTACGTCAACGGTTACGCCACTGACTTGATCGTACTCGGGTGATGGCTCAATCTTAATTAAGCCGTCTTTTAAATGTTGTACGATGTCCTTGTCACATAAACGCATGAATAACCTTAAATTGCTGATGATTTGATATATTTTTGGAGAAATACATTTTTGTAAAAACTGAGATGCGAATTATGCGCACTCTCAACCCACTTAGCAAGCCATTACTGGCCTTCGTAGCATTCACAACTAGCAGGCTTTAATGGCGTTTACTTAACATCACAAGATGTATTTTCATAAGCCTAAGCAATATTGTAAAACGCCTAGTTTAATTGCGTCACCTCTATGGATGAAGCTTGCACCAATGGCGATACCTTAAGCTGCTGCGCCATTTGCTTTGACAGTAAATATGCAGCGTGTAGGTAGATGCTTGCAATGCCGTGCTCGGGCGCTTCGGTAAAAATCGACTTGCCACTGTCGGCATATTCTCTAATACAGGTATCAAGGGGCACTTCAGCGAGTATTGGCAGGCTGTATTTATCTGAAAGTCTATGCGCTCCTTTACTGGCGAAAATAGCGGTTTGATGATGACATGCCGGACACTCAAAATAACTCATGTTCTCAACTAAGCCCAATACCGGCACAGCAAGCTTATTAAACATCGCAATGCCCTTCTCGGCATCTGAAAGTGCAATATCTTGCGGAGTCGTCACCACCACAGCCGCTGTTAAGGGCAGCATTTGCGCCATCGTGAGCTGAATATCACCGGTCCCTGGAGGCATATCGACGATTAAGTAATCAAGCAAAGGCCATTTGGTTTCCATAGTGAGCTGGGTAAGCGCCTTACTCGCCATTGGGCCACGCCAAATCGACGCATGATCGTTTTTTACCAAGTAACCGATAGAGTTAGACACAATCCCATGGGCAGAAATCGGGATCATATGTTTGTTATCTGGGCTTTGCGGTGACGCATTTACCGTACCCAACATCAGGGGCACACTTGGGCCGTAAATATCAGCGTCTAATATTCCTACTCTTGCACCCTGCGCTTTGAGCGCCAGTGCTAAATTGACTGCCGTGGCCGATTTTCCAACACCGCCTTTGCCAGAGGACACCGCAATGATATTTTTCACATTGATAACTGGGCTCTTTTTTGCCTCAAATATGGCTACGTTGTAGCTTACCTGTAATGCTTCAGGGCTAAGTTTAGCGTGTTGTTCACACAAATCAGCAAGTAAGGCCTCTTTTAAGGTATCGCAGACAAAGCCCAGCACGATATTATATTGGCCCTGTTTATTTTTACTGACCTGAATATGAACGCTGTTGGTCGTCTCAAAAAAGCGATTACAACTCCTTGCAATCTCTTTACAAAGCGGGTCTTCGGGATTGTTTTTCTTTGAACGAAAAAACATAGCGCTCCTAAAATCTCTAATTATGCCAAATAGCATTCATTTCCGGGTGCAAAAACACGCACTTTGGGCTAACATCTGCGCCCAGTATTTGTATTCAAACAATCATAGGTTACACCTTACATGCAACAACCACAGCGCCGTATTCTGGTCACTAGTGCTCTTCCTTACGCAAATGGCTCTATTCATTTAGGTCATTTACTTGAACACATCCAAACTGATATTTGGGTGCGTTTTCAGCGTTTGCGTGGGCATACCTGTTATAGCGTCTGTGCGGACGATGCTCACGGCACACCTGTTATGTTAAAAGCGCAAGAGCTTGGTATTACACCCGAAGAAATGGTGGCACAAACCCGAACAGAACATCACCAAGACTTGCTCGATTTTCATGTTGATTACGATAACTATTATGTGACTCATTCGCCAGAAAACAAGGCATTTTGTGAACTCATTTATAATCGACTAGACGAAGCCGGTTATATTTCAAAACGTGCAATCAACCAGCTATACGACCCTGAAAAAGAAATGTTTTTGCCCGACCGTTTTGTGAAAGGTACCTGCCCCAATTGCGGAGCAGAAGATCAAAACGGCGATAACTGCGATGTCTGCGGCGCAACTTACTCACCTACAGAATTGAAAAATCCGCGCTCAGTAGTTTCTGGTGCAGAGCCCGTCATGAAAGAATCAGAGCATTACTTTTTTGACCTACCACAGTTTGAAGGCATGCTTAAAAAGTGGATTGACGACGGCGCCATCCAAAAAGAAATGGCCAACAAATTTAACGAGTGGTTTGAGCAAGGTCTGCAGCAGTGGGATATTAGCCGCGATGCGCCCTACTTTGGTTTCGAAATTCCTGGCGCACCCAACAAGTTCTTTTATGTCTGGGTAGACGCCCCCGTTGGCTATATGGCCAGCTTTAAAAACTATTGCGACAAACACGGCATTGATGACGCTGAGTATTGGCAAGAAGGCAATGATACCGAGCTCTATCATTTTATCGGTAAAGACATCAGCTACTTTCACTGCTTATTCTGGCCTGCCATGCTCGAAGGCGCTGGCTTTAGAAAACCCACTGGCGTGAATATTCATGGATTTGTCACGGTCAATGGCGCAAAGATGTCAAAGTCCAAAGGTACCTTTATTAAAGGTCGGACCTATTTGGATCATTTAAACCCAGAGTACTTACGCTACTACTACGCCAGTAAACTAAATGACAGCGTGGTGGATATCGACTTAAACCTGACTGACTTAGCCCAAAAGGTCAACGCCGATCTAGTGGGCAAAGTGGTGAATATCGCGTCTCGTTGTGCCAGCTTTATCACCAAGTGCTTTGATGGTGTGTTATCTGATAAGGTCGAAAACCCCGAGTTACTGAAACAGTTCCAAGACGCTCAAGCGGATATTGCGCAAGCCTTTGAATCGCGTCATTATCACAAGGCTATTCGCGACATCATGGCACTGGCCGACAAAGCTAATCAATATATTGATACTCACGCTCCTTGGGTAACCATCAAAGACGAGAGCAAACAGGCATTTACCCATGATGTATGCTCCATGGGTATTCATATGTTTCGCGCGCTTATGGTGTATTTAAGCCCAGTATTGCCTAAATTGGCCGAGCAGGCCCAAGCATTTCTCAATGATGAGTTTACCTGGGATAGTGCACAGCAAATCAAGCAAGGTCATGCCATCAACAAGTTCAAACCGATGATGCAGCGCGTTGAACTAGACAAAATCGAAGCGATGGTCGAAGCCAGTAAAGAAAACTTAAAAGAGTCTAAATCAGCGGCGCCGCAACAAGCTGCAGGAGCGCTCAGCCAAGATCCCATCAGCGAAACGATCAGCTTTGAAGATTTTGCAAAAGTCGACTTAAGAGTTGTCACCATCATTCACGCTGAAGCGGTTGAAAAAGCCGATAAACTTTTGCGACTCGAATTGGACTTAGGCGGTGAAACACGTCAGGTGTTTGCCGGAATAAAGTCGGCTTATGAGCCAAAAGACTTAATTGGCAAACAAACGGTGATGGTGGCTAACTTAGCGCCACGTAAAATGCGTTTTGGCATGTCAGAGGGCATGGTATTGGCGGCAGGACCGGGAGGCACAGATGTGTTTATCCTGCAGCCCGACTCAGGCGCTTTACCCGGTATGCGCGTTAAATAAATGCACTGCGAACCGAGGGGCAATCAAGCTAGGCGTTTTCAGCTTTTTGCCTCTGCGAAGTCTCCGCACCTGAGCGCATGCTGGCCCCTGCCGCACTTGAGCTAAATTTTGGCTGGAGTTTCCAACGCGGCTTAATCGGCGACAGCGGCATATCTCGTTTACGCGCAACAATTACATACATAGATGAGAACCAAGGCAAGTATCGCTTGCACCAGAGCTGAACCCGGCTCGCTTGATTGAGCCTGCTGCTCATAAACAAACCTGAATACACAACTTGCTCTTGTTGAATCACTTCAAAATTTAAAAGCTGCAGCCAGTCTTTGATCCTTGCTGCCGTAAAAAAGCGCCCATCATGCAGCATGTTTTTACGATTGATTGGCAAATACTTCATGATCCCTGCGATACTAAAGGGGTTAAAACCAGCAATCACTACATGTCCATTTGAGGTAATAGCGCGGTCTATTTCGCGAATGATTTGATGCGGGTCTTGCGCAAAATCGAGCTCAGCGACAAGCAAAAATGCATCAACACTATTGTTTTGCAGAGGTAAACGGCACGACTTCGATTTAATGTGAGATGATGCTATTAGTGTCTGCGATAAGTTAAACTGCTGTTTAATTGGGCTCGAGCTAAGTTTAATTTCGCTGCTTAAATTGCCTAGTTTGACCAAATAATACCCAAAAATTCTTTCCATAATAGGAAGCAATACTTGCTCGAGTTCTGCTTGCACATTGCTCCCTTGGCTCAGTGCTTGCCAATGCTCAGGGTACTTCGGGCGCGAACTTATTCGCGCTTCTCGCATCAACATTGATTTTCCTTACTTGCAACTGCGCCTTAATGTTCTTAAAGTTATCTCAATACCAGTAAAGGTCAACTGTTTTCGAAAAGGCGTGCTATGTCTCAATCTATTAATATTACCGCAATAAAAGCATTTAACGATAACTACATATGGTGTATTCACGATAACGAGCATGCAGTAGTGGTCGACCCAGGAGACGCAGTACCTGTGCAGGCATTTTTGACTGATCGCGGTTTACAGCTCAGCGAGATTTTAATTACCCATCATCACTATGATCATACCGGCGGTATTGCGGCCCTGAAGCAAGACTACCCATCAATACCTGTGATTGGCCCTGAAAATAAGGTGATAAAAGGTCTTACCGAACATGTATCAGAGGGTGATAAAGTCTCTGTTTTAAAACAACAGGTAAGCCTTAGCATTCTGCAAACTCCCGGCCACACTTTGGATCACATAGTATTTTATAATTCGGCTTGGCTGTTTTGCGGAGATACTTTGTTTTCTGCGGGCTGTGGACGCATGTTTGAAGGCACACCAGAGGTGTTTTTGACCTCATTGGACAAATTATCCAAGCTGCCTGCCGATACACAAGTATACTGCACCCACGAATACACATTGGCTAACCTAAAGTTTGCTCGCTACCTGTTACCCAATCACGCCAGCTTACAAGAATACGAAACATGGGCACAGCAACAGCGCGCTCACGAGCAAATAACCTTGCCATCGACGATTGCTCAGCAACGCAAGATAAACCCTTTTTTACAGTGCCACGACAAGCAGTTTCAGGCAGATATGGAAAATAAATTGCAACAAACCTTAGCCAATGCTGTCGATACCTTCGCGGCAATTAGAGCGGCTAAGGATAATTTTTAATCTTAAGAAAATTAACTAGATGCTCGTCGAGCTTAATGAGCGTTAAACAATTTGAATAAGGAAGTCATGAAGTATTTAGTATTTTTAAGTGTGTTAGTTTTTTTAAGCGCTTGTTCGCTCACGGCCCAGCAAACTGAGCCTAGTCCCGTGATCGTTACCAGTTTGCCGTGTAACGCTCTGGAAGCCGCCGATACTGATCGCTTAGCCGACACAGACCATGACCCAGAAAATTGTGAGCGGGCGCAAGAAGGCGTTGTTGAGCTTATTCATCCGGCAGATCCTATTGAGGTGCCATTGCCTGAATTTGTTCAAGCAATCGCTTCTGAGCCAGACGATATTTGGGTTTATATCGCCAATAACTTAAGCCTCAAAATCCCCCTAAATCAACCACGCTTAGATGCACAAAAAAAATGGTACTTAAAACACCCTACCTACATGCGCCGAGTTGCCACCCGTGCTCGACCGTTTTTATACTACATTGTGCAACAGCTTGAGCTCAACGATATTCCTTTAGACATTGCGTTGTTACCGATTGTTGAAAGTGGGTTTGATCCCTTCGCTTACTCATCTGGCCGAGCAGCTGGTATGTGGCAGTTCATTCCAGAATCAGGTAAACGTTTTGGTATGTCACAAAACTGGTGGCACGACGGTCGCCGCGACGTCATTGCGTCAACGCAAGGTGCAATTGACTACTTAAAATACCTTCACAACATGTTTGACGGCAATTGGTTACATGCGCTCGCCGCATACAACAGCGGAGAGGGTCGTGTTCAGCGCTCCATTCGCAAAAATAAGCGCCTAGGAAAGCCGACTGATTTTTGGTCTTTAGACCTGCCCCGTGAAACCCGCGCATATGTGCCTAAACTCCTAGCATTGGCCGATATGCTGCGTTACCAAGATAAGTATAATTTTAAGTGGCCGAGCATTAACAATGCGCCTGTGATCGAAGTTGTGGACCTTGGCTCTCAAATCGATCTAGCAATGGCAGCTCAGTTCGCCGAGCTGACACTTCCTGAGCTGCAAGCACTCAACCCAGGGTTTAACAAATGGGCAACGGATCCAAACGGCCCTCATAGGCTTGTGCTGCCAATAGATAAAGCCGCTACTTTTAAGCTGGCACTTGCACAAACACCCGAAGAGGAACGCCTCAATTGGGAACGTCACAAGGTAAAGTCTGGCGACAGCATCGGTAAAATTGCGCAGATGTATAACACGAATATAGACGTGATTAAGCGCATCAATAATATCAAAGGTAACACGATTTATGCAGGCGATAACCTTCTCGTGCCTGTAGCACTTACTGACCTGAACGCCTACGCTTTAAATACTGCACAAAACAGCTATCACCCTGGGCGAAATAATCAGGGTAAAACAAAGCTGACCTATACAGTGCAGTCAGGCGATAGTTTGTGGGATATATCCCGCGCCTACGATGTGAGTATTACGCAACTGAGCAGATGGAACAGAATGTCTCGCAACGACACTTTGAGCATAGGCAAAGTACTTATTATTTGGAGCGATTCAGACCAGAGCAAAGCCAATACTACAAAAAGTCTGACTTATAGGGTGCGCACAGGAGATTCACTTTCTGAAATTGCCAGTAAATTTAATGTTAGGGTAGACGATATTGTGCGCTGGAATGCGCTTCGTAAAAATAAGTTCTTACAGCCAGGCCAGCAACTAAAACTATTAATTGATGTGACCAAAAGCTAAGTCGTCTTAGCTAAAACTGCGCGCATCTAAGCAAGATCCGCGCAGCGAGTGTTAGCATATTAAGCAATACTAATTTTATTAAAGCTTGCGCCAGCTTGTGCCAGTTGGGCTATCTTCTAAGATGACACCTAGCGATGTGAGTTCGTCGCGCGCGGCATCAGCGTTTGCCCAGTTTTTATCACTTCGCGCTTGATTACGTTTCAGGATCAAGGCTTCGACCTTTGCTGCAAAGCCTTCTTCTTGAGCGCTATCACCTTGCAAAAATGCATTAGCGTCCCCCTGCAATATGCCTAAAATTTTACCGAGACCTTTAAGCACACCTGCCAACGCTTGTGCTTCAGTACTGGTTTTATCATGTTTGTTCAGCTCTTTTGCCACGTCAAATAACACTGAAAACGCAATCGGCATATTAAAATCGTCATTCATGGCTTCTTCAAAACGCGACAAGTAACCACCGTAACTCAGGTCCACATTGAGCTTAGCATCTACATCACGTAGCGCTGTGTATAGACGCTCCAAACCGGCCCTTGCTTGACTAATATTATCTTGTGAGTAACTCAGTTGACTGCGGTAATGGGCAGACATTAAGAAAAAACGCAGCGTTTCAGGGTCGTGCTTAGCCAATACATCTCGCAAAGTGAAAAAATTACCTAAGGACTTCGACATCTTTTCGTTGTCGACCTGCACCATGCCGGTGTGCATCCATGTATTCACATAGGGTGTATCGAATGCACAGCACGATTGCGCCACTTCGTTTTCATGATGAGGGAAGATGAGGTCTGAGCCACCGCCGTGGATATCAAAGTGCTCGCCTAAATGCTTATAGTTCATTGCAGAACACTCAATATGCCAACCGGGTCTGCCATCGCCCCAAGGCGAAGGCCAGCTCGGCTCAGTAGGCTTCGCTCCTTTCCACAATACGAAATCGAGTGGATCATGCTTATCAGATGTCGTTTGTACGCGAATACCCGCTTCTAACTGACTTAAGTCTTGTTTAGACAGCTTCCCGTATTGTTCAAATGCGCTCACATCAAACAACACGTCACCCGAATCTGAAATATACGCATATTTACGCGCAATCAGGCGCTCTATCACCGCAATGATCTCAGGCATATGCTCTGTTACTTTTGGCTCAATGTCTGGCTCAATTAGGTTCAGCGAAGCAAAATCTTCGTGCATCATTGCAATTGTTCGCTCGGTTAATTCGCTGTGCGTTTCATTATTTTGCATGGCACGCTGAATAATTTTATCGTCAACGTCAGTAATATTGCGCACATAATTGACCTCATAACCAAGGTGGCGCATATACCGAACAATAATGTCAAAACTCAAATAGGTGCGCGCGTGCCCCATGTGGCAAAGGTCGTACACAGTAATGCCGCACACGTATAGGCCGACTTTATTGGGCTGCAAAGGCACAAAGGTTTCTTTGTTTCGAGTCAAGGTATTGTATATGCGCAAATCAGTCATGCTGCAGTTTTGGTCTTTTGGTCAGTAAATATGAGTGAATTCTAGCATCTGCTAGCGCTTTTAGGCTACCATTGGCGCGAGTTTATATGACGCAAATGTCGTTTTATCCACAAATTAATGAATACGAGACAAATATGGTAATTTTAGAAACGAATTTTGGTGACGTGAAAATCAATCTTTTTGATGATAAAGCACCTGCAACGGTAGCCAATTTTAAGCAGTACGTAGAAGACGGTTTTTATAACAACACCATTTTTCACCGCGTGATCAGTAACTTCATGATCCAAGGCGGCGGTTTTGCGCCCGGTATGGAAGAAAAGTCAACTCGCGAGCCAATCAGCAATGAGGCAGACAATGGGCTAAGTAACAAACTCGGCACGCTGGCAATGGCCCGCACTAACGACCCACACTCAGCCACCGCACAGTTTTTTATCAATGTAAAAGATAATAACTTTTTAGATTTCAGTGCAGCCAACACTCAAGGCTATGGCTACTGTGTGTTTGCAGAAGTGTCTGAGGGTATGGACGTGGTTGAAAAAATCAGAGAAGTTAAAACGGGTAACGCTGGCTATCATCAAGACGTGCCTGTTGAAGATGTTATTATCATTAGCGCCCGCATCGAAAACTAGTCTATTCGCGCAGCATGGCGATTACTTACTTTATTTCTGATTTGCATCTAAGCGCGCAGCGAGAAGATATCACTGCGTGCTTTTTACAGTTTATGCAAAACGAGGCCACCCAAGCCGAAGCCCTTTATATTTTAGGTGACTTGTTTGAAGTTTGGATTGGTGATGACGATGTTAGTGAATTCAGTGAGCTGATTGCCAGCACGATTTTTGCTATTTCTGAAAAGATGCCTGTCTACTTTATTCACGGCAATCGTGACTTTGCAATAGGTAAAGATTTTGCAAAGCGTAGCGGTATGGTTTTATTGCCCGAGCAAGCAGTTATTGATGTATACGGCAGGCGTACTTTGATCAGCCATGGCGATGAACTTTGTACACGTGACCTCGAATATATGAAGTTCAGGAAAAAAGCCAGAGGTTGGTGGTGGCCAAAATTGATGCTAGCGCTCCCGCTATCGTGGCGAAAGAAATTGGCAGACAACGGGCGTAAAATTAGTCAAAACAACCATAAAGCGCTTACGGCTGAAATTATGGACGTCACGCCAAGTGAAGTGCTCAGGGTAATGCGTGAATTTGAAGTAAATACTTTCATCCATGGACACACGCATAGACCTAAGGTACACAACTTTGATTTAGATGGAACGCCTCGTCAGCGCATTGTTTTGGGTGACTGGTACGATCAAGGTTCGATATTACTAGCAACGCCCGATGACCTTTCTTTGCAAGTTCGCCCTTTCTCAAATACGCCTCCCCGCGATTAAATATAAAATAAAAGTTGAAACATTGTATAAATGGTGAATAATTGAGCCGTACAGACCCTTGATGTTTGATCTAGCGGGCTTTTTTGTATTCGCTCCCAAGAAAAGGACTTTTTTTTGTTCAATCGAAGTATCAAATACATATTATTGTTGTTTCTCAATATCGTTGTTTTGTTTGCTCTTTACTACAATCAAGAGCCGGCAGAATCTGGTGTTTTTGACACCCAATTTGTGATCAGTTTGCTCGAAGAGCGAGACGAACTGCAGTCGGCGGTTATTGATGCTGAGATGGGTGATATGCAATATCAAGAGCAAATCACCGCACTTGAGAGCGACATCAAAGAACTTACCGCAAGTCAGCAAAACATTAATAGTGAGTTTATGCGCTGCGAAACCAACCGAGCGTCTGCCGAAAGTTTGGCTAGAGAGCAAGCGGCCCAGTTAGAAATTATCACCAATAGTGTGGTCAGCCCTGCTAACTGTGATGCGCAAATTGCAAAAGTAAGATTAGCCCGCCAAGAACTTGCTAACACGCAGGTACAGCTTCAACAACAAAAAGATATGGTAATTGAATTAGAAGCAAGGTCAGTGCAATCGCCTATCGAAACAGCACCTTCTCCCGACTTGTTAAGAACCATTGAAGAACTCGAAGCTCAGGTATCACAACTAAAAGCAGATATCGAAAACCCAATATATTTAAAGACCGTTTATATTTCTGGCAGAAAGTGCGAAAAACCGCAATTTGATGAACTGGTATGTATTCAAGAGTTATTGGTGCGCCCTCAATTCAGTAAAGCACCCACTAGTGACGTGACGGTAACCGTATATTCACCGAACAATCGCGTGTTAGCGTCTGCCTCGTTTAATTCCAAACGCGCGCAGTTGTTTCGATTTCCGTTAGGCAGAGGAAAAGAAGTCCTCGCTGGCGATTTTAGCGCAACATTTGAAGTTGAAGACCAATTACTTAGAAGTGATGGTCATACCATTACGCAGTAAGCTTTGCGTGTATCTCACTAACAACTGAGCGTCTGAGCCTCGCTCAATGCATCCTTAAAAAATACCTTACTTAAACCACTGCACGATGCTGATTCTCTGCAGTACTTGGTGTGCCCGAGTGAAACTTGAAGTCGCTATCGGCAGTCAAAATTAAGGATGATTCAATTTGCGCAAAATATGCAATACGCTCGCTGATATCCTCTTTGGCAATGTTCTTTGCTAAGGACAAATAATCTTCAAAATGACGCGATTCAGAGCGTAATAAAGACACATAAAAGGTACTCAAGGTGTCGTCTAGATGGGGCGCTAAGAGGGCAAAACGCTCACAAGAGCGAGCCTCTATTAAGGCGCCGCAGATTAATTTGTCAATCAGCGCAGCGGGCTCATGAGTGCGTACATGTGAAAGCAAGCCTTTTGCATAGCGGCTTGACGAAATATTTTCATATTCAATGCCGTAGTTTTGCATGATTTCAAGCACTTGATAAAAATGATGCAGCTCTTCTTTGATGAGCAACACCATCTTATCTACCAAGTCCTGTCCATAGGCAGAACCAGATTTCACCATCATCGATTTACTTAGGCGCTGGTGATCTTTAAGAGAACGCCAGTCCCCCTCTCGCCGGTATGTAAATTTCTCGTAAGGTGATAGCCACTCTAATAAGGCCTTTGCACTATCGGCATCCACAGCGTAACGACGGATCATAAACATCGCGCTTTGCGCCGCTTTTAACTCACAAATTAAATGATCTGTTAATAATACAGCAAGGTTTTCTGGCTTTATCGCCTCATCAATCCAGCTTTGCGGAGTTTCACAATGCAAGAACTTCTTAATGGGCTGGAGCAAACTAACGACATTCACTTAATTATTCACCTAATATTGACTTAGTTTTACCGCGTGCATTTTATAGTATCTGTTGGCGAATGTGGACCATTAACAAAAAAACCTGAGCGCTCAGCTTTTTTTCGAGGCAAGATGATTTTACAGTCGGCAGCGATACGGCTCGTTTTTTCATCAGTTTGCAAACAAATAGACACAGATCAGGGTATCTACCACTAATGTCTGTATTCACAAGGTTTCAAATACGTGCAAATGCATATAACTTAGTAAGCAAGCCTAAGTAGTCTTCATTAATCGCAGTTAAATAAATTTGGAAAGTAAACATGAGTGTAAATAGCGTTGTAGTTTTGAGTGCCGTTCGTTCGGCGATTGGTACCTTTAGCGGCAGTTTGAAAGACATAGAGCCTGCTGAATTAGCAAGCCAGGTATTGACACAAGGCATCGCAAGGTCTGGTGTCGATGCTGAAAAATATGAGTCAATTGTAGTGGGAAACACTATCCCCACCGAATCACGCTTTCCTTATGTTGCGCGCGTTGCTTCGATTCAGGCCGGCATGTCGCTCAATTCCACGGCAATGGCGCTTAATCGCTTGTGTAGTTCAGGGTTACAGGCAGTTGTAAACTCTGCGCAAGGTATTATGTTGGGCGACCACGAGCTGGCCATTGGCGGCGGTGTTGAAAACATGTCTCGAGGTGGATACTTATCGCCGGCTTTGCGCGCCGGTGCGCGCATGGGTGACAGCGCAATGATTGATATGATGGTCGCTACCCTAACCGACCCATTTGGTGTGGGTCACATGGGCATTACCGCTGAAAACCTAGCCTCAAAATGGGATGTTAGCCGCGAACAACAAGATGTGTTTGCCGCGCAGTCTCACGCGCGTGCTCAAGCAGCCATTGATGCCGGTTATTTCACTGACCAAATCATACCCGTCGAACTAAAAACTCGTAAAGGCAGCACGTTCTTCTCTGTAGATGAGCATGTTAAAGCAGGCACCACCGCTGAGGGTTTAAGCGGCATGCGTCCAGCCTTTAAAAAAGACGGAAGCGTTACAGCTGGCAACGCTTCAGGCATAAACGATGGCGCATCTTTCTTAACCATGGCCAGCGAGAGCTACGCGAACAGCAATAACCTTAAACCTATCGCAAGAATTGTGTCATATGCGGTCGCGGGCGTGCCAAATGACGTAATGGGTGAAGGCCCTATTCCAGCCTCTAAAGCTGCGCTTGCTAAAGCCGGCTTACGCATCACTGATATGGATATTGTCGAGTCTAACGAGGCCTTCGCTGCACAAGCGCTTACGGTATCTAAAGGCCTTGATCTGGACCCAGCAAAAACTAACCCCAATGGCGGTGCAATTGCACTTGGTCATCCAATTGGCGCCTCAGGTGCGGTTATTGCCACTAAAGCCATTCATGAACTGCAACGCGTAGGCGGCAAGTATGCCTTAGTCACTATGTGTATTGGTGGCGGTCAGGGTATTGCCGTTGTTTTTGAGCGTTTATAATGTCTCAAACATACATTTAGATTTTGAAGGGCGCTGTATAGCGCCCTTTTTTATGAGCGTAACCATCTGTTTAAACAGTATTGGAATTTAGAAATTAAATAGCATAGGATTGTGGCCATTTGCACTTATGACCACTATATCCAAGGAAGCCATAAACTTGATATTAGTATTGAAACGATGCATCGCGGCTCTAACATGCATTTTGTTGATGTCTGCGGCACAGGCACAAGAGCTTGCCGAAAATTTATACACCGACTACAAAGAAGTGCTCTATCAAATCAAAATTATTGATAAAGAATCCAGTCAAAAGTCAACTATTGGCTCTGGCTTTTTGATCAATGCCACAGGCTTGGCAGTGACTAATTATCATGTGGTGTCAGACTATATTCTCTCACCCGATAAAAATCACATTGAAGTTGAAGATATCTCGGGTAACAAAAGCCTTGCCTCTTTAGTTAGCTTTGATGTAGTAAATGACCTCGCGCTGATTCAAATAGAACTTTCCACCGCATCTGAAATCTTTTTACCTATTGCCGAAAGTCTGCCAACACAAGGCACTACTATTTACTCTCTGGGCAACCCTCACGACCTCGGCATGATTGTTGTACCCGGCACATACAATGGCTTAAAAAAGCACAGTTTTTATCAGAAGATTCATTTTACGGGTTCCGTCAATTCAGGGATGAGTGGCGGACCCGTGATCAACGAAAGCGGCCATGTAATTGGGGTTAATGTTGCGTCAGCTGGCAATCAATTGGGTTTTCTTGTGCCCTTGAGTAAATTAAAAGCCCTAGTGCAACACGATAGTATTATTCAAACATCAGATTATAAAAAAGTTATTGCAGAGCAACTCACTGAAAATCAGAGTGAGTTAATCAAACAGCTAAGCACCAACGAATGGCCATCCACAAGGCTTGGTATGGCAAATGTACCAGATGCGATGAGTGAGTTTATTAGCTGCTGGGGTGACTCAAACGTTGATAACCAAGACGCTCAGTTTTTATCTGTCAGAAAATCGTGCTCACTAGACCAAACTATTTATGTGAGCAATAGAATTCAAACCGGGCATGTAGGCACACAGTTTCAATGGTTCTCCAGTGATAAGTTAGATCGTAATCGTTTTTATCAACTAATAGACCAGCGCATGAACATGCATCAGCAGGATTTTGCTCATAAACAAGATTTCTCAGAATATGAATGTCAGCTAGATACGATTAAAAACAAACATGACGTGCAATCTAAGTCAGCTCTGTGCGTGAAAAGTTACAAAGAGTTTGCAGGGCTATTCGATATCGTATACGTGTCGGCAACCATCGATCAGGACAGAGCGAGTTTGATATCGCAACTGAATATCAACGGCATCACGCAAGCCTCATTTGAAAAATTAGTCCCTCGCTTTATAGATGCAGTATCATGGCAATAGTTGTTCAAACCCTCTCACGTTCAAAAACCATACTCGCCCAACAGCTGGTGCAAAGCTCATCTGCGGTTATTGGCAGGGGTTTTTACAGCGACATTAGAATTGACGACCCGTATGTGTGTGACCAACATTTATCGATAGCAGTGGACGACGATAAGCGTATTTGGATTGCCGATAAAGGCTCGCTTAACGGTATGAAAGTAAATGGTAAATCTATCAATCAGGCAAGTGTAGGGCCTGAAGATGTTATCACTATTGGGCAGAGTCATTTTAGAGTATTTGTTGCCAGTCAGGCTATCGCTCCCACAAAAAAGCTCAATCCTTTGGACACTTCATTAGAAAGTATTTCTAAAAAACGATACTTCGCAATACTTATGAGTTTATTTATCGGGTTTGCCTTACTAGAAGGCTATTTCAATACTTTTACCGAACTTGAATACAGCATTTTACTCAGCAATGTTTTATCTGGACTAATCGCTCTTTGCATTGCACCGCTGTTTATTGGCTTGCTATCCATCTTGAATAAAAAAGAAGCGCATTTTATTACCCAATTTAATCTCGTGCTGATTGGTATGTTAGCTATAAGTATCATTGGCTATTTTGCTCACTTCATTAATTTTAATTTGAATAGCCCCACTGTGATTTCTTTGCTTGAGACTCTGATATTTTGGTTGATGCTCAGCCTTGGGTTTTGGCTAATGCTGTATGTAGCTTTTCACCAAAGCAATGGCAAGCGGGCACTCATCACGGCCTCTTTTGTGGCCTTTATCGTATGCATTCAATTATTGCCTACACTGTTTAACGACCGCGACTATGTCGAACTACCACCGATTGATGCGTCAATCATGAACCCAAGTGCCTTAATCACGTCCTCATCTTCCACACAGGCGTTCATGAGCGATGCGCAAGGCCTTTTTGATAGTGCATCTGACAATGACCAAAATTAAACGCGCCGATTCTAATTGGGTGCGAAGCTTAACGAGGGTGTCTAAACTTGATGTCGACATTACCTAGATGGATTGAATATGGTGCGTTTATTTTGGCTCTTATTGCTGGATCTATTAATGCAATTGGGCTGCTAGGTTTCGAACATCAGGCTGTTTCGCATGTTTCTGGTACCGCTACCTTATTGGGTTTAACTCTTTTTCAGAACGACTTCGCCAACTCATTGCATTTACTAGGAATTTTAGCTGCATTCTTTTTGGGCGCGTCGATTTCTGGGTTTTTACTACACGGGAGTTCAGTAAAACTTACAAGACATTATGACACTGCTCTAATGCTCGAAGCAGTGCTCATCTTCATTGCGTTTGTTTTGCTCACAAAGGGCTCATATTATGGACACTTTGCTGCATCTGCGGCTTGTGGGCTCCAAAATGCATTAGCAACTACCTACAGCGGCGCAATCATAAGAACAACGCATGTAACGGGCATATTTACTGACTTAGGTATTATGCTAGGCTCTATGCTTAGAGGTGAAGAATTTGATAAACGTAAGTCGATTCTTTTCTTACTAATCATCACCGGCTTCGTTTTAGGCGGCGGTATTGGTGCCATACTGTTTTACCACTATGTATTTCAAGCATTATTAGCACCTGCGTTAGTTTGCTTAGTTTTAGCCTTTAGCTATCACTTTTATCAAAAAGCTCAAGCCATTAAAAACGGTAAAAGATAACCTGCCATTTTGAAACGACATTGCCAAAATGATTGAGGTGCCTATCCATGCTTACATCGTTAAAACGATATGCCGACCTTATCTTATTGGCTAATCGGATACTGAAGGCTTTGTTCCTGATTTTGAAGTGGATAGCCTGGACCGCTTTATACCCCTGGTACGCAAAATAGTGCACGACCAAGCAATGGGATTAGCTTGATTAAAACCAACTAAGCCGAGATGATTATCGGTCGATCGTTATAGCGAAAACCGCTCTCTCAAAAAACGCGCAATACCATCTTCGTGATGATCCCCAATTACCTGACTCGCTAGGGCCTTTATCGCCGGTTTAGCATTAGCCGGCGCATAGCTTTCATCAGCCAATTCAAACATACTGACATCGTTGTCACTGTCGCCAAAGCAGATAATGTTGCTCGCCCCAAGCTGCTGTTTTAGGTTAATAACAGCACTACCTTTACTCGCCAAGCGATGATGCACGTCCATCCATCTAAAGTTCTCACCCTCTAAGGCAGGACCCGAGTAAGCAATAAGATTTGGATTGGCGTTTAATTCCTGCCACATTTTAGTAATAACTTTGGCGTCTCCAATCATACTAATATTTGTAACTTGACTATTTTGAGTCAAAGCCTCTAAGCCAAATATCTTAGCTTTTGTGCGAGAGAAGTATTTTTCAACCAAATCCTTTTCTACTTGATGACGAGGAAGAGGATGAAAAATAAAATGGTGATGTTCGCTATCTATGGCATTTACAAACGGTGTGATCCCCTGGCCTAAGGCAACATCTAAAATCGCCGCAATTTCGCTATTATCCAGTAAGTTCTCAAAACTAAGCTGCTGCGCTTTTGGGTGCCAGATTGTGACGCCATTATTGTAAATGTGTGGGAGTTCAAAATCGTGTCCATCCAAAATTCCTTTTGCCGAAAGCATGGTGCGGCCAGTCGCGACCGTATAGGCAATCCCGTTTTTATTGAGCAATGAGAGCGTATCTCGAGTGAAGGGGCTTATTTCGGATGCCTTATTTAACAGCGTGCCGTCTAAATCAAAAAAAATCAGGTCCATAGGTCTTTTAATCGCTTGCTGTTGCGGGCAAATGCAATGCCCATATTGAGAAAATATATTAGACACTATCTTACGCGATCCACTTACATTTAGTTTAGATACATGTCAGTCCTACTGCTAAACGATCATCTTTTTTATTTAGCTTAGCAATATTTTGCCCCTTTTGATTGCTTAGATTGGCACATTGCCAAATGATGTTAAACTACATTCACCGAAATACAGTAATACATATCAAATTGTTACGATTCATCCAAACAGAGACCTTCTCGAGCAGCCAAATTAAATAAAAGGTAATGAGCAAATGAAGCAAGCCTTAACACACCAAGCAGCCTGTTTATTAATAGCGGGTTCGCTTATGGGCTGTCAGCCCGCAACTGAGCAACAGACATTGCCGCAACAAGAGCAAAACATGCAAACACTATCATATCCAGTTACCGCTAAGGGCGATGTGGTTGACACCTATTTTGACCAACAGGTACCTGACCCATATCGCTGGTTAGAAGACGACCGCAGCGCTGAAACAGAAGCGTGGGTAGTGGCACAAAACGAAGTCACTCAAGGCTATTTAAGTCAAATTCCTTATCGCGCAGACATTGCAGATGTCGTTCGCAATATTATCAATTACGAGCGCGTATCTGCGCCCTTTACAGAAGGCGACTATACCTACTTTTATAAAAATGATGGCCTACAAAATCAGAGCGTTGTATATCGCCAAAAAGAAGGCGGCGCGCCAGAGGTATTTATCGACCCCAACAAATTCAGTGATGACGGCACTGTGTCATTAGCCATGCTGGCCTTTTCTGACGACGGCAGCCTAGCGGCGTACCAAACATCAACTGGCGGCAGTGACTGGCGAGAGGTGTATATCATCAACACCGAAACGATGGAGCAAATTGGCGAGCCATTGCAAGACGTAAAGTTTAGTGGCTTATCGTGGTATAAAAATGAGGGCTTTTATTATTCCAGCTATGATAAACCAACGGGCTCAGAGCTAAGTGATAAAACCGACCAACATAAATTGTACTATCATAAGGTAGGCACGGAGCAGTCGGCCGATGTAAAAGTATTTGGGCATACTGATGCTGAAAAGCATCGCTACGTTGGCGCACAGGTTAGTGAAGACAATCGCTTTTTGATGGTAAGCGGAAGAGTCACTACCTCAGGAAACCGAGCTTTTTTAAAGGATTTAAGTCAAGCCAATAGCGACTGGATAGTAGTCAAAGATGATGCTGCTACCGATGTATATTTGCTCACTTCCAAAGATGATACACTCTATCTGGTCACCAACCATGACGCGCCGAATACCAGAGTGGTGACGGTGAACGCTGGCGCTCCAAGCGTCAAAAACTGGCAAGACCTCATTGCCGAAACCGAAAATGTGTTGGTGCCTAGTACCGCCGGCGGATTTATTTTTGCTGAGTACATGGAAGATGCTATTTCAAAGGTTTATCAGTATACCTTAGAGGGTGAACAAGTACGCACAATTGAACTACCTGGTTTAGGCAACGCAGGCAGCTTTGCTGCGAAAAAAGATGCAACGACAACCTACTACACCTTTGCTAACTACACCACACCAACGACTATCTTCGAATTAAACATTGAGAATGGCGAATCTTCCGTGTTTAACAAACCCGCCATCGACTTTGACGGCAGCCAGTATGTATCGGAGCAAGTTTTTTACACCTCAAAAGATGGCATTCGCGTACCGATGATTATCACGCATCATAAAGATACTCAGCTAAACGGCACTAACCCTACCTTGCTGTATGCTTACGGTGGTTTCAACATCAGCTTGGTGCCGAGCTTCAGCTCGACCGTGGCAGCATGGTTAGAGCTCGGTGGCGTGTATGCGGTAGCTAACATACGTGGCGGTGGCGAATATGGTAAAGCATGGCATCAGGCTGCCGTTCAAATGAAGCGCCAAAATGCCTTCGATGACTTCATCGCAGCAGGCGAGTTCTTAATTGAAAAGAACTATACCAGCAGTGAATATCTAGCCATTCGAGGCGGATCAAACGGCGGTCTGCTGGTTGGCGTTGTGGCCAATCAACGGCCAGATTTAATGAAAGTTGCCTTGCCAGCCGTCGGTGTAATGGACATGCTGCGCTACCACACTTTTACCTCAGGCGCAGGCTGGGCATATGACTTTGGGACCTCTGAACAAAGTAAAGAAATGTTTGAATATTTAAAAGGCTATTCGCCGCTGCATAACATCCGTGCTCAAGAATATCCTGCTATATTAGTGACTACTGCTGATCATGATGATCGCGTAGTGCCTGCTCATTCATTCAAATATGCTGCAACCATCCAAGAGTACCAGCAAGGTAACAACCCTGTGCTTATTCGCATTGAGACTGATGCTGGTCATGGTGCCGGCACACCGATAAGCAAGACCATTGAAGCCACGGCTGATATGTATAGCTTTGTACTGTGGAATATGGGAATTACGTCCTTAAATTCTGAGTCTAAGTAATTTTCTCATAAAAGGCGAAATCCCTAGAATAAAGCTAGGGATTTCGTTAATTTCCGAAAGTGAGTTTCTTTCCTACGTTTCTGAAATTAAGCGAGAATATTGAAGATGAACACCTAATCTTTAAGCTCTGTGAATTTAAATATCCCTTCAAAAGCTATCCCTTCAAAAGCTCGTGCGTTACAATTACAAAATTCACCTAAGGCACATATTTCATGAAATTATTAGTTAGAAATCTATCGAGAGACACCACAAAAGCAGCCTTATCGGCTTTATTCAGCGAATGCGGTAGCGTGCAGTCTTGCAACATTGTGATAGACAAGGCCAGCGGCCTATCAAAAGGTTTCGCCTTTGTTGAAATGCCAAAGGTAGGCGAAGCAAAAATCGCCATAAACAAACTGAACAATGCCTCGTTAGATGGCGCAAAATTGCGCGTCAAAAAAGCTGAGGTAAAGCTGGCTGAGCCTGGCAACAACGATGACTGATCAACTATCCACACCCGGTAGCAACGATCCGCTGCACGGCATTACCTTAAAGACAATTGTTGAAGAGCTGGTAGATAAGTACGGCTTTGATGAACTCGGCCAGCGCATAAATATTCGCTGTTTTAATCACGACCCAAGTGTCAAGTCCAGCTTAAAATTTTTACGTAAAACGCCTTGGGCACGTCAAAAGGTTGAAGAGTTTTATTTACAGTCTAAGGTTTGGGGCTAATACTGAAAATGCCATCAGTCATCGTTTACCCTGAACAACTATCAATGCTTGGCCCTGCCCCGTTTTGTTACCGATGTTTACAATTACTATTTACCATTCAGCATACTTTTAAGCTAAGGTGTTTGTTTAAGTTACACCATTAGAAAACCGTCCACTGTGCTCGTGCACACAAACCGTATATAGGGATGATATGAAAGTCTTTTTGAGTACATGTACACTTCTTGCATTAAGTTTTAGCAGCATAGCCCAAATCACGCCGCAATGGCTTAGTTATCCGAGTATTTCACCCGACGCAAGCACCATCGCTTTTACCTACAAAGGCGATATTTACTCGGTACCAAGTACCGGTGGTGAAGCAAAACGTTTGACCTTTCATAAAGCTCACGATTACAAAGCGGTATGGAGCAGCGACAGCAAAAACATCGCCTTTGCTTCCGACCGACACGGTAATTTTGATGTGTATATGATGAGCGCTTTAGGCGGAGCGGCAAGTCGCCTCACCTATCACTCAAATGACGAAACTCCCTATACATTTGATGCCAGCGATAGTGCGATTTTATTTGGCGCACACCGAATGGACACCGCCAAGCACCGCCAGCACCCTGGCGCGCGTTTTCCTGAGTTATATTCAGTGCCCAGCAAGGGCGGCAGAGTTGAGCAAGTGATGACCCTGCCGGTAGAGCATGTACAACTGAATGCTGACGGTAGCCAGTTGATTTATCAAGATATGAAAGGCACCGAAAACGAATGGCGCAAACACCATAAAAGTGCCGCTACTCGTGACATTTGGCGCTATGACACCAACACGGGCAAGCACAGCCAAATTACGAGTTTTATCGGCGAAGACCGCAACCCTGTGTTTAGTGATGACTATCGCGATATTTATTATCTAAGTGAACAAAACGGCACCTTTAATGTGCACAAACTAAGTCTTGATAATCCCAGTGAAGTCGAGCAATTAACAAACTTTGAACTGCATCCAGTGCGCTTTTTATCTGCTGCAAATAAGACCCTAGCCTTTACACATCATGGGGAGCTTTACACCATGAATGAGGGCGCCGAGCCTAGCAAGTTAACCATTAGCATCCGCACTCAAGATGTAGACAACGCTACCGAATTACTCGCTGTGGACGGTGAAATATCCGATATGGCGATATCGCCTAATGGCAAAGAAATAGCCTTTATTTCTCGCGGAGATGTGTTTGTGAGCTCAGTAGACGGTAGTTTTGTGAAACAAATCACGCAAACCGCTGTTAGAGAAGACTCTGTGAGCTTTTCGCCTGAAGGAGACTACCTTGTTTATGCATCGCAACGCAACAGTAAGTGGAGCATTTTTAAGGCCGAAAAAGTCCGTGAGCAAGAGCCTTTCTTTTATGCGGCAACGCTGATTAATGAGTCGGTTTTAATCGATAACGCAAAAGATAATTACCAACCCAAGATTTCGCCCGACGGCAACAATATTGCCTACGTTGAAGACCGCTTAAGCATTCGGGTGATGAACCTGAAAGACAACAAAAGCGTTACGGTGATCCCACCAGAGCTGAGCATCAACTCCCGTGATGGTGATCAGCAGTTTAGCTGGAGCCCAGACAGCAAGTGGATTTTATTCCAGTATAATAAATTTTTGCACAATGCCGATGTGGCAATAGTCAGCGCCAGTGGCAATGACGAGATGCGGGTGATGATACCCAGTGGCTTTTATGACACCTCACCTAAGTGGGTAGATGGCGGCAAACAAATACTGTGGTTTAGCAATCGCGAAGGTCTCAAGAGCTACGCGACAAGTGGACGAAGCCAAAACGATGTGTATTCGCTGTTTTTAAATCAGCAAGACTGGGATAAGTATAATTTAAGCGAAGATGACTTTGCTCTTTTAGAAGCCATCGAAGAGATTCAAAAAGCGCCTGAAGAAGACGCTAACGAAGATAAAGAAGACAAGAAAAAAGAAGCCGTGGCCGATGTCACCATACAGTGGAAGGGCTTAGACCGACGAATCGCTCGCTTAACCATTCATTCTTCGAACTTATCAGACGCCGTGTTGAATAAAGATGCTAATAAACTCTATTATTTATCGCAGTTTGAAGGCGATTATGACCTATGGGAAACTGACCTGCGCACCAAGGAAACAAAAAAAACCATTAGTTTAGGGGCCGAAAACGGCAGTTTAATGTGGGATCCAGACATGGAAAACCTATATTTATTGAGCGACGGAAACATCGCTAAGATTGATCTTGAAGAAGGCTCTTCAGAAGGTATAAAGATTGGCGAGCAAATGCTGGTGGACCACGATGCTGTCCGCGAAGCATCTTTTGACCACGTGTGGTTGCGTACCTCAAAAATTTTCTATGAACCAACCTTCCACGGTGTTGATTGGCCGCTGATGCGCGCTGAATACAAACCTAAAGTCAGCCATGTGGCTACCCCACAAGAATTTACCCACTTGCTAAGTGAAATGCTAGGCGAGCTAAATGTGTCCCATTCAGGCGCGCGCGATAGAAGCAGCGCCAAGCAACCCGACACTACAGCCTCGCTCGGTATCTTCTTTGACTATGACTTTAAGGGTGACGGCATAAAAATCACCGAAGTGATCACAGACGGTCCTCTAGACAAAGCGCAGTTTAGCGTTCAGCCTGGCGATATCATCACAAAAATTGACGGTCAAACCGTCACCAACGAAATGGACTGGCCGGCACTGTTGAATCGCAAAGCCGGCAAATTTGTATTGCTTGATGTTGTCAGTGCAAACGAGAAAAGCAGCTCTCAAATAACGATTAAAGCCATTTCAGAAGCGGAACAGGCAAGCCTGTTGTACTCGCGCTTTATTAAGAATAATGAAGCCGAAGTGCTGGCACGCAGTAACGGTCAGCTAGGCTATGTGCACCTGCCGAGTATGTCTGATGCCCCCTATCGCAGCATTTACGACGATATGATGGGCCGTTTCTTTGATAAAAAAGCCATGGTCATCGACGCTCGTTTTAACAATGGTGGGGACTTGGTCTCTGACTTGGCGATGTTCTTCACAGGCGAACGATTTATCACCTACGCTAACGCAAGCAAAATTGTAGGCGGCGAGCCCGTGTCTCGTTATACCAAACCGGTTATTTCTTTATTTAACGAATCAATGTATAGCGACGGCCATTGTTATGCCAGCGGCTATACCGATTTAAAAGTGGGTAAGTCGGTGGGTATGCCGGTACCCGGCACCTGCAGCTTTGCTGGCTGGGAGATGTTACCCATGGGCGTAGGTTGGGGCGTAGTGCCATGGAGCGCGAAAAACAAAGCGGGTGAATGGATGGAAAACAATCAAACCTCCCCTGATGTAATCATTAAAAACTTGCCAGGCATTATCGATAATGGGCGCGACCAACAGCTTGAGCGGGCGGTGGATGAGTTGCTCGGAGATTTGGAGTAAATATGAGTACATCTTTTCATTGCTCTTTTTAAGCACTTATTGATTTTTAAAGCGCCCTTGATGAGGCGCTTTTTTTATGCGAAAAACTTTCTATCCTTGCATCAAGCAAGGCAAATAGTGTAGTTTCGAGCGAAGACCAATAAAAAGCCACCCTATAGGAATCACCGTGAACCGTCTTTTACTTATATGCAGTTTATTGCTTATTCATAGCTCACTATCTTTGGCCAAAACGGTTATTGTTGCCGACGCTTATGTCGATGTAGCCAATGGTAAATTGATAAAAAATGCCCGAATTGAGATAGAAAACGAACGCATCATTGAAGTAATGAGTACATCCAATCGAAGTGTTGAGCAAGGAGACACCTTAATCGACCTTAGCGGGCACACCCTGCTGCCCGGCCTTATTGATATGCATACACATTTAACCTCTGATGCAAATGAGCATGGCGTGCGCCGCCTAACCACATCTCAGGTGCGCAAAGCTTTCCGTGGCGTAAAGTACGCAGAACAAACATTGCATGCTGGAGTGACTAGCGTCAGAAACTTAGGCGCGGGTGCGTTTACCGATGTTGCCATGCGCGATGCCATAAACAGTGGTGACATTATTGGTCCTCGTATGTTTGTGTCAGGCCCCTCACTGCAAATTACCGGCGGGCATGGTGATAACAACATCCTTCCTCATGACATGCCAACCAGCACATTGGGCGTGGTCGATGGTCCGTGGTCAGCGATTCAGCAAGTTAGAGAAAACGTCAAATACGGCGCAGACTTGATAAAAATAAAAGCAACCGGCGGTGTACTATCTAAGGGCACAAAAGTAGGCGCGCAAGAGTTCTCATTGGAGGAAATGGAAGCTGTTGTCAAAGAAGCCCATCGCAGAGGGGTTACCGTGGCAGCCCATGCCCATGGAACCGCGGGCATATTAGATGCTATTCGTGCCGGTGTTGATTCTGTTGAGCATGCTAGCTTTATCGACGATGAAGGGATTGCTCTGGCAAAGAAAAACGGCACCTATTTATCGATGGATATTTACGTAACCGAATATATATTAGGTGAAGGCGAAGCTGCCGGCATATCTCAAGAGAGCTTAGATAAAGAGCGCACAGTTGGCCACGTGCAACGTGAAAATTTTCGCAAAGCCGTAACCGCTGGTGTGAAGATGGTAATGGGCACTGACGCAGGCGTGTACCCTCATGGTGATAATTTAAAACAGCTTTCAAGAATGGTCGAATTTGGTATGACGCCTATGCAGGCACTTCAAGCGGCTTCAATCCATTCAGCAAAGCTTTTGAAGCAAGAGCAAAATATTGGCACCCTGGAGGTTGGGCGGTTTGCTGATGTCATCGCGGTCAAAGGTAACCCGCTAAACGATATTTCAATATTAGAAAATGTCGATTTTGTGATGAAAGGCGGCACGATAGTAAAGCAGTAGAGCGCAGATAATCGGTTTAGACGCTTTGCAGCTCCAAAGCGTCATGTTTATCAACAATGGACTTAATAAAAGCGTCGACTGAAAAGTCATTCAGAGGCCGGCTGTAATAAGGTCCTTGACCATACTCACAGCCGCTAAGCAGCAGTGCATCATGCTGCGTAGAGGATGCTACGCTATTAACAATACACCTTACTCCAATACTTTTAGAGAGTGTAATGAGTGCTTTTAGCATCTCGGCATTACCTTGGGCAGCGTCGGCAACAAAGGTTTGTTCTAGCTTAATTTGAGCGATTGCTAGGTCGCGTATTTGCTGAAACGAGGCCACACCTTTCGCAAAGTCATTTAATGTAATCGAAATCCCTAAAGCGTGTAGTTGACCAAGGTTTACCTGAATAACATCCGTGTTTTGAGCACTTGAAACGGCAGTTATTTCAATGATCAGGTGCTTACTCGAAATGTCATTTTTATACAGTGCATCTCTGAAATCATTCACAAATTCAGCATCTTCAAGCTGCACACTACTGACATTTATCGCAACGCTGCAGTCTGCGTAGCCAAGCAGCAACCACCTTTTAATATTGGCCAAGGCCTCGGTAATCAACCAACGGCTATGTTCCCTAAGTTGCATATTCGCTTGCATGTATCCATGCAAAACTTGTGGCGGCAGCTCAGCTAGACTCGAGTGTTCCCATTTAACGCCCATTTCCATTGCGACTACCGAATAGTCAGTCAACTTTATCCTGGGGTAGTAGCTTAATGAAAAGGCTTTTTGTTCGATGGCCTCTTTAAGCGTCATCTCGATGGTATTTTTACTGGCCTGACTTTTCTGCATTTCGGGCAAATAAAATACAATGTTGTTTTTACCCGTCCTTTTCGCCTCGTACATGGCAAGGTCTGCATGCTTTAATAAATCCCGAGCATTATCTGCCGAAGAAGGGTAAGTCGCTACGCCTATACTTGCGCCAATGCTGACTGTATTGCCCTTAATTATAAACTCTTCTGACAAGCTCCCTATGACACTAGTTAAACGTGAGCGGATCGACACATTCCCCGTCTCTATTGGCATTAATATTGTAAATTCATCTCCACCAAGGCGCGCAAGAAAAGCACTTTGATTGGACGCTGGATTAACATTATCAATCGTATACTGTTCAATATTTAGGGCTCTTCTGATGCGCTTAGCGGCATGCTGCAATAGCTCATCACCCGCCTCGTGACCAAGCGTATCATTGACCCTCTTGAAGTTATCTAAGTCCATAAAGGCAACTGCAAAATGCTCTTTTTCATGGTTAGCATTTTGTATTGCTGCATCAAGCGCACTTTGAAATGTCCGCCGATTTGGCAGGTGAGTCAGCGAATCAAAAAATGCCAGTTGCTCTATAGATCTCTGGTTGCTGGTAATTCGTTGACGCATATCGACAATGGCTTTAGCCAGAAAGCCAAGCTCATCCTTACTATTAATTGCGGGTATAACAGTATCCATTTTTCCATCGCTAATATCAGCGACAATCGATTGCATAGAAGTGATTGGTGCTAAGATTAATCGATTCAAAATAATGAAACCCAAGACGCTAATAAGGCAAATAAAAGCAAGTAAAAACAATGAGATTTTTACCAGTAGCGTTAACGCGGTATCGTTAAAAATGCGAACGGGCAAGATTGAAAACAAAGTCATATCGGCAGATAGAATATGTGGTATCAACAAATATTCGCGCTGGTCAATCAGCACTGTGGTGGGCGCCACAACACCTGCAATATTGATATCATATAGGGCATCAAGATTAAACGAAGTTGCGCTCTTTTGAGAAATAATTTGATTATCAGGGGTCAACACAAAGAGTGATACATCAGGTAAGTTAAAACGCTGTGATAACAGAGCTACAATAGGGTCTGCATACATCGACATACTAAAGTAGCTTGTTCGCTGGGTTGAGGTTGCCGTTTCAGCTTCGATAATATTATATTTCATGGCCGTCGCTAGACGAATGATAAACCTTTGAGTGCTCTCTTCTAGCTCTACCTGATAAAGTATCTCGCCATTATTAATGCTTATAAAACGCTCAAAAAATGGCCATTCAGATACCGAAAGTTGCGGAAATCTAAATCCTCGATTGTCTACCGATGAGTCAACTACCCCATTTTCTAAAATCAGTTGCATAAGAAAGTAGTTAGGATACATATTTTGATAATTCAGAAGCTGCGTATAAACGAGCGGCTGATGGGTATAGTAGCGAGTATCGTCTAGTGTTGAATAGTTTTGGAATAATCGAGTCGTTGCAAATCGGGTTAAATCATCGTTAGCGTCGCCTAAGATCTGATTAATTGAAACCGCGACATTGGCATTTGTTTCATTGATATTTTGCAGAAACTTAGCACGAGTATCCTCAACTAAAAAAGAATAAACGTACAAACCCACTACCAAGACCGGAATGGCAAGGGCTAGTATAAGGGGGAGGAATACCTTGCGTCTTAATTTCATCTTAAAAGACAGGCCTTAAGGCATTGTAAAAGATGGCGTTGTATTTACTGGTTAGCTCTGGACTAAATGGCTCGTGCATTTCGGCTGACTCGAGAATTTCTCTTGGCACGTTGAGGCTTGGCTCTGTGAGGTATTCTTCACTCAAAAATTTAGTAGCAGCGGTATTGACTAAAGAAGCTCCAAGATAATCGGCGATATAGGCCGCACGCTCTGGCTCATTCACAAATTCAATGAAGCGAAAAGCGAGCTCTTTGTTTTCACTTGTCTCAAATACCGCTAAGTTGTCTAGCCAGATTGTGGTTTTATTTTCAGGAAGTACATAGACAATGTTGTCGTCCATGTAGAGAAACTCAACTGCATCGCTGCTATATGATAGGGCCATATGAACTTGACCTGAGACTATCTCAGAGGCCATATATTTGTAATCAAACACTTTGTGTTTCTGAGCTTCTAGCAGCTTGCCTGCTCTATGCAAAGCGTCGTCATCTGCAGTGTTGATTGACTCTCCAAGTGCCAACATGGCTGAAGCCATGACGTCGCGCATTCCGGGTATCATCAACACTTTTCCCTCAAGAGACGGTGGTGGTGCCATGAGATCCATCCACGTAACAGTGTCTAACTCCACTAGGTCCTTACGGTATAAAACGCCGTTTGTTCCCCATAACCACGGTACACCGACATCAAAAATATTTGCCGCTTTTGATTTCCAGATTGGGTCGATGTATTGAAGGTTTGCAAGGCTTTGATATGGAATAATCGAAAATATATCGCTCTGATTGGATATCGCGCTTAACTCTTGGCGACTCAAAACAACCAAATCCATACCTTTGCCACGAGTTTCCACTATTAACTCTCTCGCATCTTCTTCAGATTCATAGTAAATCACCCTGACGGCATGGCCTGTCTCAGCTTCAAAATCATCAAGCACAGACTGCGGCATATAATCTTCCCAATTGTAGATCACCAAATCCTGAGAATATGCCCGACTCAATGTTAAGCAAAAAAGCAGCCCCATACATAGACACACGCGACTAACGAGATTATGTTTTATTAATCTAATATTTACCGCGCTTAGGAATCGAATTAATCGCATATTAAAGGTATCCCGTTATCCCCAAAAATAGCGTGCCTTGGGCGCCTTCTTCATCAAATTCATGATTGGAATAGCCCGCTTTTATATTCACATAATCATTTATGTAAGTGTTAAAGCCAATAAGGTAATCGTAGTAGCGCTCAAACCCGTCATCGTTAATACCGTACCGAAGATTAAGCTCCCACTCATCGAATATGTCGTAGTCAAATTCAAACTCTAAATATTTGGTCCCTAAATCGTCATCAACCAAATAACGAAGGGTAAGGAATAAGTACGATAGACCCACGAAATACTCAGTAGATGCCTCTGACTCACCGGAATATTCGTATCGATATAGCCCTAACTCTAAACTGGCATCTTCAAAGAGAGGCAATGTATACGCACCGTAAATATCAATCAAAATACCGTCATCTGAATCGCCAAAGTCATATTGATAAGCCCACAAGGAAGCAGAAAATCCTTCGGCTTGCTCATAATCTAAGCCCGCTTGCAATGACGGTTTTCCATTATTCAAATCAAAGCCCCGCCATAAAAAGTCACTCTCGATGGCAAGGGATGCACTGATGGTTTCTTCGGCTTTTAAATTAAATGTAGATAGCAGGGCTAGCAGTATCAGCACGTTTATTACAACATTGAATCCTAGCGGCTTGCGCTTTGATATGTGATGAGCTGCATGACTTTTTGTGTCACTCATGGTTTATCTCGATTAAATGTGATGCCGCTGATTAATGAATTTCGCAACCTGATTCTTGCTGCATTCGGTTCTTATCTAATTTATCGACTAAAGGAGAGTTTACTTAAACCATAATAGGCAACAAGCGCTGTTTTGATTGAGATAGTTAAACCTTGTGAATTACCTTTTAATGCTTAGACATTTGAGCTTACGCAGAGAAAGTCGATTAGGCTGGATAGCTGATGCATAAGAGGAATGAGGATTATCATATTAAAATTGCGAATTTCTTAAAATTGTCAGTTTAAACCTTGCTATCAACTTGTTAACTGATTGTTAATGGCTTATATTTACGAAAAAGGCGCGTAATAAAGCCTTAAACACCATGATACATATTGCAGGAGCAGTCACGTGATACTCAACCACATCTGGGGAATTTATACCTCTCCCAAACAAGAATGGCAAATTATAGATTATAAGCATGAAAGCTATTTTTATGCGCTTAGTCACATACTTATTATTGCAATTATTCCCTCAGCGATGGCCTTTTATGCTTCAGCTTATTTGGGCTGGAATATTGGCGCAGGTGTGACCGCCGAAACCATAAAACTTACTCCTCAAAGCGCCCTGCATATGGCCATAGCGATGTATTTCGGTCTAATATTTGGGGTAACTGCACTTGCCGTACTAATTCATGAATTAGCAAAATCCTTTGATGCTACGCCCACCTATACGCAAAGCCTAGAAATTGCTGCATACACTGCCACCCCTCTTTTCATGGCAGGTTTTAGCGCCTTCTACCCTGAGCTGTGGTTTATCATGACGATTGTACTAATTGGTATTTCATATTCAGTGTATTTACTTTATACGGGCGTACCAATAATCCTGCATATTCCACAAGAGAAAGGCTTTATCTTTTCTAGCTCGGTGGTTACATGTGGCCTAGTCTTAATGGTAATTCTAATGACAGGCTCCGTTATATTATGGAGTTATGGATTAGGTCCGCAGCACATGTAGCATTGTGTGTCTTAAACGAAAAACGCCATCTATTTGATGGCGTTTTTTGATTCAACGAAACATAAATACTGACTTAATTAT
Organism: Glaciecola sp. SC05; assembly: GCF_041380235.1. Taxonomy (NCBI): domain Bacteria; kingdom Pseudomonadati; phylum Pseudomonadota; class Gammaproteobacteria; order Alteromonadales; family Alteromonadaceae; genus Glaciecola; species Glaciecola sp. SC05. Next base: position 242,631 of record NZ_JBGIYY010000003.1, read on the forward strand.
CCATGTTATACATTTCTAAATTGCTGAGCTCAGCCTGGAACATTAACAGCCCTTTTGATAACTCTCCGCGGGCTTTATCAATTTGCTCTAAGTAATTCTGATCAACATCACCGGTCACGTAGTTACCGTCAAATACTGAGGTTTCAAAACGCGTGATTTGCGGGTTTTCTTCAGCTACAGCATCGACCAGGTCTTGAATATCCTGAAAAATAAGGCCGTCGGCTTTGATGCATTCGCAAATTTGTTCGATTTCTCTTCCGTAGGCAATCAGTTCATTGGCTGAGGGCATATCGATACCGTACACATTTGGAAACCTAATTTCAGGAGCCGCCGAGGCAAAGTATACTTTGTTTGCGCCCGACTCTCTTGCCATCTCAATGATTTGCTCAGAGGTGGTGCCTCGTACAATACTGTCGTCTACCAACAGCACGTTTTTACCTTTAAACTCAGATTTGATGGCGTTTAGTTTGCGCCGTACAGATTTTCTGCGCATGTTTTGGCCTGGCATAATAAAGGTGCGGCCAATGTAGCGATTTTTAACAAAGCCCTGTCGGTAAGGTAATTCGAGAGTATTGGCAATTTGTAGCGCGACATCCATTGATGTTTCGGGAATGGGGATCACCACGTCAATGTCTAATTCTTCCCACTCGCGTTTGATTTTTTCACCCAGTTTACGCCCCATATTTACGCGCGATGCATACACTGAGATGCCGTCAATGAAACTATCTGGACGAGCAAAATAAACAAACTCAAAAATACAAGGATTGAGCTTAGGCAGTTCAGCACACTGTTTGGTAAATAACTCACCTTGCTCGGTAACGTAAATGGCTTCGCCAGGGGCTACATCACGAATCAGAGTGAAGCCTACGGCGTCAAGCGCCACACTTTCTGATGCAACCATGTATTCGTCACCCAATTGCGTGACGCGCTTGCCTAACACTAAAGGACGGATGCCATTTGGATCTCTAAAGGCCACCATGCCTTGCCCAATAACCGCAGCGACTACCGCATAAGCGCCTTTTATTTGTTTGTGGACTTTCTCGACCGCTGCAAATATTTCATTTGGCTGCACCGTGAGGCCAGCAGTTTGATGCAAAGCATGCGCAAAGATATTCAACAACAGTTCAGAATCAGACGTGGTATTGATATGTCTGCGTGCAATCTTAAATACTTCATCTTGGAGCTGAACTGAATTGGTCAAATTACCATTGTGCGCAAACGCGATACCAAATGGCGAGTTTACATAAAATGGCTGAGCTTCCGCAGAGCTTGAGCTTCCCGCAGTTGGGTAGCGGCAATGGCCAATGCCTACTTTACCGGTGAGGCGTTTCATGTGACGAGTATGAAATACATCACGTACCAAACCATTGCCTTTGCGCAAATTAAACATGTTGTCTTCAATAGTCATGATACCCGCAGCGTCTTGGCCGCGATGCTGCAACACGATAAGCGCATCATATAAGGATTGGTTTACGTGATCTTTACCAACTATACCAACAATGCCACACATATTTAAAACACCTTATATCGCGTCGGAGAGAAAGCTCGAGCTTTCTTTGACATATTCAAAAAACCATTCAATGATAAATGCAAACTCAGGGACTAATAGTGATTGTGTCCACCAGGCAGAACCGCCAGCCGGCGTAAATGTATCTAAGAAGAATAATGCTGCGCTGACTACCAATACGCCGCGCAGAGCACCGAATACCGCTCCTAAGACACGATCGGTACCTGATAAACCGGTGGCTTTAACAAGCTGAGAAATAACATAGTTAACCAGGGCGCCAGCAATCAGCGTACCGATAAATAAAATCGCGACTGCTACACCATTGCGGATCATGGTATCGTCTATTTGTGAAAGATATTTAGCAAGATGAAGATAAAACTGACTGGCGACAAAAAAGGCAGACAACCATACGATTAACGATAGAGCCTCTTTAACAAATCCTCGAACAACGCTAATGACCGCAGAAAATACGATGATGCCTAAGATAGTAAAGTCAAACCAATTCATGCGTGACAACCATTCCAATACAGATGTGGAGATGCAAATCGAAGTGGCGCGGAGTTTAGCAAATTAACTTATTCAGCGCTAACTTCAAATGCAGTTATTTTACCTTTTAATTGGGTCAGCTCTTGTAAATGTGGCAATGCTTGCTCTAAGCGCACCCTTTCTAATTCAGGCCCGACAAAAACTTTATTCAACATGCCGACTTTGGTTTTCACCGGTTGACTATATGCTCGATAACCCGCCTGACGAAGAGTCGCAATAAGCTCATTTACATTTTTTTCGTTACGAAAGCTTCCCAATTGAATGACCCAACCTGAATCCTTTACTTCAATTTCAACCTCGGGCTCATCAAGCTCAGCGGTAACTGTGTTTTGACTTTCTTTAGGCTCTGAGCGCGATATGTTTGTGGCGGTCGTATCGTTTGTTTGTGTTTGTGCTTGGCTTTGCTCAGAATTAGCGGCATCGTCTAGCACATCGTCAATCGCGATTTCGTCGACCACTTCTGCTGGACGGTAAGCGTTATCATCGAGTATTTGCTGAGGGAATTGTTCAGCGCTTTCAACCACGATAGATGCCGGCGGCGGCGGAATATCGACAAACTCCTGATTGCTCTGAGTCTTCTCACCGTCGAGAATTTCAGGTAACAAAATCACAACTAAGGCAACCACGATGATCGTGCCCACTAATCTATTTTGTAACGCAGAATTCATATCGTTTTGCCATTATCCAATGGATGTGTTTTAAAAAATGTCATCGCTTGAGAAACTGTCACAAACGAACCGAATATAACTATCATATCAGTATTTGCTGCCTGTTTAATAGCGCTTGATAATGCACTGTCAATTGCATCAAAGCCCGCGATGCTTTTGGCACTTTCATTTGGTACTGATTTGATTAAGCGTTCAAAGCTCTGACCCCGCGCACTGGGCAAACTCGCGCAATACCAATGCGCAGGCGTACCGCGAAGCGTTTGCAAAGTATCTTCAATATTTTTGTCTTTTAACATGCCCACAACGATATGACATTCACGGTACTCAAAAGTGCCAAGCTTTTCTTGCAGATACTCACCTGACGCTTGGTTATGTGCCACGTCCAATAAAATGTACGGAGACCGACTGATAAGCTGCGCCCTGCCCGCAAGTGAAGTATTTTCAATGATCGCCCCCAGCGCCTCGCTATTTTCTAAGACATGACTTAGCTTTATTACTAGCGACTTAGGTAAAACCTGCTCCAAAAATTTGAGACTTGCGATAGCGGTCATAACGTTCGGCGCTGGGATTGCCGAAGCTTGCCAGTCATACCGACGAATTTCCCCGCCCCACTTGAGCTCCCCTTGATAGCCTTGCTCGACTGCTCGATAAGAAAAATCTAAGCCCGCTCTTAAAATGCTATTGTTTTGATCATGTAGCCATTTTTCAGCTTCACTATAATATTCTTGAAACCCAACAACAGTGCGTTTATTGGCTTTAACAATACCAGCTTTTTCGCGGGCAATTTGCCCTAAAGTGTTACCTAAATAATCTTGATGATCTAATGAAATACTGGTGATTATGTTAATGTCAGCATCAATGATGTTGGTTGCGTCTAAGCGACCGCCTAATCCAACCTCAAGAATCACAACATCCACAGCCGCTCGCTGAAACAAGCACATTGCTGCCAAAGTCGCATATTCAAAATACGTCATGCTGATCTCGGCTTTCGCCTCTTCAATCGAATCGAAAGCCTCACAAATATCGGCATCGATAGCATTTTGAGCATTTATGCGAATGCGCTCGTTGAATACTAATAGGTGCGGAGAACTATACACGCCAACACTTAAACCAGCTGCTAGGCATACTTGCTCAATGAGTCTACAAGTGGTGCCTTTGCCATTGGTGCCGGAAACGGTAATAAGCACTGCTTGACCGAAGTTTAGGTCTAAACGTTTAGCGACTTCGGCTACACGGGTTAGACCCATGTCGATGTCGGTAGGATGGCCTGCCTCAATTTTGGCAAGCCATTGTGCGAGTGTTTTCATGGGAGTTGAATGCGTAGATTATTGCTCTATTTTAAGCTGCTCAGTATTTTCAGCATGATTACCGTGCAGTTTCCGTAATATGCGATACAAGGTATCGCGCATTTCGCGTCGGTCGACAATCATATCTATCGCGCCTTTTTCGAGTAAAAACTCACTGCGCTGAAAACCTTCGGGAAGCTTTTCACGCACGGTTTGCTCAATAACGCGTGGACCAGCAAAACCAATTAAGGCTTTAGGTTCAGCAATGTTGATGTCGCCTAACATTGCTAAACTTGCTGATACTCCGCCCATAGTCGGGTCGGTTAGCACAGAAATATAAGGTAGGCCTTGCTTGCTTAACTTTGCCAAAGCAGCGCTGGTTTTCGCCATCTGCATTAATGACAGTAAAGCCTCTTGCATGCGAGCGCCACCACTGGTCGAAATACAAATTAATGGGGTATCATTCTCTAAACAGTCGTTCACCGCCGCGACAAAACGCGCGCCAACCACTGATGCCATAGAGCCGCCTAAAAAAGCAAACTCAAAAGACGCAATAACCACAGGCATACCATTCATGGTGCCTTTCATTACCACCAGCGCGTCTTTTTCTTTGGTTGCTTTTTGCGCAGCGGTAATGCGGTCTTTATATTTTTTAGAATCTTTAAATTTTAAAATATCTTGAGGCTCAAATTCGGCGCCCAATTCTTTGCGATTTAGTTTATCTAACAACGAATTAATACGCGCTCGGGCGCTGATGCGCATGTGGTGATCACATTTCGGGCAGACTTCAAGCAGTTTCTCAAGCTCTGTTTTGTAAAGCACGGCCTGACAGGCGCTGCATTTTGTCCAGATCCCTTCTGGTACGTTGCTTTTAATAGAATTTTGCGTTTTTGGCAGTATCTTCTCGATCCAGCTCATCTATATATTCCTATTATTTTTGTATAATTGCGGCTAGTTTTCGCCGCTTTGTTGTATTAAACCATATTCACGGTATAGGCAAAACTAAAAACACCGATTAGTAGACTCGTCTGATCAGTATTTAGTTATCTAAAAACAAAGGCCCGATGGGTATGTCTGGCAATTCGAAAGGTTCAGCGTACACCACTTTAACCAAATATAAGCCATTAGGCTTAGCGGTTGTTGCCGCCAATTTACGGTCTTTTTGTGCCAGCAGTTGCGCCATCCACTCGACGGGTTGTTCTCCTTGCCCTATGACCAGCAAAGACCCCACAATATTTCTAACCATATGATGCAAAAACGCGTTAGCGAGAATATCCACAATAAGGTAACGTCCCTGACGATGCACCGAAACACTTTTTACGGTTCTGACTGGAGATTTGGCTTGGCAAAGTGAGGCTCTGAAAGTAGTAAAGTCATTTTTACCCACTAAACACTGGGCCGCTTGATGCATTAAATCAGCATCTAAAGGCTGATAAACATGCGTGATGCCCGTATTCAAAATCCCCGGGCGCAGTGGCGAGTTATAAATTATATAGCGGTAGCGACGCTCTATGGCACTGAAACGTGCATGAAAGTCATCGGGCATCTGTTTTGCCCAAGTGATGGCAATGTCGTGAGGCATCTTTGTATTCAAACCGCGATCATAGGCTTTTATTGGTCGCTCAAGGTCAGTGTCAAAATGCACAACTTGCCCAGTTGCGTTGACCCCTGCATCGGTCCTGCCGGCACAAGTAATATGCACTTCGTGACGCAGAATATTTTCCAGAGCCGCTTCTACATGCTTCTGCACACTTGGCACGTCTGCTTGTTTTTGCCAACCTCTGTATGCACCGCCTTGATATTCGATGCCTAAGGCAATACGCATAGTAATCTATTCTTATCTTTTAGGTTTAACGCGCTGACGATGTTGCGCGACTTTATTGGTTTTATGCTTGCGCACTGAACGGCGCATTCTGCTGAGTTTAGTGTGATCAAGCTTGTCTAGCGTATGGACTTTTGTTTCAGTCTCTGCGGGCAGTTGCACCATTTTGCGTAACGCATTCATGTTTTCCAAATCTAACTCAATCCATGCTCCCTGCGGCAAGCGCTTGAACATTTCTAAGTTACCGTAACGGGTGCGGATCAGTCGACTCACCTGCACGCCTTGCGATTCCCACAAACGACGCACTTCTCTATTTCGACCTTCCGATAGGGTAACGTTAAACCACTGGTTCACCGATTCATCGTCGGTAGGTCTGACATGAATATGATTGAATTTTGCAATTCCGTCGTCGAGCTTAACGCCCTTAGAAAGGTTTCTCAAAATCGTTGGGGTGACATCCCCAAATATTCGCACCGCATATTCACGCTCAACTTCATGAGAAGGATGCATCAAGCGATTTGCTAATTCCCCGTCGTTGGTAAACAACAAAAGCCCGCTTGTATTAATATCTAAGCGGCCTACCGCAATCCAACGTTCGCCGGTAATTTGTGGCAGGCGGTCGAATACGGTGGCACGCCCTTCAGGGTCGTTACGAGAGCAAAGCTCTCCTTCGGGTTTGTTGTACATCAATACACGGCAAGGTGACTTTTCTTTGCTTCTGGAAATATTGTTGCCGTCTACGCGAAGTTGATCGGTCAATTCTACACGGTCTCCTAAGGTCGCGACTTTACCGTTGACCGAGATACGCCCCTGTTCAATCCATTTTTCCATCTCACGTCTTGAGCCAATACCATTATTGGCTAAGACTTTTTGCAGTTTTTCACTCATATCAGTGTAATGTTCCAGTGTTGTTGCTTTCGTCATCAGTCGCTACTGACGGGCTAAGCGCCGCTGCTTGTGCAGCTTGAAAAGATTCGTCAAACATATCAGCCGAAGGCAATTCTGATAGCGAAGACAAAGCAAAATAATCTAAAAAAGTCGGCGTAGTCGCAAACAAGGCTGGACGGCCAGGGACTTCTTTGTGCCCTACTACTTTTATCCAGTCACGTTCCATTAGAGACTTTATAATCTGACTGCTTACGGCAACTCCACGGACTTCTTCAATCTCACCGCGTGTAATGGGCTGTTTATAAGCAATCAGAGAAAGCGTTTCAAGCATGGCGCGAGAATATTTAGGCACTGTCTCTTGCCATAAGCGACTCAAGATTTGCCCTAGGCCGGAGTTTGATTGAAAGCGATAGCCTGATGCCACTTTTACTAGCTGTATACCCCTTGGCGCATAATCTAATTCAAGCTCTTTAATGACTTTGTTTAGTTGCCGTATAGACACGTCAAATTCACTTAATACGGTGGCTCTCATTTTCTCTATAGACAACGGCGTATCTGCCACAAAAATTGCGGCCTCTAACAATTGTTTTAGCTGCACGTCATTAATTTTATTCATCGCAACTGCTCATAATGATCTTGGTATTCTTGATCAACCAGTTTCACATATAGATTACTATAGGGCGTTGCCTGCTGAAGCATTACCAAGCCTTCTTTAACCAGTTCTAAAATAGCAATAAATGTGACGACCAAACCCGGCTTCCCCTCTTCTGGCTTAAGAACGGTATCTAATCCGACATAGTCGATGTTATTCAGCTGCATCATCAGCAAGCTCATCCGCTCTCGGGTCGACAAAGTCTCTTTTGCAATATGATGATGCTCAAAAGCATTTGCTCTTTGCATCACCGCGCTGAAAGCCAGCGCAAGTTCTTGTAGCTGAACTTGCGGTAAATGTTTTATCGGTTGCACATTTTCACTCACGTCAGAATGCGCCACATGTAAATCACGCTGCAGACGCGGCGCCAAATCTAGGGCATGAGCCGCATGTTTGATACGCTCATATTCTTTTAATCTGCGAATAAGCTCAGCGCGTGGATCGGCTTCTTCGTCATCTTGGTTAACAAGCTGAGGAAGCAAAAGTCGAGATTTTATTTCAGCTAACATCGCCGCCATGACCAAATACTCACCGGCTAATTCTAACTTTACGTCGGTAATCGTCTCGACATAAGCCATGTATTGTTGGGTAACTTGCAGAACCGGCAACTCAACAATATCAAATTTTTGCTTGCGAATAAGGTATAGCAATAAATCTAGCGGACCTTCAAACGTTTCTAAAATGACCTCGAGCGCTTCTGGCGGAATATATAGGTCTTCTGGCTTTTCAATGATCGCTTCGCCATTTACGAAAGCCAGTGCGAGTGGCTGCTGTTGCGTGAGCGAGTTCGGTAGAGCCGGATTATCAGGCATGAATAAGCCGACTCACTCGAAAGGTGTGGGGTCACCACTGCCATAGCGAAGTATCGTTGTTTCACCCTCAGACATATCAATCACGGTCGTAGGCTGTTCACCTAAGTACCCTCCGTGGATAATTAGGCCAACGCGTTTTTCTAGTTTATCGCGAATTTCCTCTGGATCGGTCTCAGCCATGCTTTCGTTTGGCAAAATGAGCGTAGTAGACATCAAAGGCGAGCCTAACTCTTCTAAAATTGCCAGAGCAATAGGATTATTCGGCACCCGAATACCGATGGTTTTACGCTTTGGGTTTTGTAGGCGTTTAGGCACTTCTTTAGTCGCTTTTAAAATAAACGTGTAAGGACCTGGGGTGTTATTTTTTATTTGCCGAAAAGCGACATTGTCAACGCGAGCGTAAACCGAAAGCTCAGACATATCACGACACATCAGCGTAAAATTGTGCTCTTTATCAATATCTCGAATACGGCAGATTTGATCCAAAGCTTTTTTATTCTCCATCTGACAGCCGATGGCATAGCCTGAATCAGTGGGATAAACAACTACTTCGCCCTGATTAATCAATTCACAGGTTTGCCGCACAAGTCTTGCTTGAGGGTTATCCGGATGAATATAAAAAAACTGGCTCATTGTTCAAAAACCTTTAAAGATGACAACATTGCGTCGAGGGGCGCAGTATACCAAAGTATTGCGCCGGATGTTACGTTTCAACGCAGGTGAAAGGGCTCTTTTTTAACTTTCTCTAATGTTTTCATTTAGGTGTTGCCAATCGTGCCATATTGGCGAGATTGTATCCGGTAACTGCAGGCGTTTGCCTAATTCTGTCCACCGGCTTGGCGCGTGGAAGTCACTGCCCGCGCTGGCCAGCAATCCGTACTCTAAAGCTAATGAGACCATCATATCGTGCTTAGGCTTGGCTAAATTAGAGTGCTGCACTTCCATTGCCTCGCCCCCCGCGGCTTTAAAGTCAGTGAGCAGACGACGCAGCCACTTTGTCGTCATATCGTAATGATAAGGATGGGCTAACACTGCTTGGCCTTTTGCCTCCTTGATCCACTGCACTGCAGTGGCCAGATCAATCCATTTAGGTGTGGCGTAAGCTTTTTTGTCTTTCCCTAAAAACTGCGTGAAGGCCTGCTGCGGATGTGAGCATATGTTTTTGCTAACTAGAACCTGTGCAAAGTGCCCTCGAGAAACTACGCCCTTTGCGCGTGCTTTAACTTCTGACAACTCAATATCAATACCCGCTTTTTGAAGCTTGTCTATGATAGTAAGGCTGCGGTCTTCGCGTTTTTGTTGTTGCTCACCGAGTCGAGCAAGGAATGTAGCATCTTGCTCATCTACATTTAGACCCAAGACATGAATTTCAAAACCATGCCACCGAGTTGATATTTCGACACCGCTCAACACGCTTAATTTTGGTGCGTATTGCTTGGCGTATTCTTTTGCCTGCGCGATCCCGGCAATTGTATCGTGATCAGTAATAGCAAGCACATCAACCTGCATTTGCTGTGCACGCATAACGAGTTCTTGTGGGGTAAGTGCACCATCTGATTGTGTGGTGTGCGAGTGCAGATCTATTTTCAATTTAAGCAGCCTATTTCGAATCTATACTAATGATACCGCGAAATACTGAAAAAAACGCGGTTTGACTTAATAGAAGACTAATTAAGGTCGATAAAGCATTAATTCACCATCTCAGTAAACCCATAAGTGAACCCAACCAGATATGCTTTTTTCAAACAGCAAGCAAGCGGATGATAGTTGGTCGGAGCGCCTCAAGAAAAACAGTCTAATCATGATTCTCGCTTTTGCAGTGATGGGATGGTTTAGTGCAGCCGATCTAAAGCTCATGATGTCATCGAACAGTTGGAATAGTGTGCCTGCGACAGTCATCGAATCACAGATAAATAGAGGATTTCGGGGTGGCCCCGATTCTCCTCACATTGCCTTTGCTTATACCGTTAACGGACAAACATACATTAGTGAGCAGATAGATTTTGGTCAGTGGAACTATGATGTAGCGCACTATTTGCAAAAGTATCCGATAGGTAAAACCGTTAGCGCATTTTATGACCCCATTGCTCCGCAACGCGCAGTCTTAGAAAAATCAGGCTCTGTAGCCGCAAATCTTTTGCTGGTGCTATTGATGTGGGGCAGTGCTGCTTGCTTAGTACACTACCGCTTTAAAAACTGAGTTATTTAGTGGAGCTTGCTTAAGCGACAAGTTTTCCAATGACTGATTCAATAAGCGATCCCATTGCCCACGACAATGGAATCGACAAAGAGAGTAACAGTGCACGTGCTCCCTGGGACAGGTCTAAGGGCCATTCTGATGAATTCGCAATTTCTTGTTTAGCATTAATTAGCGCGCTGAGTGTTCTTAAGCGACTCGGATCATCGATAATAGATGTTGCGACTCACGCGTAATTCGGGAGCATTATTTACTTATAGCTTGCATCGAGGCTATCAAATTCGCAACAAATTCACCCCTTGTCTAGATTTCTACTTGACAAGTTTTGCCGTTTGTTATCTCCTATACGCCTGTTAGCCCGACGTCGGTCTCAAATATTACCTAGACACGCGGGCGTTTAAACGTCATATATTCGGAATCGTGCAATGCAGACACAAGTATTATCATTAGTTTGGTGGTGGAGCAACCAACCCTAGGGCTGGCGGCATGTTTGTGCACGTGATAAAGGCCCGTTATGCGGGCTTTTTTTATGGGTTTTGTTTGTAACTGCATCTCACTCGAACAATGGCAATTAGCAATAATCAATAGGAATGAATATGAGTTTGGTAGAATTAGGCACGGCCCCGGGCAGTGTCGAAACTATTCTAATCGATACACCTTATGTCGCTGATCCTCTGCGCGCATACAAGGCTTTAGCAAAACCTCACAGCATCTTGCTAGAATCGGCTGAAATTGACAGCAAAGATAACTTAAAGAGCCTGATCTTAGTCGATGCGGCCTTGCGCATAGAGTGCCAAGAACAAAAGGTCTTGGTTAGTGCCGTTTCAAATAATGGTCATTCATTGATTACTTTTTTGCAGCAAAAGCTGAGCGCGTTCGTTATTAGCAGTGCACCAAATCAAATCACCCTACAGTTTGCATCCGCAGACAACCAACTAGACGAAGATACGCGCCTAAAACAAGCCTCGGTATTCGATGTGCTTCGCACCATCCAACGTGAAATCAAAACACTGCGGAGTCATCCTCATGCAGTATTTTTAGGCGGGGTGTTTGCATACGACTTACTGGCAAGCCTTGAGGTATTGCCGCGCGTACCAAAGGGCCTTAATACTTGTCCAGACTACGTATTCTATTTGGCGGAAACCTTGGTTTTAATCGACCACCAGCAGCAAAAAACCGAGATACTCGGCAGTGTATTTAGTGCCTCTGATGTGGCGCAAAATTACTTTAATGTGCAGCAACGCCTTGAAGTAGTGAAGCACGCAATTGTGCAGCTTGATGAAGTTAAGTTTTCAACAAACAACCGAGATAGCGCGGTGCGCAGTGATAAAACCCTGAGTGTCGATAAGTCAGACGTAGAATACTGCCAAGATGTGATTAATTTGCAAGAACATATCCTCGACGGCGATATATTCCAAGTTGTGCCTTCACGCACTTTTTCCTTACCCTGTGCTGATTCTTTACTTGCTTATAAACGCTTAAAGCAAACTAACCCCTCGCCCTATATGTTTTATTTGCAAGACGATGACTTTGTAATCTTTGGCGCATCGCCTGAATCGGCTCTCAAATATGAAACTAGATCCAATCAAGTGGAAATTTATCCTATTGCTGGCACCCGCCCTCGTGGCAGACGTCCTGACGGCAGTTTAGATTTGGATCTCGACAGTCGCCTTGAGCTTAATTTGCAGCAAGACGAAAAAGAAAAATCAGAGCACATCATGCTGGTCGACTTAGCCAGAAACGATGTGGCAAAGGTTTCAAAGCCAGGCACTCGACATGTCAAAGACCTTTTAAAAGTCGACCGCTATTCTCATGTGATGCATCTAGTGTCTAGAGTGGTCGGTCAGTTGCGCGACGATTTAGATGCCCTGCATGCCTATCAGGCCTGTATGAATATGGGTACCTTAATTGGCGCGCCTAAAATCAGCGCAGCCAGCCTGATTCGCCATACCGAAAAGTGCACACGAGGCAGTTATGGCGGCGCGGTGGGTTATTTAAACGGCAATGGCGACTTTGATACCTGCATTGTGATCAGAAGCGCATTTGTGGCCAATCATATCGCCTACATTCAAGCGGGCGCGGGCGTGGTAAAAGATTCGGTTCCGCAATCTGAAGCTGATGAAACACGCGCAAAAGCCCAAGCGGTTATCCAAGCAATTATGACCGCTGATTTAGCGCAAGATATTGATGGGGAGGCTGAGCATGTTTGATATTCGTACATTAAAAGTTGTGCTTATTGATAACCACGACAGTTTCACCTACAACTTAGTCGACGAACTTAGGGTTATGGGCGTGGAGCTCAAAGTATTTAGAAATACCGTAGCGGTAGAAAAAATCTGCCAACAGTTAGCCGATTATCAAGCACATAGCCCGACCTTACTGATGCTATCTCCGGGTCCCGGCGCACCCTCTGATGCTGGCAATATGCCGCAGGTGATTGAGGCGGTGAAAGGTAAATATCCCGTATTAGGCATTTGCCTAGGTCACCAAGCTATAGTAGAAGCCTACGGCGGAGAAGTGGGCAGAGCCGAAGATGTTATGCATGGCAAAGCCTCATTAATGACCCACGCTTACCCTAATGTATTTAAAGCGCTACCTCAACCGCTCTCTATCGCTCGATATCATTCTTTGGTTGCACGGCGCGTACCAGATTGTTTGCAAGTGATTGCGGGCATAGACCACTTGCCTATGGCGATAATCCACGAGGCTGATAAGATGCTTGGCTTCCAATTTCACCCTGAATCAATACTCACCTGTGACGGCAGCTTATTGCTTCAGCAGGCGATGGCGTATTTAGCCATCAAAGCAAGGTAAGGATGTCTGATGACTGACACAACAACAGCAAGCACATTGGCAATTCTTGAACAACTTTACCGAGGTGAAGATTTAGATTTTACGCAAAGTCATGGGATCTTTTCTAGCGTGATGCGCGGTGAAATAGACAATATCGTGCTCTCGGCCCTGCTAGTTGCCCTTAAAATCAAAGGCGAACATAGCGATGAAATTGCTGGAGCTGCCTCAGCGATGATTGAAAACGCCAAACCCTTTGCCCGCCCTGACTATGCTTTCAGTGATATTGTTGGCACGGGTGGCGATGGTCACAACACTATTAATGTGTCGAGTGCTGCTGCTATTGTTGCAGCATCTTGCGGAATTAAAGTGGCCAAACATGGTAATCGCAGCGTATCGAGCAAATCAGGCTCATCTGATTTATTTGCAGGCTTTGGTATGGACTTAATGATGACACCTGATACCGCGCGTAAATGCCTAGACCAAGCCAACCTATGCTTTTTAGCCGCACCTAATTATCATGCGGGCGTTGCTCATGCGATGCCCGTTCGCACTACCTTGAAAACACGCACGCTGTTTAATATTCTTGGCCCACTGGCTAACCCTGCACAACCCACTCACGGCGTTTATGGCGTATACAAGCCCGAGCTGCTTGATGTGTATGCGCAAGTACTGCTAACCCTAGGTCATGATAATGCACTGGTTGTGCACGGCTCTGGATTAGATGAAGTCGCGCTGCATGGCCCAACTGATGGGCGCCATATACGCAACGGACAAATTCGTTCTGTCAGTTTTGAAGCCAGTGACTTTGGAGCAACGCTAGCGCCCATTAGCGCCATCGCCGGTGGTGAGCCAGCGTTTAATGTCGATGCCATTGCTCAGGTCTTAAGTGGCAACGGCGCAGTTGCTCACCAAGAGGCGATTGGCATTAATGCTGCAACCTTACTTTGGGTGAACGAGCCAAACCGCAAGCTCAGCGAGTGTTTTGACCAAGCAATAGCAAGCATGGCGACCGGTAGGCCCATGCAAACCATTCAATTAGCCGCTAATATTAGCAAGCAAGGAGTATAGTGTGGCCGACGTATTAGGGACCATTGTTGCTGACAAACGCATTGAAATTGCACAGCGAGAAATTGACTTTCCATTAGCGCAATTTCAATCAGCGCTTGAACCCAGTCGCAAGTCGTTTATTGAGGCGCTAAACAAAAGCAAAGCGGGTTTCATATTTGAATGCAAAAAAGCCTCTCCCTCAAAAGGCTTAATTCGCGAAAACTTTGATTTAGATGAAATCGTCACCGCGTATGAAAAAGAAGCGGCATGTTTTTCTGTGTTGACCGATGAAAAATACTTTCAAGGTCGCTTTGAGTATCTTTCATATGTGACCGGGCGCGTCACTCAACCGGTGTTAAATAAAGACTTTTTTGTAGTGCCCTATCAAATTTATTTAGCCCGCTACTACAATGCAGATGCGGTACTGCTAATGCTTTCTGTGTTAACTGATGCTGAATACCAATCTCTTGCTGAAATTACCTTTTCACTGGGTATGGAGGTCCTTACCGAAGTTAGCAACGAAGCAGAAACGCACAGAGCGCTCGCATTAGGTGCAAAAATTATTGGGATCAACAACCGCGACCTGCGCGACCTATCAACCAATTTAGCCACCACTGAGCGACTTGTACCCATTATTCGCGCCACTGACTTTAATGGCGTGATCATTTCTGAATCAGGAATCTATACCCATCAGGACCTGCAGCGTTTAAATCACTTAGTTGATGGGTATTTAGTAGGGTCTTCGTTAATGGCACAAGACAACTTAGATGCTGCCATTCATCGCTTAGTATACGGCGAAGTCAAAATATGCGGGATCACCGAAATATCAGCGGCGATTGCCATTGCTAAGACTCAAGCGAGCTACATGGGACTTATTTTTGCACCAAATTCCCCTCGCTTCGTATCATTGGAGCAGGCAGTAAGCATTATAGAACAAGCCCCTTTTAATTATGTTGGGGTGTTTGTAGATGCGCCGCTGACACAAGTGGTAGAATTTGCCAATCGCTTAACCCTGCATGCGGTGCAGCTGCACGGTAACGAACATTTGGATTATATAAGCGCTTTGAGAAGTTCGCTGCCTGAGTATTGCCAAATTTGGAAAGTGCAGGCAGTCACAAAAGACGATACCGCT
This sequence comes from Glaciecola sp. SC05, assembly GCF_041380235.1. Taxonomy (NCBI): domain Bacteria; kingdom Pseudomonadati; phylum Pseudomonadota; class Gammaproteobacteria; order Alteromonadales; family Alteromonadaceae; genus Glaciecola; species Glaciecola sp. SC05. The sequence continues at coordinate 257,981 of NZ_JBGIYY010000003.1, forward strand.
GCAAGCATACATCATCAAATGCTTGCATTCGCAGACGCTTCAGCGCACATAGATCGATGGCTATTTGACTGCAAAGTAGGCCAACAGTCAGGCGGAACGGGCGAGCAGTTCGATTGGCAAATTCTAAATGAGATTTGCAATAAAAGCTCTGATGAGAGCTTTGATGGAAGTTTTCATCAAAATGACAAGCAAGGCATATTTGGCGAGATAGTCGCAGTGCTAGCAGGCGGGATCGACGAAAACAATGCAGCGTCCGCCATCAAGACCCGCGCGCAGTGTATCGACGTCAATAGCGGTGTTGAAACGGCTCCCGGAATAAAAGATTTAGCGAAAATCCAAGCGATGTTTACATCGCTGCGCATTTAGAAGGAATAACACAATGAATAAATTAGAATCAAAATTCGGTGAATTTGGTGGGATGTACGTACCTGAACTGCTTATTCCTGCGCTCGACCAACTTGAACAAGCATTTTTAGATGCCAAAGACGACCCGAGCTTTCAAGAAGAGTTTATGTCTTTACTCAAGGACTACGCTGGCCGCGCCACTGCGATGACCCTTACGCGCAACTTAGTGGCCAACCCAAAGGTAAAACTCTATTTAAAGCGTGAAGATTTGCTGCACGGCGGTGCACATAAAACCAACCAAGTGCTAGGCCAAGCATTGCTTACCAAGCGCATGGGTAAAACCGAAGTTATCGCCGAGACCGGCGCCGGTCAGCACGGCGTGGCGACTGCCCTAGCTTGTGCACTGCTAGGTTTAAAAGCTCGTATTTATATGGGTGCAAAAGACATTGAGCGCCAAGCCCCCAATGTATTTAGAATGCGCTTAATGGGCGCAGAAGTTATCTCCGTTGATTCTGGATCTGGCACCTTAAAAGACGCCGTAAATGAAGCCATGCGTGACTGGTCTGGCAGCTACGAAACCTCACATTATCTGCTTGGCACCGCCGCCGGCCCGCACCCTTTCCCCACTATTGTGCGTGAATACCATCGTATGATTGGTGAAGAAACGCGGGCACAAATTTTAGAAAAAGAAGGCCGTTTACCAGATGCTGTGGTTGCCTGCGTTGGCGGTGGCTCTAACGCCATTGGCATGTTTGCAGATTTTATTGATGAGCCAAGCGTGCGTTTAGTGGGCGTTGAGCCAGCGGGTAAAGGTGTCCACACGAAGGAGCACGGCGCAACCATTTGTACCGGCACTAAGGGCATCCTGCATGGTGCATTCACCTTTATAATGCAAGACGACGTGGGCCAAATTGAAGAGTCTTATTCGGTGAGCGCCGGACTTGACTACCCTGCGGTTGGCCCACAGCATGCTTATCTAGCCGATATTGGCCGAGCTGAGTATTATGCGGTAACCGACACCGAAGCACTCAACGCCTTTAAACTCTTAGCCAGAAAAGAAGGAATTATCCCCGCGCTGGAGTCTTCACATGCCCTCGCTCACGCCTTAAACATGGCAGAAGAGGCTGAAGACGGCACCATTATCGTGGTGAATTTATCAGGCAGAGGCGACAAAGACCTCGCCCATGTAACCAAAATTTTAGGAGACGACCTGTAATGGCTAATACTCAGTTTAGCGGCAGCAAGCGCTATCAAAAAATGTTCAGCGCCCTTGATGCAAAAAATGAAGGCGCTTTTGTGCCCTTCGTAATGCTTGGCGATCCAGATGCGGGTACCTCATTTAAGATTATAGAAGCCCTAGTCGAAGCTGGTGCGGATGCCTTAGAGTTAGGCATTCCTTACTCTGATCCGATTGCCGATGGCCCAACGATTCAAAAAGCCAGTATACGCGCGCTCAAAAGCGGCGTTCGCCCCGACCACTGCTTTGATATTATCCGCCAAATCCGTGATAAGTACGAAGACATCCCAATTGGATTGTTGCTCTACAGCAACTTAGTATTAGCAAAGGGTTTAGATGCATTTTACGCGCAAGCAAATGCTGCTGGGGTAGACTCAATACTGATTGCCGATGTGCCTTTAAGAGAAGCCACGCGCTTTATTGAAATTGCCCAAAAGCACAATGTTCAACAAATACTGATTGCTCCTCCTAATGCTAGCGAAGAGACGCTTGCTGCAATTGGAGAGAAGTCCAGCGGCTACACCTACTTGCTGGGCCGCGCGGGCGTCACCGGTGCAGAAACAGCTGTCGAAATTCCTACCGAAGCATTAATTGCCAAACTCAAACAGTATGAAGTTGCCCCCCCGCTATTGGGCTTTGGTATCTCAACGCCTGCACAAGTTAGCTCAGCCATAGCTGGGGGCGCGGCTGGCGCCATATCAGGCTCTGCAACGGTTAACATTATTGAAAAGCATCTTAGTGACATCGATGCGATGCTGCTTGGCTTAAGCGATTTTGTGAAAACAATGAAAGCGGCAACTAACAAATAGTCTGCGGAGAAACTTATGTACTATATGATTTATAGCGAAGATAAACCTGATTCATTGCCTCGCAGACTTGCAGCAAGACCTGAACATCTTGCCCGCTTAGAAGCGTTAAAATCGGAAGGGCGCTTGTTTGTTGCTGGTCCTAATCCTGCTGTTGATTCGGAAGATCCTGGCCCTGCTGGTTTTACAGGGTCGTTAGTGATAGCTGAGTTCTCATCTCTTGAAGATGCCACGTCTTGGGCAAACGACGACCCTTATTTACACGCCGATGTTTATGAGCGCGTGACAGTCAAACCCTATAAAAAGGTGCTCCCTTAATATTGCAGCGCTGCAAGCTTACTTTGCAATGCTTACTTGGTCACGTCCATTTTGCTTTGATTGATAGAGCGCTAAATCTGTGCGCTCCATCCAACTATTTACCGTTTCGTTTTTGTTTAAGGCTGCTACTCCAAATGAAACCGTATAAGGGGGCAAATCAATGTTTCTTTTGCTGACTAACGTTTCTCTGATTTTTTCTGAAATCGCCACAGCGTCTTTTAACATTGCGTTTTGCACAATGATAGCGAACTCTTCACCCCCCAAGCGAAATAGCCTGTCAGTGCTTCTCAGGCAATGAGTGACGATATTCGTAACGTCTTTCAATACCGCATCTCCGACAACATGACCGTGTGTATCATTTAAGCGTTTAAAATGGTCCATATCAAACAAGATCAACACACTATGAAAGTCTTGCTTGTTTCGTTGGCGAATGCAGATTTCAGCCTTAGCATTAAAAGCCCGGCGATTACCGGTTTGTGTTAGGTAGTCTTGACTCGCCATAGACATTAACTGTTCATGCTGCTTGCGCAAAGCGCGCGATGAATAGTAAATGAAGACAATGGTCGGCATTAAGGTCGCGTACAAAGTGAGCAAATCAGTAGACGCCAAAAGTTCGCTCAAAAATGGGTAAACCGTAATACAAACTGAAAAAGAAAGCAGAACAGCAATCTTAGGTTTAAATAAAAAGAAGGTTGCTACAAAACCCGGATATAGCCAATAGGCCGAGGCGGTGTCGCCAATAATTGTTGTGCTGGTAATGCCTAATATCAGCATTATTCCCATTACGTGTCTTGAAGTAGCAAGATAACGGTTTCGCAATACGTTAAATGCGATAACTAAAAAGACGCCAATTAACACTAGGTTTAACAGTGCCATCAACCAGCTTTGCTGAATGATTCTCGTGATTAAAATAGGACATACCGACAAAAAGCCGAGCATCGCGACCGCAAATACGGCTCGCGCTGTTGCAGTAGCTTCTCCTAGCCTACTTTTGATCATTAGGTTTATGGCAGTTAACTTAGCTATCACGCAGGTCTTCAGGTCCCGTTGTTGTGAGTTCTGAATTTGGGGGCACAGTATCGACATCGGCAGATAGCAATAAGGCTAGCCAGCGTGTCTCTTCTCTTGATTCCATCGCGATCTTAACTACCATTGTTAAAGGCACTGAGAGTAACATGCCTACGCTACCAAGTAACCACCCCCAAAAGACTAAAGATAAAAACACGACTAAGGTAGATAGGCCCAGTCCCTTTCCTAGGAATCGTGGCTCAATGAAGTTCCCCATAACGGTGTTGACCAATAAAAACCCCAATCCTGCTAAACCTGCCTTAGCAAAACCAAATTCTACAAAGGCCATGAATATCGCCGGGATAGCAGCGATTATCGATCCGATGTTGGGAATAAAATTCAGCATAAAAGCAAGTACCGCCCACAGCATAAAATGATCCACACCCAACACATAGAGCCAAACGCCGATAAAAATACCGGTCCCTAAGCTAACTAACATCTTGATCACTAAATACTGATTTACCGACGTTAAAAACCTATCGATGTGGGGCAATTTCATATCCGGATCAGCAAGCGCCACATGGGCTCTGCGCGGCATACTGTCTGCCTCAAACAGCATAAATAATACGGTGAGCAATATTAAAAAAACGTTTGATAGAACGGTTCCCATTCCAGTAATAAAGTTGGTGGCTACCGACATCGCCATACCTGGATCAAGATGCTCACGAATAAGTGCTTGATTGAGATGAATATTAAGAACACCGAGCTTATCAATTACCCAAGCAAACTCCCCCGCAAGCTGCTCTCTGTAAACCGGCATATTCTCCCTAAAGTCTGCGAGCGATTGCGTAATTAGCCCGGCTAACATGAAACCAATTACCACCATAAAGAGTATAACTAAACTAATGGACAGCCAACGCGGCACCTGATAGCGCGCTGACCAATTGATAAGAGGGCTCACCGCTATCGCGATAAACGCCGAAAGCAATAGCGGGATCACAATAACACTGGCGGCTTTTATACCGGCAAGCACTATCACAACAGCGGCCATTACCAGCATTGCTTTTGACGTGGGTGACTTATTTATCTCCATAGTGTAAATCCAAATATAAGCGGTTTAACTGACTTAAGTATGAGCAACAACAAACTAATAAGGAAGTAGTATCTCAATGAATTTAAATCTTGCCACCATTCGCATTAAAAATCTTCGTCTAAGAACCTATATTGGTATCAACGATGATGAAATAAAGAATCAACAAGATGTGGTGATTAATGTCACCATACAATATGATGCGAAACAAGCTACCAATTCTGATCAAATGGAAGATGCCCTAAACTATAAAATCATCACTAAAGCCATTATTCGGCTGGTTGAAGACAATCGTTTTTCACTATTAGAAAAACTAACCGCCGATATTTTGAATATTGCAGCAGATCATCCTTGGGTCATTTCTGCTGAAGTCGAAGTCGATAAACCGCACGCCCTGCGCTTTTCTGACTCCGTTTCCCTCGCCATTTCTTGTACTAAGGACTAAAGTTAATGAAGCGCATGCTGCTAACCGGTGGAACAGGCCTTATTGGTCGTTATCTTATCGCCAAGCTCAAAGAGCAATACGATATTACTGTGGTAAGCCGAGATCCAAAGCGAGCAAAGCGACTTTTATTGGATTCGGCCAGCGCACTTAGTCTAGAAGACATTAGCCATGTCAATGATTTTGATGTGATTGTCAATTTAGCCGGAGAACCGATTGCCGACAAGCGTTGGAGCGATGCGCAAAAACAGCGAATTTGCGATTCCCGTTGGCAGATTACTGAGCGCTTAGTCGAATTGGTAAACGCTGCTTTATCTCCTCCTGAAGTGTTTATAAGTGGCTCGGCAATTGGGTTTTACGGTCGCCAAGACGACACCCCTATTACCGAAGATTTCAGCGATTATCATGACGAATTTAGCCGCCAAGTATGTGTAAAGTGGGAAGAGCTCGCGTTACAAGCCGAAACCCGCGTGTGTTTATTGAGAACCGGTGTTGTGCTGGCAGACGATGGTGGCGCATTAAGCAAAATGTTACTGCCTTTTCGACTTGGACTTGGCGGCCCAATTGGTGAGGGTACGCAATTTATGTCGTGGATCCATATTGATGATATGGTTCGCGCAATACAGTTCTTAATAGAAAATAAAGACTGCACTGGGCCGTTTAATATCACCTCACCTAAACCGGCTACAAATGCTTTCTTCGCTCACAAACTTTGCAAACGACTCGATCGGCCCTGCATATTCACCACCCCTACTTTTGCGATCAAGCTTCTGATGGGCGAATCATCTGCGCTGGTAATTTATGGCCAAAAAGTATTGCCCACGCGTTTGGAGGCGGCTGGATTTCATTTTTCATATCCAGTATTAGTTGATGCTTTAAGTGCGTTAGATTTGCGCTAAGTACCACTTAAATTTCAGATACAAAAACGGCCAAGGTAGACACCATGTCTGCCCTCGGCCGTTCTAACTGAATCTACTGTCAACTATCTCGAGAACAATCTTCTTTTGCGACGCATGTTCGAACGAATCTCAGTGCGCTTGCCTTCAAGCCAGCTTTCACGGTTGACGTCGGCTTCATTGCCACGGCGGTTTTCTTCGGTTTTTCTAAATTGACAAAACTCTGTATACGCACCCAAATCTTGCGACATATCTTGAATAACTAACTCAATCATAATGGCGTCATCAACATAGCCCAAACCGGGTATATTGTCAGGCACCAAGTCATGAGGCTCACTAAAATAGGCCAAAGAGGTCAATATTTCAGCTTTTTCGTCTTCTGGCATTTGCCACTCATCATCTTCGAGCGCTGAGATTAGGGTTTCTAGCGAATCTAACCGGTGTTTAACAAATCCAGGTAAATTTGCGCTTTCCATCTCTGAACAGACTGCACGGGCTTTTTGTAACACTTCTGCAGGTGAATATTTGCTAGCGTTCTGTATGGCTACTTTCATCAATGCTCGAAAATGTTCTAAGTCTTCGTCAGAGAGCTCGAAAGTAATTTGAATGGTCATATGTCATCCTTTTTTTATTATTAAAGTATCTACATTAGAGAGACGCTACACGCCTGTCAATAATGTTTAGCATTCCTTTTACATATTTTCTTAGACGTTATCCAGTTTTTTATAAATTATTCATCGATTCGGCATTCATTTGATTTCCTAAACCATTTTACGCAATAAATGCCCGGTGTTAAGTGATAACAATCGCCAGCAGCCAATTGCACCCAATAAACCGACCACAAGAGCACCTACAACCGGCGCAATCGCCCAGTACTCTGCGTGCAGTGATGGCGGCATTTGGAATACTTTCGTTTGCAACATATACAAACTGAATTCGTTAGCCAATGCGGCCATCAACCCCGCCACGGTGCCGATGATCACAAATTCATTTATCACACTAAAGCGTATGCTGATGCCCTTTAGACCAAGGGTTCGTAAAATTGCTAGTTCTTGCAGTCGCTCATCCATACTCGCCTGAACTTGTGCGATTAGCACTAGCGCACCTGCTATCAGCACGAGTATCAAAATAAACTCAACCGCCATAGAGACCTGGTCGATAATTTCACGCAGTTGATTGATTCTCGCATCAACATCGAACAAGGTTACGCTGGCAAAAGGCGCCATAATCCTTGATATTTCTGGTTTTCGAGCCTCATCTAGGTGAAAACTCGTAATATAGGTGGCGCTAAAGTTCTCCATTGCTTTGGGGTGTAACACAAAAAAGAAATTAGGCTGTAGGGTCTGCCAATCGACTTCCCGCATACTGGTAACCGTCGCTTGAATCACTTCACTGCCGACATTGAAGGTCAGGGCATCACCAAGCTCAATATTTAGTCGACCCGCCACTTCTGTCTCGATAGACAATGGCACAGGCTCACCCTCTTGCCAATTGTCATGCCACTGACCTTCTACGACCACGTTACCGGTTTGCAGCTCTGTGCCCCAGCTTAAATTAGCTTCGCGGCCCAAACCTTGACGCCCTTCGTTTGCGACCTCTTCATCTTCTTTGGTCACCTCGGTGCGGATGTTTTCATCGTTGATAGAAACAAATCGCCCGCGCGCTACCGGATAAAACTGCTCATACTGCACGTCATTTTTTGTGAAGTGCTCTTTAAGCGCTTCTTTTTGGGTCTCTGTTACGTTTGCGACAAAGTAATTTGGAGTGCCTTCAGGCAGTTGGTCTCGCCATTGCTTTACCATATCGTTGCGCATAACCAACACGACTAACAGCAACATAATGGTAATTGCAAAACTAATCAGCTGCACAGAATTGCCCATCGCACGACGGCGAATACGCGCCCACGCTAAGGTCCAAGCACCCATACTACCGCTGCCCAATTTCCGCCCGGCGAGAATCAGCAGATAAGTCATACCCAGAAGACTCATTACCAGCAAGACGCCTGAGCCAAATAAAATACTGCTTATTAAAAGATTTTGGCTGTATGTCCACATCAGCAAGAACACCGCACTACCAGAGAACACAAACTGCAAGGCTTTGGAAGATAAGGTTGCCTGTAGATCTTTACGTAATACTCGCAGCGGAGGCACAGAGAACAACTGGAGTAAGGGATATAATGAAAACAGCAAGGCGCAGGTTACACCCGTAAATACTGCAATGCCCAGAGGTCGCCAATACCAAGTCGCCAAAGAGACTTCTACTTTGTCTGCTAATAGCGTAACCACCCCTTGCTGCAACATGTACCCGACTAGCACCCCTATACTTATTCCTAGTGCGGTAATAAAACAAATCTGCATGAGGTATATCTGGCGCACCATTGCTTTACTCGCACCGAGTGTTTTCATAATTGCCACGGGGTCAAAATGACGCTGGCTGTATCGCTGAGCGGCGACTGCAATCGATACGGCGGCTAAGACAATTGCCAATAAACTGGCCAGTAAGAAATACTCTTCGGCTCTTGCAATGGAGCGGCCAATTGGCGACTCATCATCTTCGATGCTGGTCCAGCGATGAATTTCGCGATTTAGTTGAGGACGCAGCCAATCATAGTAATCATCTAACACCGCCGACTCACCGGTAAAATAGTATTTATAGCTAACGCGACTTCCAGGACCAGCAATATTCGTTGCCGCCACATCCTGCGCAGACATCAATAGCATCGGGTCAGTATTAAACACGCTGAAGCCGGCATCGGGGATGGAGCTTAAAATTTCGGTTACTTGGAGAGTAGCATCGCCAATTTCAATCATGGCCCCCTTTTCAACACCGAGAAGTTGATACAGGCGTGAGTCTATCCATACTTCCCCTGGCGCGACTGACTTACCGGCTATTTCGCCTTCACCAAACGCCGTGTCGGTGACTTTCACCTCTCCTTTCAAAGGATATTCGGTATCAACCGCGCGCAAGTCAGACAATGCTAGTTCGTTACCTGCAAACACCATCGAGCGGGTAGATAACTGAAATGCGGTATTTAAACCTCTCGCCTGCGCCTCTTCAATCCAAGCGGTGTCAACTGCGTTTCTTGAGCGCAGTTGACTATCAGCGGCAATGAACTCGGCGCTGCGATCGGTAAGGGCTTGCTGAAGTCGCTCGCTAAATAATGATAAGGATAAAACCGATGCCACCGACAGCACAATCGCCAATAAGATAATGGTAAGCTCGCCGCGGCGCGCCTCATGTTTAAAAAGACGCCATGCCAACTGAAATGCCATGCCCATATTATTCGCCCCCAGCAATCACTTTAAGATGCTTCGTTTCTTCGCGCAGCTCACCAGCACTCATGCGCAGCTGACGCTCGCAGCGGCTCGCCAACTCATCGTCATGGGTGACGAGTATCAAGGTTGTATCCGATTCTTGATTGAGCTTGAACAGTAGCTCTTCGACTTTATGTGAGTTATTGGAATCTAGGTTACCGGTGGGCTCATCTGCAAATAAAATTTTAGGATTAGTAATAAATGCTCGCGCAATCGCAACGCGCTGTTGTTCGCCGCCTGACAGTTGATTAGGGAAATGGTTGGCGCGGTGGTCCAAGCCTACTTGCTTCAAAATCTCCAGCGCGCGCTGCTTTGGATTTTTCATACCGGTGATCTCGGCGGGCAGCATGATGTTTTCAAGTGCCGTCAAGCTTTGCACTAACATAAAGCTCTGAAAGATAAAGCCGACTTTTTCACCTCGCGTGCGAGCGCGCTCTTCTTCACCCATGTTATGCAAGGATTCGCCATCTAGATAGATGTGACCTCCACTGACTTCGTCTAATCCTGCAAGTAAGCCAAGTAATGTTGACTTACCTGACCCAGAGGCCCCTATAATGGCAACAGATTCACCCTGTTTCACGCTAAACGTGATGGGCTGAAGGATCTGTAATTCGCCTTCACTCGTAGTCACTTTCTTTATCAAGCTTTTTGTTTCAATAATTGTAGAGGCCGTGGTCATAGTGTTAGTTTTTTCATCCTACAGAAGCAGCAAACGCCAGATGCGTTCATACCCGCTGATTAAGTGCATATTTTTTATTGCTCTTTTATTCCCTTTAATTGCCCATTCAGATCAGGAAATTCAGGCAAATACATATGACAAGAATGTAACAGAATACAAATTGCTGGTATTAGGCGACAGTTTAAGTGCAGCATATGGCTTAAGATCTGCCCAGGGCTGGGTGTATTTGCTCCAAGAATACTGGGATGAAAAGCAGCAGCCTATAAAAATTATTAATGCAGCTATTAGTGGCGACACCACTGACGGAGGGCTTGCTCGATTGCCAAGACTACTCGAACTGCATCAGCCTACACATTTGTACATTGAACTAGGGGGCAATAATGGTTTGCAAGGACATAACCCGAAAAAAATCAAACAAAACTTGGCCCAGATGATTGAGTTAGCTGAAAAAAATAATATCGAAGTGATACTGCAAGAAATATTCATACCGACAAATTATGGACGCAGATACTTAGAACTTTTTGTAAACAATTATCATGAGTTAGCGTCAGAATATGGGGTCCCACTGGTGCCTTTCTTTTTGCAAGAAATTGGGCTTAAGCCCGAGCTAATGCAAAACGATGGAATACATCCCACAGCAGAGGCACAACCTATGATCGTTGAGTTTATGGCGCCTAAATTAGCGGCCTTGATTGTCGAAGGATAATCCTATTTAGACAGCCGCCTTTAAGAGCATGTTTGCGCAGCCCATAAAAAAACCCAGCGATGCGCTGGGTTTTTTAGTTACAGATATTTTACTCGATTACGAATATCTAGCGAATGTATCCAACCGGTTTGCTCTCATCACGATTTAAGTAACGATCACGCAATTGAATTTGACGAGAAGTCATGGGCATTGATTCACCTTTAATAAAGACTTGCTCGGCGGCTTGCGTCACCTCTAATGGGTCGCCTGACCAAATCACCAAACTCGCTTCTTTACCTGGCTCTAAGCTACCTAAGGTATCCGTCAATCCAAAGATTTTAGCAATGTTTAAGCTCAAAGAAGCAATACCAGCCGCGTGAGGCAAGCCATTGGCTACCGCATTACCCGCATGCTGCGGCGCTAGGCGAATATTATGTGTATCCATGCCAATCGCTATTAATACGCCCGCTTTATGTAAACGCGCCGCATTCTCTAAGGTTGCACCAAGTTGATCAAAACCACCGGGCAAATTATTTTCGGGATTTAAGATCACTGGTACATTTGCTGCAGCGATTTGATTCGCCACGCGCCAGCCCTCAACAGCATTAACTAGCACTAAATTCAGCGAAGAATAACGCTGTTTTAAAGCGAGTGCTTGCAAAATATCCGTGGCTCGATTAGCCGTCACAAGTAGCGGCAATTCACCTTTTAATACGGGTATCAAGGCTTTTGCGTCAGCACGAGTGATCATGCCTTCCCAAGCTTCTGATGGGCTTAAGTCAGTATTTTCAGCGTAAACGGCTTCGTCAAAGCTCTGATTTAAAGCAACCCACATCGCCGCGCGACTTTCACCATTATTATCAGCCCCATTCTCACCAACATCTACATGCATATAAGCGTGAGCTTTTACCAATGCATTGAACTCGCCGTCTAAGCTAATAACAGCACCCTGTCCATTAAACAGTTGGCCTGTGCGGCTAATACCCGTCACAGCGTGTGTAAAGCCCTCTACGCGAGTAATCGGTACTAAGCTTGAGTCTGGGTTAATTGCAAACTGAACGTCGTAAGCGGCGCCGACTGAAGAAACCGGGTGAGCGTCTACCCTTGCATCAACAATTCCCGCAGACAAACTGACTTCTTGCAAACCAAGTGAGGTAAGCGCACCAATAAAGCCTGGCGTTACCACCTTGCCTTGTGCATCGATTTCACGATAGCCAGCAGGCACGGTGTTTGAATCAAGCACCTGTTGAATCTTGCCGTTGTCGAGCAGTAGCGTGCCGTTTTCAATAATTCCTGCGGCGGCCATGGTGTGGATTTGTGCGCCGGTTATCGCAATTTTCTCGGCATTGGATGCGACGCTAAATACGACTAATGAGGCGCTAATTACAGCGGTTAGGGTATGTTTCATCATCTTCATTTTGCATCTCCTTGCGCTATTTGTCCTAATTCAAAATCACTCACTGCCCAGCTAGCAGGATTGCTGCGATCATAAACCATCGCGCCATCAATAAAGACTTTCTCAGCTTGTGTATAGGTTGAGAACGGGTCGCCAGACCATAATACGACGTCTGCGTTTTTACCCTCTTCTAACGAGCCGGTGTGCTCAAAAATACCCAATGACTTTGCAGGGTTTGCAGAAAGCCACTGCCAGGCGTCGGCTTGGCTAATATCAATGCCGGCGCGTTTGCCGTCCGACCATGCTTTTGCAGCTTCTTGGTTTAAACGCTGAATACCAATGTCGTCGTCTGAGTGAACAATTGCACAAGCGCCTGCGGCATGCACCATTGGGATGTTTTCTCGAATACCGTCATAGGCTTCCATTTTAAAGCCCCACCAATCGGCCCACATTGCGCTACATACATTATTGTCTGCTAATTTATCAGATATTTTGTAAGCTTCTACAGCATGATGAAAAGTGCCGATTTGGTAATCAAACTCTTTCATCACGTCGAGCATTACCGCCATTTCATCGGCACGATAGCAATGCATGTGCACTAGAATTTCACCGTCTAATACGCCTGCTAGAGTTTCTAGGCGTAAATCACGCTTAGGTGGCTCGCCCGCTGTGCCGGCTTCAGTCGCCGCGTCAAAATCAGCCCATTTCTTTTGATACTCTTGTGCCTCTATCCACGCCTTGCGATAGCCAGCCACGTTAGCCATACGCGTCATTGGACCGCCTTTGCTACCGTATACGCGTTTGGGGTTTTCACCGCATGCCATTTTAATGCCGTAAGGTGCTTCTGGAAATTTCATATCCTGCATGCTGCGATTCGGCAAGTTTTTAACCGTCACACTGCGCCCACCGAATAAATTGGCGGAGCCCGGCAATATTTGCAGGGAAGTAACGCCACCAGCAAGGGCGCGTTGAAAGCCAGGATCTTGCGGCCAAATACTGTGTTCAGCCCATACCTCGGCAGTCACCGGACTGGTCGCTTCATTGCCATCGGAATGCGAACGCGTGCCCGGAGAAGGATACACTCCCAAATGGCTGTGATTATCAATAATACCCGGCGTTACCCACTTTCCTGTGCCGTCAATTTCGATAGCATTTGATGGCACTGAGACGTCATCGCCTAAACTGGTAATTTTGCCGTCTTCCAGCAAAATAGCGCCTTCTTCAATGACGTTTCCAATACCGTCCAAAATCGTGACATTTGAAATCACGACAGGCGCTGACTCGATGCGTTGATAGGTGCTTGGGAAGGGATTACTTTTCGAATATGCGGGTGTCGTCTGCGCTTCTTTGTCGTCACTGCATCCTGCGAGCAGAATGACCGACAAAGCAAGAGCAACACCCATTTTTTTATTATGGTTGGGGCGCATGGCTTTCCTTGAGAATAATTTAAATCCTATAAAGGGTAAGACGCTATTGCCATTCTTGCAACTAAGTTTAAGGTTTATTCTGTTAATTTATTCGTTATTTTCTGATGATTGATTAAAGACTGTAAATTTATATGAACTAGAATGCACTTTATGTAAGCTCGTGACCGTCAATCAAAGACACAACCTGACTAAGATTTGAGCACCTCGACTATTTCATCTGAGGAACGCAGCGTGCGAATTTGCTGAAACAAGACACTGGCTTGGGTATATTCACGCTGCAAATAGCCTAACCATTGTTTTATTCTGTTGGGATAATAGCGGCCTTTGTCACCAAAGATTTCATAACCTGAATACTTAATCAGCAGCGCCTTAACCTCTAACCAAGGCATGGGCGCCTGACCATCTTTGATACACGCTGCTAAGTTCGGCAATGATAAGGCACCCCGACCAAGCATGATATCTTCAGTATTGCTTTGCTGCTGGCATCTAAACGCGTCGTCTGCGTGCCATATTTCACCATTGGCAATTAATGCAATGGGCGTGACTTCTTTAATTTTAGCAATCCAATCCCAGTATGCCGGAGGTTTGTAGCCATCTACTTTTGTTCGAGCATGTACGGTTAATAAATTCGCACCGGCTTGGGTGATAGCATCGGCGTTTTCTAAAGCTAAGGAGGTATCGTCAAAGCCCAAGCGTATTTTTGCGCTGACAATGTGTTCAGCGGGAACTGCGTCTCGCACTGCTTTTACAATATCGTATAGTGCCTGTGGCTCTTTTAAGAGTACCGCCCCGCCTTTGCTCTTATTGACGGTTTTTGCAGGACACCCAAAATTCAAATCGACACCATGGGAACCTAGCTCAACTGCCCTTATCGCGTTTTCGGCCAACCACTGAGGATGCTGTCCAAGTAGCTGCACACGCACAGGCACACCAGAGGGTGTGAAACCTTGATGATGAAGTTCGGGGCAGATTTTATAAAAAGTGCGTTTAGGATGCAGTTGCTCAACAACTCTGACAAATTCGGTCACACAAAAGTCAAAGCCGCCAATAGCCGTGAGCATATCTCGCATCAGATGATCAACGACACCCTCCATAGGCGCTAAGAATATTTTCATGATATGCACATAACCTGAATGTTAAGCTGAGTATTTAGGTGTAGATTACAAACATAAAAAAACCAGCACAAGGCTGGTTTATTTATATGGCGTCCCCTAGGGGATTCGAACCCCTGTTACCGCCGTGAAAGGGCGGTGTCCTAGGCCTCTAGACGAAGGGGACAAAAAATCGGTTTTGCAAAGCACTGCTTTGCAGATTTTTTGTAAGGCGAAGTGAGCCTGCGAACTGAGCGACCTTATTCAAAGTCTCTCAAATCAACCACCGAAGTGAGCCTGCGAACTGAGCGACCCTATTTAAGTCTCTCAAATCAACCACCGAAGTGATCAAACTACTTCACCTTATCTGATCCTAGAACTGTATATTTTACCTTTATCAAGGCCTCAATTACCACTGAGAAAATGGCGTCCCCTAGGGGATTCGAACCCCTGTTACCGCCGTGAAAGGGCGGTGTCCTAGGCCTCTAGACGAAGGGGACAAAAAATCGGTTTTGCAAAGCACTGCTTTGCAGATTTTTTGTAAGGCGAAGTGAGCCTGCGAACTGAGCGACCTTATTTAAAGCCTCTCAACACAACCACCGAAGTGAGCCTGCGAACTGAGCGACCTTATTCAAAGTCTCTCAACACAACCACCGAAGTGACCAAACTAACCTTACCCTATCTAAACCTAAAACTATTACTGCACGAAATTTGGTGGAGCCAGGCGGGATCGAACCGCCGACCTCTTGCATGCCATGCAAGCGCTCTCCCAGCTGAGCTATGGCCCCAGTCTTTGGAGTCGTAACTAATGCTACAGTTCCGTGACAGCGGGGCGCATTCTAGGCATCCACCCCCTTTATGTCAACGGTTTTTTTTAAGAATTTTCCCGTTTTTCAATAAATTCAATGGCTTTGTTTATTCTTTGTTCGACTGTGGATTGATCAAGCAACTCAAGGGTCACATCAAGTGACGGAGAGTTACCCGAGCCTGTTACAGCAACACGCAATGGCATCCCTACTTTTCCCATACCAACGCCCAGTTTTTCAGCGGTAGCGTTTATCGTTTGCTGAATATTGTGCGCGCTCCACTCGTTCATGGCAGCGAGTGCATCTCTTACTGCAATCAGATTTTCTTTTGCCACCGGACGCAAGTGTTTTTTCGCAGCATTTGCATCAAACTCTGCAAAGTCTTCATAAAAATATCGACTAATTTCGGCGAGCTCTTTTAAGGTATCAACTCTTTCGGCCTGCACTGCAATCACTTGCTCTAAAGATGGTCCATTGTTGATGTCGATGCCTTGCTCTTGAAAATGCCAAAGCGCGTGCTTGGCAACATCAGACGCTGGCTCAGTTTTCATATAGTGCTGATTGAGCCAAACGAGTTTTTCAGTATTAAAGGCACTCGCCGATTTGCTAATATGATCAAGACTGAAATGCTCAATCATCTCGTTAAGGCTAAATATTTCTTGGTCGCCATGTGACCAACCCAAGCGTACTAAATAATTCAGAACCGCCTGAGGTAAAAATCCATCATCGCGATATTGCATAACGCTTACCGCGCCATGACGCTTAGACAGCTTTTTGCCATCATCACCTAATATCATCGACACATGAGCGTACTCCGGCACAGGCGCCCCTAGAGCTTGTAAAATATTGATTTGGCGCGGCGTATTGTTGATGTGGTCTTCGCCTCTCACCACATGAGTAATACCCATTTCCCAATCATCAATCACCACACAAAAATTATAGGTTGGCGCGCCGTCTGAACGACGAATGACTAAATCATCAAGTTCACTGTTTGAAATATGAATTTCGCCCCTTACGTGGTCTTTAAATACCACTTCACCCTCTTTGGGGTTTTTAAAGCGTATTGCATAAGGCTGATTTTCAGGATAGTCAGTTCGGTCTCTCCATGTGCCCGGATACCGCGGCTTTTCACCGTTTTTTTCTTGCTCTTCACGAATCGCGTTTAACTCATCACTACTCATGTAACACTTATAAGCTAAGCCTTTTTCGAGCAATTGATCGATGTACTGATTATAAGTATCGAAGCGTTGAGTTTGATAAAAAGGCCCTTCGTCGTGATGCAAACCTAGCCATTGCATCCCGTCTAATATGGCTTGCTTGGCTTGCTCAGTTGAACGTTCTATATCAGTGTCTTCAATACGCAGCACAAACTTACCGCCCTGGCTTCTTGCATAAAGCCATGAATAAAGAGCGGTACGTGCCCCCCCAACGTGCAGATAACCGGTTGGGCTAGGCGCAAAACGAGTAACAACTGACATGAAATTTCCTATCTCTAAAATTAGTCCTGTAGTTTAACGGTTTAATGAGGCAACAAAAAGACTGCAGTGCTATCTAGCGATGAATATTTGCGGGTTTTACTAATTTTTAAACGATTTATTGTAAAAACCACAGCAATTGCAGAAAAATCACACACTCAACGGTTTTTTGTTGCATTTGATATTGACACTCAACCTCTCGACTCTATAATACGCCTCCACTTGCCGGATATCACATATCCGAAAGTGTTGATTGTAAAACAATGTGGACGCTTAGCTCAGTTGGGAGAGCATCGCCCTTACAAGGCGAGGGTCACTGGTTCAAGCCCAGTAGCGTCCACCACTTTTTCTCTGTAAAAGCGAAGAGGTTGTGCAGGGCGAGACTGGTTCAATCACACCGTGACGAACCACAGTAACGTCCACCACTTTTTCTTCAAACATATCAGATACATCGGACGCTTAGCTCAGTTGGGAGAGCATCGCCCTTACAAGGCGAGGGTCACTGGTTCAAGCCCAGTAGCGTCCACCACCCCCTACCCTTCTTTTTTAAGAACTTTTTTAAACCAACATTGTTTCTGCTCCGACAAATTCGCGTATTGTTTTAAAAAAATGTGGCGAATCTGCGCCGGATCCGTGCCCAATATCTGGCATATCAGTAATTCAGTTTCTCTCTAACCGAGGATATACCTTGCTTCCAGCGCATTATTATTTGTACGCCATTTTACACGTGAAATTGGTTTAAAAGTGTATTCTGTGTTTTTAATCCTCGCTATCAGAAGCATAAATGCTCAGGTATTGATCAAGTAAACCGTTCTTTTTCTTCTGATTATCAAATTAAGAATTCTGTCATTCAGCTTGTTTGCACAAGTTTTCAGTTGTAACTTTTTCTCGATTTTACTCGCCAGCTAATAGAAATTGAAGCCATTAAAGCATCTTCAATTGACTCGTGGCTTCAAGGCATAAGCTGTCCTTTAGTTCATTTTTGCTACAAGCTAGAAACTATCCGGAAAAGAGATTCATAAGGTGATCAGGCTTAAAAACTTATTGTGTGAATTCAAGTCTCACATATAACTTTTTGGGGTAGATTAATGACTCAATGGGCTATAAGAAGCTCTGAATAAAGACACCGTTTTAAAAACACCAATCTTACTACTGATTGATTTTTAAACTGCCTGTGCGGCAGTAAACAGTATAATCGTAGTTATAAAGCACCCTTGATATTTCTAAGCTGCCTGTGCGGCAATGAACGTCGTTTAGCGATTGACCATGCTTCTTGTTTTTTTCTAAGCTGCCTGTGCGGCAGTGAACGGATAGAGCCGTGGTTAATACCAGGCTTAATTTTTCTAAGCTGCCTGTGCGGCAGTGAACACGTCAATGAGTATCGGATTTATTGCAAACGATTTCTAAGCTGCCTGTGCGGCAGTGAACAAAATACCGGAGACACTACCATGGGACGCATATTTCTAAGCTGCCTGTGCGGCAGTGAACTTTACGAATAGAGGTTGACGGCGTAGAGCAATTTTCTAAGCTGCCTGTGCGGCAGTGAACAGCTAGCGGGTAAAGGGCTAGCCGTTTCGATGTTTCTAAGCTGCCTGTGCGGCAGTGAACAGATCGGCAAAGACGTACAGATCACCGCGCCCTTTCTAAGCTGCCTGTGCGGCAGTGAACATTTATGGGGCGTAGGTCGCTTTTAAGCGTAATTTCTAAGCTGCCTGTGCGGCAGTGAACAATGATTTTTACATACTATCGCAAAGCACATCTTTCTAAGCTGCCTGTGCGGCAGTGAACATGGAGATAGTTATTGATTGGGGCTTTAGGGTTTTCTAAGCTGCCTGTGCGGCAGTGAACGGCGATGGGTATTGTTTTGAAGATGTGTCATTTTTCTAAGCTGCCTGTGCGGCAGTGAACCTGATATTGGAAAATGCACATAACCTGCGCCCTTTCTAAGCTGCCTGTGCGGCAGTGAACTAATTTCATGATCGGCAACACAACAGGCGATATTTCTAAGCTGCCTGTGCGGCAGTGAACCGCAATCGTCCACTAACGTTAGTCGAATTTATTTTCTAAGCTGCCTGTGCGGCAGTGAACTTGTTGTGGCTGATAATTGGACGCCTTATCATTTTCTAAGCTGCCTGTGCGGCAGTGAACCCTTACCAAATTCGCGCTCGCCTAATCTGTCATTTCTAAGCTGCCTGTGCGGCAGTGAACGATAAAAAGCTGGACCAACTTATAAAAGTCAATTTCTAAGCTGCCTGTGCGGCAGTGAACAAGGTATGCGCCTTCAAGGTTTGCGCCTCTAATTTCTAAGCTGCCTGTGCGGCAGTGAACTCACCTGCAATCTCGCCTAATTTGCGGTACATTTTCTAAGCTGCCTGTGCGGCAGTGAACTTGTTCAGGATTTGGCGGTAAACGTCATATTATTTCTAAGCTGCCTGTGCGGCAGTGAACGAAACCGCTCAAAGAGTGCGGCTTGTCGTATATTTCTAAGCTGCCTGTGCGGCAGTGAACTTTATAAGTAATACACACTCATCTTTTTTAGCTTTCTAAGCTGCCTGTGCGGCAGTGAACGGGTTGGATGCTTTTGGTACAGGGTTTCTACATTTCTAAGCTGCCTGTGCGGCAGTGAACTGAGGTGTCGGTGTAGCCTCAGTCGCGCCAACTTTCTAAGCTGCCTGTGCGGCAGTGAACAGTTATAAAGTGGTTTAATAAACCAAATATTGTTTCTAAGCTGCCTGTGCGGCAGTGAACCATACGCCTGATTTGCGTAGGTCTGGGTCTATTTTCTAAGCTGCCTGTGCGGCAGTGAACGCAGCGCGGCAATAAATGCCCTTACACCCACTTTTCTAAGCTGCCTGTGCGGCAGTGAACTCTTTTGGGTTTTCAATGCTGCGGGCAAGTGCTTTCTAAGCTGCCTGTGCGGCAGTGAACTCTCAGCACGACTTCTACCCATCGCTTTGTGTTTTCTAAGCTGCCTGTGCGGCAGTGAACTCGTCATCAGCTTTGAATAAAATATCTTTGCATTTCTAAGCTGCCTGTGCGGCAGTGAACAAGCAAAGCAGGTGATTGATGGTGCGCCAAGTTTTCTAAGCTGCCTGTGCGGCAGTGAACGTTTAATTATAACAATATATCAAGGCTGCGCATTTCTAAGCTGCCTGTGCGGCAGTGAACTTTTCACCGCTTCATCATCAATCTTTAAGTAATTTCTAAGCTGCCTGTGCGGCAGTGAACATATGCGAGAGTTCTGAATGTTGAAAGTGATTTTTCTAAGCTGCCTGTGCGGCAGTGAACGGTAACCCAGTTTTACAAGCTGCGTATGAAGATTTCTAAGCTGCCTGTGCGGCAGTGAACCTCAGGGAATTCATCGTGGGAGAACTTGATAGTTTCTAAGCTGCCTGTGCGGCAGTGAACTAAAAACAATCTTGCAAGAAATGGGAGTTGATTTTCTAAGCTGCCTGTGCGGCAGTGAACATGGCGCAAAAAGCCTGATGCTTTTCAATTGTTTTCTAAGCTGCCTGTGCGGCAGTGAACAAACAACGAAGGGTTTGCGAATAACCCCGCTCTTTCTAAGCTGCCTGTGCGGCAGTGAACGAGGAAGACGAATACCTATCAGTGTTTCCAGATTTCTAAGCTGCCTGTGCGGCAGTGAACGCGTTCCTATTCAGTGGCAGAGTTTATCAGACTTTCTAAGCTGCCTGTGCGGCAGTGAACGAAACTTAGTTAAAGATGTCGAGTTTGTACAGTTTCTAAGCTGCCTGTGCGGCAGTGAACATTAACTGTTAGCGTTTCGGTAGAGCCGTTATTTTCTAAGCTGCCTGTGCGGCAGTGAACTTCAACTTGTACACCCTAGCATCAAAACAGTTTTTCTAAGCTGCCTGTGCGGCAGTGAACAATATTCTCCTCTCCAACCTCATCTATTAAAGTTTCTAAGCTGCCTGTGCGGCAGTGAACATACAATTTCATCCAAACGCTTTGTCATTGATTTTCTAAGCTGCCTGTGCGGCAGTGAACTAATTTCTATCTCCGTAGGACTCTCTTGAAGATTTCTAAGCTGCCTGTGCGGCAGTGAACTTTCTCCTTAGCTTGCTTGTTCATACATTTCATTTCTAAGCTGCCTGTGCGGCAGTGAACGTCAACCTGGCTTTTCAACTCCATTGACATGTTTTCTAAGCTGCCTGTGCGGCAGTGAACAGATTGGCCTTCTGTTCCATCCAACCTATGCATTTCTAAGCTGCCTGTGCGGCAGTGAACAGCGTCCTGAACTCCCCAATGACTCACGTACTTTTCTAAGCTGCCTGTGCGGCAGTGAACGGACGTATGAAACACCGTTGTGAGCAGGATGTTTTCTAAGCTGCCTGTGCGGCAGTGAACGACACTCACTCACCTACTATCTATGCAGTAGATTTCTAAGCTGCCTGTGCGGCAGTGAACAGTTACCGTACTTATTCTGTGCTGCCTTGCGTTTTCTAAGCTGCCTGTGCGGCAGTGAACCTTTGCATTTGGCTATCATGGCTTATTACACATTTCTAAGCTGCCTGTGCGGCAGTGAACACCACGCGCTTGTGTTTGCTTCTGTGACTAGTTTTCTAAGCTGCCTGTGCGGCAGTGAACTTTTTATGCGCTTGGACTGAGCAAAGGCTAGCTTTCTAAGCTGCCTGTGCGGCAGTGAACAGAGAGGTTCATGGACTAGACAGTTTTTTTGATTTCTAAGCTGCCTGTGCGGCAGTGAACAACCAATGACTAAGAAACTAGAAAACGCAAGCTTTCTAAGCTGCCTGTGCGGCAGTGAACCAACAATTATAACTTCACCCACCTTCACATCATTTCTAAGCTGCCTGTGCGGCAGTGAACTTAAAGCGCAAATCGCTCAATATGATAAGTCATTTCTAAGCTGCCTGTGCGGCAGTGAACGCTTTTTCGATACCATTGCATCAATCAGTTCATTTCTAAGCTGCCTGTGCGGCAGTGAACTCGTTTAATAGAGTAGCGGGCGCGGTCGGCATTTTCTAAGCTGCCTGTGCGGCAGTGAACAACGACGCAGATTATTACCAATAACTCGACAATTTCTAAGCTGCCTGTGCGGCAGTGAACCTGTCACATATACGTCAAAAGTTATGCAAATATTTCTAAGCTGCCTGTGCGGCAGTGAACACGAAGATGGCGGTTTGGAAGCATATAAAAGCTTTCTAAGCTGCCTGTGCGGCAGTGAACAGTAGGTGCTTTAGGTGGGAGTACTTGGTTTTTTTCTAAGCTGCCTGTGCGGCAGTGAACTGTTGTTTATTGCACAATCTGGTACAACTACTTTTCTAAGCTGCCTGTGCGGCAGTGAACCTTATCCTCTCACCCAATACAACGGAATACTTTTTCTAAGCTGCCTGTGCGGCAGTGAACAATTCAAATTGACTAGGCTTTGCGCTTCTTTATTTCTAAGCTGCCTGTGCGGCAGTGAACTCGCTAAGCGCAAAAGCTTTGGCGATGGTGTATTTCTAAGCTGCCTGTGCGGCAGTGAACGTTCAGCAGGTGTTTTCATAAGGCTCTATTTATTTCTAAGCTGCCTGTGCGGCAGTGAACAAGGCGCAGACCTTGAAGGCGCAGAACTTAGATTTCTAAGCTGCCTGTGCGGCAGTGAACAATAGAGTAACGGCAAAAAAATAAGTTTCAACAGATAGATAGGTAAAAATTTGCATTTTTACCTTTACTTTATAGTACTTGCGTAACTATATGATTTTAATATGGTTTATTAAAGAGCGATTTTTATTGGTTTTCAGAGTTACTTAATATCAGATTGGTGAGATGCTGATTTTACTAGCGGCAAACGTAAAATTCATGCTGAACTGTGGCGAAGATATTCCGCAGCCTAATAATTCATCTATTACTACCAGCGGCGAATCGAAATACCAAGTGAATAATGCTTATTTGAGCGTTGATGCCAAAACGGAACTATCGTAGGTATCATGTAACATTTAATACTAGCTATGTGGCGATCAATCTATCATTTAGGCCGGCGATTAAAAATAAACGAAATCGTTATCCCAATCTTTTCAAACACTGCTAAGCCTTGATAACCGGAAAACGAATATCACCCCAATTAGTATTTTGGTCATTCAGCATGACTTCAATCACCACAGGCATTAACTGGGCAAGTAAGCGTCTGCTGCTTTTCACTTGCTCACGATTTACTTTGCTTTGATACGTTGCGCCACCATGAATGATCTGGTTTCGTAATACATACAACCGGTCGAGCACAATGCTTAATAATTCACTAACACGCTCGTTGGCTAGAGCTTGCATCGCTGCGCGTTTGTTTTTCTCAAATGTCTGCCGCCAGTAGTTTTCGGCACGACGATGACATTCCCAATATGGGCCAAATAAAAACTGATTGTTGACTACAGAACGCACAAAATTGGAATAGTTCATCCATAGCAAATGATAAATTCGTTTATCTGTATCTTGAGCACAAATACGCTCTAAAAACTGACGAAAACTACTTCGATCACTTAACGAACCATCTTGCTCTTCCGCGCTATAACATGCATTAAAACTAATCCACAGCGTAACAAAAGCCAAATCATCATCGTTTGAGTAGTTGTCTGCACAGAGCATCCAACTTAATGCGCGATGCAAGCGCATAGCATGGTTTTGCTCCATACCATCACGCTGCTCACGTAGCTGTTGTTTAAGTTCATGTGGCGTCATGCTTAGGGTCTTTTTCCTTTGAATTAAAACCAAGGCACTGTGGCGGTCTTGGAAAGTCCATAACAATCAAACTTACCGGCTACAGGCTGATTGCTGAGTTCGCGGTCAATAAACATTGGAAATGTCGATTGTCCGTCGCTACCTAAGCGCTTTTTAGTTTCCTGACTTTCAACGTAAATAAAAGGCAACGTCGATTCAACAAATTGAGGCTTTGTTGTTAGCTCAGTTAAACACTTATTGTAATCAACATTAAATTTTTCAGAAATATGTTTGGCTTTGCGCAGCAATTGCGACTCTAAACGTCCCTGCCCTTTGATACGTTTTTGTCTAAAACAAGCAAACTGACCGACATTGCTAGGTACTGATTTTACCGACGAAATGTGACAATAATCTGTTAAGCGTGCCAACCACTTTCCAACATTAATTTTATGCAATTGTTCTTCATTGGTGGCAAATAAACGCAGCTTATTTCCCAATGGAAAATTTTTATCACCGTAACAAACAATAGAAATGGCAACAGCCGATTCTCGTTCACTCACTTTATTGTCCGCCAAAGCAATGTGCACTTGCTGGAATACCTTTTGCCAAAGAAAGCCAAGATTGGCTTCAGCATCTGGCAAAAGGGTTATATCGAGATAGTGTTTCATGGGATTACTCCTTGTCACTTGCTCCGAATACGCCACCGCGAATTAACGTTGCCATTACATAATGTTCATCTTCCACTCTTGCTAATTTTTCACCTAAAGCAAAGGCATCAAAAAAGCTGTAAAAGTCTTGCTTGTCTTTGGGTGTGCGAAAAGCTTTACCTAAATTGGTTACTGCACCATAGGGTTCGATTGCAATCGGGCCCGCACTGGTTTCAGGATCAGAAAATTCAGGATACCAAGTATCAACAGTGCGCAAGGCGTTGCCGATTTTCTGAGTATGCATAGCCGCTATGCCGTTATTGCTATACAGAATTTTGCTTTTCTTTTCTTTGGAATTGCTTTTATCCAGTACCAATTCCTCGCTAGGGTAAACTTCTTGTGCCTTGCCCACTTTGGCAAAACAAATCACTTCCAGCATTAAAAACTGGTCTTCGCTAGCCAGAGTGTCTGCGATGCGTTTGGACAAGCTCGTGATGTCGTCGCTTTGATAACTAAAATTACGCAGTGGGATTTGGGTCGCATCAAACTCCCAGCTTTGTTTAGAATCTTCATTTAAGGCATTCACCTGCACAAGAAGATATTCAGCGCCAACACGGTTACGCCATAAAAAACGGGCATTGGCAATATTGGTTGCATAGCGTTTTGCCAACTCAACAAACCCATGCTGCTGAATGTAACTTGCAACTGCAACGCCATAACTTTGTTTAAAATCTGCGTTATTACAGGCCGAAGGTTTTTGTACGCCGCCCAATATTTTTAATGTAAATTGCAATTTAAGGGTGTCTTGGTAGGGTAATAATGAACATGAATCGACACGCTGTAAGTTAGGCTTTTCAATTTTGGCATTTAATTTGAGAGGGTCATTTGCAACTGCTGGCTTTTCGCGATTAGAGATCGTACCACGAACAGATTTTTCAGTTAAGGTTAAAGCCGTCACTTCATTACGACTTTCCCAGGTTGTTCCGTACAGATAACCATCGGACGGCACTAGCTTTTTCTCAAAAGAAAGAACAGATGCAATTGCGTTTTTATTTTTAGCCATGATTAGTTTCCTTATAAAAATCAGATAAATGTCGCGTTAAAATTAAAAGTAAGTAGATAGATCATCAGGCATTTCTGCTGTTCGAGTCTCACAAAGGTACAAATGGTTTTCTAAGTCGGTTTGGTAGCTCCATAACAGGGTTTCAATTTCTGTAATATGGTGCGCCATTCTGAACTCACCTAGCGTCACAACCGCTTCTGCGAAGCGGTGTGGGGTATCGGTATCGCGTTGATTAAGCGCTTGCCCTACGGGGCTAACTCCTTGAAAACCAACGGCTATCGGCACTAGCCAGCCCTTTTGTTTACGGGCGCTGGTCCAGTGCACTTTTTCATCAATTTTGCTGCAACTCTGATGTATGACTAGGTAGTCAATTAAGGCCTCTAAGGCATCCTTACCATTTGCCATTGTTGCTTGCATCAGCTCACGGCGTTCAAGCAACACATAACCGGGCATCAGTTTACGCAATACTTTTTGCGTATCTGTCGTGTTTTCTGTATTGGTAAAATACGCTTGTTCAAAGGCCAGAATATCGCCACCGGCTATTTTTAGTTGGCTCTGAACCAATTTGTTAATTTGGTTTAACGCGCGGCCTTTATCGTCAGCGTCTAGCCCTGTATATTCAATTATTAAAGATGCCGTTAAGTGCGCCCGCGCTTCTTCAATAAAAGAGGGGCGATTACCTTCTTTGTCAAGTGGGTTGCCAGTACCAATTATTGAGGTGACAAAGTCGCCTTTATGGCGATGGGTTTGTAAGTCAAACTGATGCGAGACCACGCCAACAGCACTAAACTGAATCCCTGCAAATCCAGTTTGTTGTAATTTACGTTGCAAGGTATGTACCGCACCTAGCCAAGCCGTCATTGCCGGGAAACCAATAGTAAAAGGGCTGGATAGTGCATTGGCATTTTGCACCTGAATACGCGGGATAATTAATAAACGTTTTAAACTGCTCATCTTAAAAACTCCCTGTTATCAGCTACCCATTTTTCAATGAGTTTTTTAATTTCCAAAAACTCCTGATTGCCAAGCAAAATTTGCTTTTCACCTAACAGCTTGGCATAGGCATTATTTAACCAGCGAGTACAGTCGTGAATAATATCTTCTAACCACAGGTCGCTGTTTTCTCGCTCATCTGCTTTATCTGCGCACAACCAAGCCACTTGTGCTGCCGCTAAGCTAGATGATTCACGATACTGCTCAGTTGATGCTTGGCGCATTAAGTAAACGGCATCCATAATTTTAAGCACCAAGGATTCTATGCAATTGTCACGGGCGGTTAACAGTTTTTGCCGTGAGATATTACCGCCCAGCTCGATTTTCATTACCTTGTGTAAATTCTCAAACAAATCTTTAAACTGGCGGTAATTCAGTGATTCTGTAAAGAAATTATGTTTAGGAAAGCGTACGTCACGGATCGTCAATGACGGTGGTACACAGGCGAGCAAATAAGCTTTACCATTGTACTGATTGTTTAGGGCGCTGATATTCAATGACTTAGAACCACCATAACCTATAGTAGTAAGGCCATAAATTTCGCGGTAACCCTGCTCGCTATATTCCCCCTTCTTTTTTAACTCACGTTTGGCTTTTGCTTCAGCACCAAAGCGCATCTCATCCAGGCGTTTACGTAATTCAAAAAGCAAACCGGAATTAGTTAAGATTGATAGTTGGTGGTAGTTATCCTCCACAGGAAAGTACACTTGTTTTATGCGTGAATTAGTAATAGTCGTATCAGCGGTTGCCTTACTCACTCCGGCTAACAAATTACTTTTCAACCACTCACGATCAAGCTTGGAGTATTCGTATAACTCGTTGGCGGCTTTGCTTTCATCAAGTAAGTGATCAACCAATAACCTGCCATCGGAACTAAGTTTAGTTTTTAAAAAAGACTCAATTTTCAATGCGCCGGCATCACCTACTGAATCAATATCACAACCTGCGACATTCCCTGTTTTTAACAGCCCGTCAGTCTTCATTTCCCCGGCAAATATGACGGGTGTTACATAGGTCTCCCTTTTAATATTTGTTTTGCCAACGCCTGTATCAGGGTGGCTAAATTTACTTGGATGTGTAGTCATAGCTCGGCTCCTAGCTTTAGGCGCATTTGCAGTTAACCAAGCTGTTGTATCAAAAATGGCATCGCATTCTTCTTTTTTTTGCGCGAGTTCTTCACCCTCCATTTTTTTAGCATTTTCAGCTAGCCAGGCGCCCTTTTGATCTTCAAAAAATTTAAAAATGGCTGGATCAATCATCTCTTCCTCCCTTATTAACTTTGTACATCCCCAATTGCGGGCTGTACTCAAACCTATCGTTTTCGTTATAAATCGTTAAATTCAACTCACCATAGCGCAGACTCAACTGCGCTATGCGGCTATTGCTCTTGTTTGCCTGTTCGATTAAAAAAAGTTCGTAATCTCGTTGTAACCAAAGACGTACATTTTGCTCTGGGTTTAATTCAACGGTTTTAATGCCGAGTTGCAATTCACGGTTAACTGGCCGTTCATCATCGTCTTTTTCTGCCCAATAAAAGCGCTGTATTTGTTTATCCCACACATAGAATAAGTTGGTCGCTTTTATTGAACGACGGAATGCTTGGAAAGTTTGCGGCAAGGCAGTTAGCCACCACGCGTGTTGCAAGTAACCCTGGATATTATTGGCTTGAATGTGGTTATATTGGGTGAGTAATTGCTTGGTTGCTTTATGCTCTATTCCGGCAAAAAGCTGATCCATCGTATGCTTTGTTGGTTCTTGAATTCGAGGCACAGCATCCAAACGCTCTGCCAATGATTGCACGTCAAGCAATTGCCTCACATCATGATTGGGTAAAGGTTTTTCTTCATAGCCTGGCCTAACAAAATACGGGCCTTTTTGGTCGCTTTCTCTGAAAGCCTTCCAGTTGTATTGCAACAATCCCACATTCGGACTGCTTACTTCGCCTGCGCGATGACGGCGCACCCGCCCGGCTAATTGAATGATCGAGCGATAAGACGAAGGCTCCACTACTGCCCAATCAAAATCATGGTCTCGCCCAACTTCCTCTACAGGAGTCGCGACCAGAATAAACAGAAAATGTATGGCGGTTGAATTATCTATATGTTCCCGAATAACTGGATGGGAAAATGCCTGAGGTTGTGCCCCCTTTGGTTCTTTTCGTTTTAACACCAAATCTAAATGCCGTTCCTGCGCGTGGCGCATTAACAATACTTGCTGACTGTGGTAAGCCATGACTCGAATATCGGTATTTTCCGGCAATGGTTCACTTAATAAAAACCGTGTGAGCTCAACACAAGTGGGAATATTGGCGACACGAATAACACCAAATGAAACCTGCTTTCGACTCACCACATCTAGTGTATTGTGTCCATTATGTTTGTCTAAAGCTGCTTGCAAAATAGTATTAAAATATTGCCATTGTTTGGGATTCGCAGCAGTCGCATGCTCGTCAGAACACAATTCACACGCAACAATATTGGCTTTTCGTTTAGCGGGTTGCTTCGCCAGGTTGCTCACGCGTTTCTGAATGAATTGGCCATGAATTTTGACATATTGCGCTAAACCACTTTCATTATTGCTTATTTTCACTGCATCAGAGTGAAATTCATCGACCCAAATACTGCAGACAGACACAGACTGATTTTGACTTTGACCAAATAACTGCCATCCCAAACGGTAAGCATTAAAAAAGCCTGCCGCCAAGGCTGGAGGAATAGTGGCCGATGAGATCATGACTTTTCGACCTAGCATACCGGCCAAGTGCACTAAACGGCCAATAGCCGCTAGGTCTTCTCCACTAAAATCATCCACCTCATCTATCACCAAATCCGAAGATAACAAGCGCAGGCTGGGTAATATATAACGCCCACCACGCTTGGTTTCCGTTGCTCCCATCATATGATCAATGGTGCATGCTAACACCGGTGCATATAAGAACTTTCTGGCACGCTCATCGGTTAGCACCGTACTGAAAGTGCCTTCGGGTAACACACCGCTAAAATCAATGTCATTGTCGAGTAATGTTTCTAAGGATTCGGAACCGGCCTCCTCAAAACTGCGTTCGTGCGGTTCTATATTCGATTGTGCTTTTCCTTGGTTGTGTAATTCACTTACCGCCTTAGAACCGATTAACACGGCCAATTCATCACTACTCAAGCCGACACGGTCACGGTATTCGTCTCCGGTTTGTAAAGTGAGAGTGCGCAGTCCCAGCGCAAGCACATAACGCAAACTATTACCTTCTGGGGACAAAGCCTGCATAATTTTGGCGTTTGCAAAAGTCTTACCACAACCAGTACTTGCCATATTAACGATAAACGCACCGGTTAATGTTTCATGTTTTTTAAACTTGGCAATACAATTGACCGCTTTTTGTTGCCAGGCGAAATCTCCCAGGCTCTGTTTGCGCAGTGCCGCATTCTCAAACACTGCCGTGGCCTCTTCCTGTTCCAATCGCTGAATAATGGGTAGCAAGTTAACCACATTAAGTGCATGCTTTTTCACTCCTACTAGATGTTCATCCAGCTTTTGTTTTAGTTGCCGGGTTTTTCTGTCGGTATTAGCAAACAACTTTACAGGCGTGCGCCATTTTGGGTTTTGTGGCTGAGATGAATAATGATGATCACCGAGCATTAAACATAAACGTGCATGATGAAGTACCAAACGGATTCCGTTATTTTGCAGCAGCCCTTTAATTTGTGGTGCTAACGTTTCAAGTTTTGCCGCCCAGCGCTTGAGATCTTTTAGCCACCAACTGGATTCTGTCATCAAACCATTAGGAAATTCAAAACATCCAGCAACTCGCTCAGCAAACTGATTCTCATCTTTGCGATTTTCGTATCCCCAAGCTTGAGTTATTTGGTGCAAGCATTCAGCAATCAAACTGGCATTAACTTCTTTAAAGTGTGCAATGTTTTTTTCTGCCGCATTAGGCAAGGGTAAACGGTGGTGTGAAACGATCAGCCACATCAACAGTTGAGCAACAGCATCATGATCGACAAAAAGTTTTTCTGGTTTTGAAGGTACAAGTTTTTCAAGCGATCTCCCGCATATTTTGCCTTGCGCCAGTTGATGCAACCAATATTGCTTATTCGCCGCACAATGCCGAATAAACGCATCAAGCAATATACATGAAATCCACTCATGCCGAATTGGATCTCCTGATGCAACCTGATGCTCGGGTTTCAATTTATCCTGAAAAATTTTAGTCGCTTTACCCCAGTCATGTAGCAGTGCAGCCACTGCAGTTAACGCTCGTATTAACTGCAAATACTCCCAACTACTTTCTGTTAGTTGGATTTTTTTAGCCGTGCTATTAACCGGCACTACTCCTAGTTCATTAAACTTGCGTCTATTCCCCACTACCCACAAAAACTGGCTTCTGGCGCGGCTGCGTATCCAGTGGCAACTAACCGCTGTGCTTTTACTAGCGGTTTGGCGCAGCATTTTTTTAACAGTTAATAAGCCATCTTCGGTGATCACGGTTTGCCAGGTGTTATCGCCTATTCGGTCGGCAAAGGCATCTAACACTCTGCGTGTTTTTTTGAGAGCATTTTTTTCGCACTGACTGACAAAAGTAACCATCATAGAATAGCTACCTCTTGCTCGTTTTTACCTTGTAGCGCTACCTTTTTTACCTGATCAAACATGAAATCTAAGGCTTTGTGATCTGTAAATTTTTGCAGAATTTGTTGACGAAATTCTTGCTCGGTGGCATTTTCTTTGGCGCAAATAAAAGCCCACGGTAAAACGATGGCATCTTTAATTAAATCGGCAATATCGAATACCAAGGCTCCGCGGCGAGTTTTACCGTGCATCACCGCAAAGCCGTGCGGAATGCCTAGCACCCATAAGGTGGTTGCAGCCAAACCATATGCTAAGTAGTTGCCATGATTGAGAAAGTCGTTGGCTTTATCGGTATTTTTTTTTGCTGAGGCTTGATGCTGACGGCTAAAATTAGTAGTGCCGGTATTATTAGCGGCAAATTTATATAACACTTTGGTGAGTTGTGCTTCGGTAAGTAGTAAATCGGCTGACTTTTTCGCTGAGGTAGTGCGTTGTTCAAAGGTGGCTAATGCCGCCTCAATATTGTTGTCGTTTAGGATAAACCCCTCTTGTTTTAATTCTTTATCTTTGCTCCATACACGTTGTAAATACTCTATGCGTGCGGCTTGGAATTGTTTGGCTACATTAAGGCGCTTATCATCGTCAAACCAAAAGCTCATCCATCTTTGAATATATTCCGTGGGCCGATATTCGCTTTGCGGAGTAAGCCATTCAATCTCGTTGCCCATGTATAGAGGAGTGCCACCACCCCCCGCAAACCCCAACAATACGCCTGCTTGGGCTAACATGCGCACAGCAGCTTGGGTTATAGAGGTACCATTACCCAGCAATAGCACTGTGGTGTTAGCGATAGGTATGTTGAAATACTGGTTTTCATCTTTAGCCTCCGTTAAATAAAGTACTCGCCCGTCTTTTTGCATTACGCGACAATATTCGAGGTAATACAAATTAGCTCGTTTGGAGTGCAAGATAGTTTTTAAGTCTGACGGTGACAAGTCTTTCATTTTTTGGTGCTAATCCTTTTAACATCTTTTTTTACTAGCGTTTTTTAATTCAACTATCTTGGGCTAAAAATTTTCACACAACAATGCCTGAAATATAATCAGTAAACTTAGTTGCCGTATTCTGGTTGTTTTATACCTTTCAGGCATTGAACAACCATTGTTTTACGTCAACTAAGTTAGCTAGCTCCAATTGCTGCGCCTCAGGCGTAATATCAAAATATTTGGTGCTAACCTGCATTTCTTGCACAACATATTGAGCAAGCGCAGCGGTCGTTTTAATAAGAAGTTGCCCATTTTGCATGTTGTAGTCTTGTTCAACGATTTCTTTTTGCTCGTTGCTGAGGCGTTGATTAGCTATAAAAATAAGGTCTACGGGTTTGTTCCATAAAGTATCTTTATCTGCGGTTACTACATCACCTTCTAGCAGGCTGAGATCGCCACGAAAACGGCTTAGTACAAAATCTCGGTGTTCTTTCTTTTCTTCGCAGTAAGCGCGAAGATGCCAACGCAAACCAGTTTTAACCAAGGTATGTGGATGAATGATTCGCCCCTCATTCATTGGTGATGTAAGTGATACATACTCAGTATCAACTCGCTTTTGTTGTTTAATACCAGCAATAATTACGCGCATTATGTTAGGCGAAACAGAACGATGAGGAACCCTTAAATGGGTATAGCTTGGTTGACGATTTCGTTGCAGTTGGCTAGGTGATGTAGTGGAATGGTTGGTTACCCATTCTAAATATTCATGTACATGTGTACTGATAAACTGAGCACAAAATTGTTGGGTTGGGACAAAACATTTTAAGACTTTATCGTAATAAATATTGCTGGGGCAACGTGCGCGATAAGACTTTAGATAAAACTTAGCTTGTGTTACCGAAATTGAGAAATGCTTGATAATGTCGGTGGAATTAACTCTCCCTTCCCAATACGCCAGCAATTCAATGAGTTGAAAGTGAACATCCGCTTGTTCTTTTCTCACTAATTAACATCCTTTTATCTTTTGCCCCATTTACTATGTAAAAAAATTACCGACGGGTCAACTCGATTTTACATATGAGAAGCATCTTTGATCCAACGACCTAAGATGTTTGGGTTTACCCCTAAATATCTAGCAGTTTTTGCCAAAGTATAGTTTTTCTCGACAAGTACATTCAACTTAGTCTGCGAGTCTTTTATGTGAAAGTAACCACGTCATAACAGTTTCCCAATTAGGATAATTAGTAGTGCCATATTGCAGTAACATTTGTTAATTTGAAGCTATTGACAACCTCTGGCTGCCAATAACTCTTCGATATCTCGAAAACTTAGGGGAAATCGATGGTAAAGCCATACAGCATGGCCAATGACCTGAGATCGGTAGCGATCTCCGGATTACATTTTGTTGTTTTTTATGCTCGGATTATCCCACAATTTGGAATAAGGTTGATGAGTTGAAAGTACAGGATGCAGCCGTTGATTTCTCTCCCAAGGTTCGGCCATTAGCTTATGTGCTTGTGGAAACTTAGGGTGAGTAGTAAAGCTGAATGTTGGGCGCTCGGGATTGATTCTAAATGTATCTGCAATGCTTAATACATTGCGGCCATTTTTGAACCGTGCAAGGTAGCCTATCAACACGCCGTGGTTAGCCTCCTGTAGCAACGTTCTCCGTTTCGCATAAAAATACTTACTATCCAGCTTTTGCTGATTGCAAAAATCGTTAACAGACTAGGGTATTGTTAAAAATCTGGGCCTTACAAGGTGAGAGTCACTGGTTCAATTACAGCGAGAAGAACCACAGTGGCGCCTACCACTTCCTGCTATGCTGTTTTAAAGAGCTTTTTAACCTATCGCTTTTATTCTCAGGTTCTAACATGAAGCGGTTCAACCTAATAGAAAAGGAGCACACCTATTGCTCCGGAACGGATAGATACAACGTCCCGGGTCATCCACGTGGATACGGGGAACACTTAATTGCCAATGAAGTTCCTTTTCATCTTTTATCATGCATTACAATCCTACTTATACATTCTCTACTACTATGTAAAAAATTTTGCTTACGGTCAAACTAAACCCTGAGTCGCTGTCGAGAGCGTGCAATCGGCGAGTAAACTCAACCTCAACACAATGAGTTTGGGATATATAAACTTCTAAATTGTCATTTTTGTAATCTATTTGCCCAAAGAAGCTCATATAAGTTGATTTTTCGAATGAACTATCTACCATGAATGAAGGGTTAAACGCCGCTGAGCTTGCCATCAGAATTGCCCGATGTCGTGTAAATAGTCATATAAATAATCGTGTAATCGTTATTATTAATTCTTTTCGTTGGAGTGAATTCGCCGTGCTGCTTTTGTCTGATTTACAGCGCTTAAACCCTTTGGAGCGCCGGTGGCTGCAGCTTTTTCTGGTCATTATTTTAAGCACCACCGTTTGGTTTAGCTGGCAAGGCACCGATTGGCAAAGCGGCCAATCTATTTTATTAAACTGGTTGGTGAGCCCAATCAGCGCCATCAGTGGCGTACTCTGCGTGGTGATGGTTGCTAAAGGTTTGTTGTCTAATTGGATTTGGGGCTTGATCAGCGCCTCCACTTATGGCTTTTTGGCATGGAAATCCGGCTATTATGGTGACTGGTTAATTAATTGGTTTTATTTTTTACCCGCTCAGTTTTTTATTTACTTTACTTGGCGGCATCATTTAGCAAGCAGCACTCAAATTATCTTGATGCGCCGCCTGGGTTGGCACTGGCTTTGGCTTGTAGTATTGGTCCTAGTAGCGATAGGGCTGTTAGCCGGCATGCTGCAGCACCTAGACGGCTTTTTCTCTGATGCGCTGAAACGAAATTCAGCTGTTTATGACAGCTTAGCCACTCTCACTGGCTTCAGTTGGAGTGGCCCGCTGCTCGACAGTTGCACCGTCATTTTACAAATTACAGCACAGCTACTAATGATCAGAATGTTTGCGGCGCAGTGGCCCTTTTGGATTTTAACCAATATCCTGACGATGTTTGCGTGGGCTTTAGTGTTGGCAACCGATCCCAGTTCTGCCCCCTACGCTGTGCCCACTTTAATTATGTGGGGCGCATTTTTATTAAATTCAGTCTATGGCGCAATAAGTTGGCACAAAGGAGCACAACAAAATGACTAAAGTTGGGGTTTTCCCGGGCAAGTTCTTACCACCACATCGCGGCCATTTAACAGCGATTTTGCGTGCACATGCGCTTTGCGACAAACTATATGTGGTGATTAGTGAGCGTAGCGTAGAAGACGGCGAACTTTGTCACGCGGCAGATATACCTTATTTAGACGGCGTATTGCGCCAGCGCTGGTTATCACAAGAGTTACAAGGCTTAGATATAACCGTGTTGCTACAAAATGAAGATTCGATAGCCCCGTTTCCCGAAGGTTGGGGTGATTATGCTCGCTTATTGCAACAGACCGTTCCAGAAGCTTTTCAGGTGATTTTTGGTGGCGAAGAGGATTACCGAGCTGGTCATAAAGAGCATTTTAAGAACATAAGCTATAAAGTGCTCGATCCTCAGCGCACCCAATGGTCTATCAGTGGCACCGAGATCCGTAATCGGCCTTATTTACATTGGGATTATATTGCCGGTGCTGCCAGACCTTTTTTTGCGCGCAAGGTATTAATTACCGGGCCAGAGTCTTGTGGTAAAACCACCTTAACCCGCAAGTTAGCCAAAGTGTATTGCACCTCTTGGTCAGAAGAGTTAGGCCGTGATTATCAAGAAGATGTAGTCGGAGGCAACGGCGACCTTTTCAATTTAGAAGATTTTAACCGAATCACTCACTTGCAGTATGAGCAAGATTGGCATGCATTGCGCAGCGCAAACAAAGTGTGTTTTTTTGATACCGATGCCGTGGTGACCGCTTTTTTCAGTAAAGTATTTTTAGGAGGCATTGCCAGTCGGGTTGAAAGTTTTATTGACCCGTCAAAATACGATTTGATTATTGCGCTAGAGCCCACTGTCCCATGGGTGGCTGATGGTATGCGAGAATTAGGTTCCCCTGAGTTACGTCAACAAAGCTTTGAGCAATTAATTTCCTTATACCAGCAATATGGCTTTCCTGCAGAGCGAATATTACGTGTCAGTTCTGCTGACTACTACGAGCGACTAGAAACGTGTATTGGCGCAATCGATGCTTTGCTGCAAAAATAACTATCCACCTGATTTAAAACTTTTTTTCATTAAACCGAGTCGAGCAATTGTGAATAGTAGGCTGGTAGCAGGTCTTGCTGCATGCTTTTGTAATCGAGTGTTTCAGAGGTGGTCTGTGTACATATTTAAAATGAAAAGGTGTGCTGTTTTTGCCGCCACTTAAGCGAATATTCGTTTAATTGAGTTAAATCCACCTGCCCATCAATAATTTGTCTGCATAGCAGCACCGCCGCTTTTGCTTGATTGGCATTTAAGTGTTTATAAGCAGGTGACTTAATATATTCATACCATGCATCCTCACAAATATTGTCGAGCACTATCCGTTGAAAGCAATGATCATGTATCACCGGCCATGCTATTGTATTTTCTTTACCCTGCTCTACTTGTTTCTGCTTAGCCATTGACGGCATTACATCGCGAGTAAGTGTCAAATATTCTTGTATCAGTTTTGCTTTGCTGCTCATGCTTAATTTATCGCTATTTTGTCACTTGCGCAGTTTCTACGAAGCGGCAAGAAAAAGTGATTGAGAGTCTTGTAGAAATATTGGCGTTATTTATGCTCACTTTACTTTGCCGGTTAACACTATGATATAAATAGTAGGATGATGTCTGTCATTTTGAAGTGATGTTCTTAAGTATAATATAGATTTCCAACGCACTTCTCCCCAAGGACGGCAACGTTAACCTAGACTCATCACAAAATATTACGCAAACCTTCGGTGTCCTTGCACCTTTGTGAAAGTCATCTAGCATGATGACTTAGGATGAGCACAAATCAACCACTAGCCCCACAGAACAGGTAAGAAATATCCTTTAATCGCCAATTAACTCAAAAAGCTTTCAGCCTTACCCCGCCCTTCTACTGCACGTTTACGCAAAGTAAATGCAATAATCCGCTCTAGTTTAAAGGCTGTTCTCTCTTCAACATCGTCTCTTGAAGAATTACCGGTGCGCCGACATACGCGCTGTAAGTCCCAAAATACTGCACTGGCGAATAGCGATAAAAAGCGTCGTTCAACAAAATATCGGTTCTTTTGTGCATCTTCACTTTCTTCGCATATCGGCTCAACAATTTTTGCCATTTTGTCGTAGAGCCGTGAGCGAATAGTGTCTTTTGTGCCAGAAAGTACCAGATCTTGAATAGTGCTAACAATGCCATCGTAGTCGCCAAGTGCGTTTAATAGCTTGGAGTCGGTCTTTTCGTCAGCATTATAGTCGCGCGATTCGGGAATATCGTTGCCCGGCAATAAACTAAGGGTTACCTTAAGAATAAAGCGCAGCCTGTCTTCTGTCGGCCCTAATATATTGCGTGTTAGCAAACGATCAGTTTTGCCCGCCGGGCGCATCACATGCAATACAAAGCACTCATCGTGGCTACCGAAGTTATTAGACGAATGCGGATAAAGGCGATGTATCTCGTTCACGTAGTCTTCAAACAAATCGTAGTCTTCTTCGGTTGCCAATTCACTGGGATGTTTGTCTTCACTAATTCTACCCGGATTGGGATATACCATTGTGCCATTAACACGCTTACCATTAGCATCCACTTCAATGCTATTGCAGTATTCGTCAATTTCAGCAATAAGACTTTCTGACGGCACAATCTTATTGCCGGTAGCATAGTTAGTGACATTGCCGTAAAGCCCTAAAACAAGGCTACAAAAGCGCGGATCTATCACTTTGTAGCTTGATGCTCTGGCTGAATTTCCAAGATTATTAATCGCTTGTTTGGCAACGATGTCTGCCGTAGGCGTCACTAATGGCACATGGCCGAGCTGCTCTTGAAGAGAAATAATTTCTTGCTCAAACATATCCAAGGCACTCTCGGTACTCACATTCAACATGCGACACACTTGTGTACTGATATCTTCCAAAATAAACGGAATGGCGCCGCCGGGTATGCCAATACTCACCATACGCTTTAGGCCTTCTAGCGATATTTTAAGATCTCGGCGTTCGCTCACGCGCTTACCAAAAATCTCATTCATGGTGGCATGCAGTGTTGCAAGCGCGTCGGTGTCGATATCTTGAATGGTATTGCCATGTATCAAATAGTTAATATCGTTATGCGATGTGCCCCCTGCGAGTGGCGCAACCGCGACTTCAATACCGTCAATACCGGCCTCAATGGCAAACATTTGTGTGGCGGTTGATTTTGCCTCGTCAGTGCTGTGGCAGTGCAGGTAAACGGGCAGACCCAAAGCCTTGAGTGCCGGGATGAGCTGTTTTGCAGCGTCTGGTGCTAACTGCCCGCTCATATCTTTAATCGTGATTGAGTCTAATTGCCCTCCGGCATCTTCTGCTATGGCCATTAACTTTTTGGCATATGCAATGTAGTAATCGGTGCTGTAGCAGGTAAGTGCCTCGAAATCTTTCGGTCTCACATAAGAAAGGGCGGCTTGTACATGTAAACGTTTAGCGGTGGGCTGCTGGCCTTTTTTCAAAAGTGTTTCGTTAGTTTTAGCGGCTGCTAAGTCCTTGCGCACCATATAATCGATTGAGGCGCGCAAATTTTCATAGTCATTTAGGGCATCAAAATTTCGGATGACTAAGGCATCGGCCTTATTGAAGGTGCTGCCAGCATCGACCAAAAGGTCGATATTTTTTTGCTGCAAGCTCTTTGGATAGTGTTTAAATCCGAGCTGATTTGCACCGCGCAGTAATATTTGAAGGGGCAGTGTTTTGCCTGTTTTATCGATGACTGCTCTGGCTGTACGTAAAACGTTATAGGGGTTGTATCCTTGCTGCATGGCGATTTGATAGCTTTGGCCACCGCCAATTTCTAAGCTGCCAAAACCGACCGCTACTGCTTGCTCCACTAAGCGAGTAATGGCATTGCTTTCAAATGTCCACACCCCAGTCGATTGCATTGAGTCTCGCAGAACCCACCCGAGCTTTACTTTGTCTTGCCGCATATTTATCCAGATATTATTCGTTATTAAAGGAAAGAGTATGCGGTAATGTGGGTGTGAATGTAAATTCTAAAATACTCTAATTTGCATGCCACTTGATACATTCATACAACTTTATCAACATAAAAGAAATCTAGCGCTGCATCAGCCAGAGCTATTGCCCCAAGTCTACAATATTCATTCAAGTGACTAAATCGACTAGCCTAACGCCTTAAATAAATGATCACTTTTACGGTCTAATTTTTTCCATTACTTGAGTAAAGTAAGCCATCGGAATAAACTATACAAAACACCGTCTTAATGCTGTGTTTAGCCAATGGAAATCTTACTTTGACCGCTCCATCTTTGACCATAAAGAACAACTCATCTCGAATTATCATTATCGGTGCAAACTTTGCTGGCCTGAGTGCGGCGAGCAAGCTGAGCAAATGTCATAAGGTAACGGTGGTCGATAGTAGAGAGCATTTTCAGTGGACACCTAATATTCATGAAATTTTGTCCGACGTGAAAAAAGACACCAGTTTGCGCTTAAGCTTAGATACCATCGTTTCAAGACTGGGCCATTGTTTTATAAAGCAAACTGTTACCCACATTGATACTGAGGCGCAACTCATTACACTCAATGATGCACAAACTCTGCATTATGACGTATTGCTTATAGCATCGGGACACACGCGCTCAAACTACGGTATTGCTGGCGCGAGCGAGTATGCTTATGGGTTTAGAACAGCTGACGATGTGCTTGGTATCAGCCGTGCCATTGACGCCCTGCTGATGAGTCGAAATACAGCAAATTGCGATACTAGTGCCGCCAACGGTCACCCTCAAGACAGTTCACCAATCAATATCAACATTGTAGGGGGCGGCTTTACCGGTGTAGAGGTATTAGGTGAGCTATTGCGAAAATATGCGAGCCATCCTCAAGTAAATTTGCACGTTATCGAGAGTGGCTCCCGTTTAGTTCAAGCCCTACCAGAGAAGTTGTCTCACGATATACAAGCGCAGTGCGATACTCATCGCGTATCCTTTCATTTCAATAGAATTATTACTGAAGTGCAAGAGTCGAACATTCGAATGGCTGACAACACATCGCTGCCGACCGACTTAACGATTTGGACAGCTGGGACGAAACTGCCGGCCTATCTCGATACTCTGAATGCTAAGCTTGCTTCAAACGGAATAAGTGTTAACAAGGCTCTGCAAAGCGACTCATTTGAGAATATATTTGTAGCCGGTGATTGCGCGAACTTTACAAAACCTGTTGCGAAGCAAGCGAGCATGGCTATTGATATGGGCGCTCATGCTGCAAAAAATATCACTCGCTACTGTGCAAAACAATCGCTCAAAACCTTTTATCCGCGCACTCAACCGGTCTTGCTCTCACTTGGTGATATCAATACTTACTTTATTAAAGGTAATGTGGTGCTGGCAAGCCCGCTACTAGCAGCCGCGAAAGAAGCGGTATACCAACTTTGGATGGCGCGTTTTTCAAGCACCCTGCCACTCGACCAATCGATTATGGGTATCGCGGACAGAGTCACCTCATCGAGTGAAAAGCTATTATTAGCTGAGGTATTAAAAGCCCGACCAAGAGTGCTGTTAGGTCGAAGTAAAGTGCTAATATAGAAAAAGTTTGAGCTATCTCAGAGTAAATAACCACCGTCTGCTAACCAAGCAATTATCCAAGTCTTTGATGTGAGAGGATCTCACAGGTTACCGTTTGTTTAGACGATACTCGCAATTTGTCGAATTTTGCCAACGATAGCGCGCAGTCCATTACCTCGCGTGGGCGTAATATGGGCTTCTAAATCTAATTCTGTGAAGTAGGCATCCATATCAAAATCAAGTATCTCTTGTGCGGTTTTGTCATTATAAGCGCTCAGCACTAATACCAACAAACCTTGCACAATTACTGCATCGCTATCTACGTCAAACTGAAATTTACCGTCACGGGTGGTGTAATCTAACCAAACGTTGCTTTGACAGCCTTTTACGATTTTATCGGGAGTACGGGCCTCTTCACTAAGGCCGGGGATCTGTTTGCCTAAATCTATAATGTACTGGTAACGTTGTTCCCAATCGTCAAAAAAAGCGAGATCATCGACAATTTCTTCGCTACTTGGTAACTGCATTTCACTTCCTTTCTACATCAAATTAGTGGCTTAAAAAAATACACCCGCTTCTAGCTGAGCTTCTTCGCTCATCATCTCGCGAGACCATGGCGGATCAAATACCAAATTTACCTTTACGTCTTGCACGTTTGGTACCATTTTAACGCGGTATTCAACATCACCGACTAACACTGGGCCCATGCCGCAGGCAGGCGCTGTGAGCGTCATATCAATGTTAACGCAGTTTGCGGCTTGGTCGACATTTACCGTATAGATAAGACCCAGTGAAACTAAATCGATCGGAATTTCAGGATCATAAACTGATTCGAGCGCTTCCCACACTTGTGCCTTGTCTATATTGCCGTCAGTTGGCGGCTCAAATGAAAGCACTAAGGACTTTCGTCCGATTGCTTTTGCATCAGTGCCGTCTATACGGTACATATTGCCGCGCCAAGTCACTGTATAATTGCCGCCTAAATCTTGGGTGATGGTAACAAACTCACCTTCAGGAATGATTTTAGGGGTCCCTACTGGCACTAAACGGGCTTTGCAGTCACTTTCGGTGACAACCATTTTTTGTTGCATTATTTTTTGTTCCAAAGCATGACTTGCTAACCTATGTTAAAGCTTTCGCCACAGCCACATTCGTTGACTACATTCGGGTTATTGTATTTGATGACGCCATTAACGCCCTCTTTCACATAGTCAATCTCAGTATTGCGCAATAAATCTTGTGCTTTCGCCGCAACCGCAATGCTCAAAGAATCACTAAACTTAATTAACTCATCGCTTTCTTGAGGTGCATCCACTAGGTCAAGCACATAGGCATAGCCGGTGCAGCCACTCACTTTCGTAGAAAAGCGAATCACTTTTTCGGGCTGGGCTTTTTGCTTACTTTCAAAGTGACGAATAGCACTGTCGGTAAGCGTGATGGTTTGTTTACTAGGAATAAAAGTTTCAACAGTCATAATATCTCCTAAGCCAACATGGTTTTGGCCTTTTTTAAGGCCTCAATTAGTTGGTCAATATCTTTGCGAGTATTGTAAA
The DNA here is from genome assembly GCF_041380235.1 of Glaciecola sp. SC05. Taxonomy (NCBI): domain Bacteria; kingdom Pseudomonadati; phylum Pseudomonadota; class Gammaproteobacteria; order Alteromonadales; family Alteromonadaceae; genus Glaciecola; species Glaciecola sp. SC05. Next base: position 300,171 of record NZ_JBGIYY010000003.1, read on the forward strand.
TAGAAAAAGACGCGCGCGCGGTGCCCGGCAAGCCTAATCGTTTCATTAGGGGTTGCGCGCAGTTGTCACCGGTGCGGATCGCAACACCTTGTTTGTCTAAAATAAAGCCGATATCGGCTGGATGAGCGCCTGCTAATTCAAAGCTCATCACTCCAACCTTATTGGGGGCAGTACCGATAATGCGCATCCCTTCAATTTCTTTAGCACGCTTTGATGCGTAAGCTAATAAGTCTTGCTCATGCGCGTGTATCGCCTGCATATCGAGAGCAGAAAACCATTTTACTGCAGCGCCTAAACCAATCACCCCTGCAATATTAGGTGTGCCAGCTTCAAGTCTATTGGGCAATTCGCCCCATGTGGCCGTTTGGTAATCAACGTCTGCAATCATCTCGCCACCGGTTTGCCATACAGGCCAAGTTTCGAGTATCTCTTTGCGACCCCATAAAACGCCTACTCCGGTTGGTGCAAATAATTTATGTCCAGAGAATACGTAAAAGTCACAGCCAATGGCCTGTACGTCAACGTCGCCATGGGCAATGCCTTGCGCGCCATCAACTAAAACCCATGCGCCTTTTTGCTTAGCCTTTAAGCTGATCTCTTTGATTGGATTAACCGTGCCAAGTGCATTTGACACATGGGGTAAGGCAACTAACCGTGTATTGTCGTTAAGTAAGGTATCAAAGGTCGCGATATCTAATTCGCCACTATCGAAAATGGGGCATATCTTTAATGTTGCGCCACTGCGCTTGCAGGCTTGCTGCCACGTGACTAAGTTAGCGTGATGCTCAAGCTCGGTAACAATGATTTCATCGCCAGCTTTAAACAGTTGACCAACACCATTGGCCACCAAATTAATTGCTTCGGTAGTGCCGCTGGTCCAAATTACTTCTTCTCTGCGGGCGGCATTAATAAACTTTGCAAGGATGTCGCGTGCTTGCTCATAGCGGCGTGTAGCTTCATCAGAAAGGTGATGCGCACCGCGGTGTACATTGGAATTGTATTGCGTGTAGTACTCTACTAAGGCGTCAATCACTGCCTGCGGCTTTTGAGTTGTCGCCGCATTGTCTAAATAAACCAATGGCTTGCCGTTAACTTCCCGCTGTAATACAGGAAACTGCGCGCGAATAGCGTTTACGTCAAAGCTCATTTTACCTCCATGCTGGCAAAACGCTCGTTCAACATCGGCAGTAACCACTGTCTAATGGGCTCGTTATTTATGGCGTTCACCAACTCTTGGATAAAACCAAAGTTCAGCATGACCAGTGCTTTAGACCGCTTGATGCCGCGACTTAGCAAATAATACAAGGCCTGCTCTTCAATTTCAGCAACGGTTGCACCATGGGCGCACTGCACGTCATCGGCATAAATTTCTAGCTCAGGTTTGGTATTGATGATCGCCCTGCGTGACAACAGTAAATTACGATTATTCAACTCCGCTAAGGTTTTTTGAGCGTCTCTATGAATATGAATTCGGCCGCTAAATACTGCACGTGCTCTGTCGCCAATGATGCCTCTAGCATTTTCTTCAGTGGTGCCATTGGGAACCGCATGCTCAATGGTCGAGTGCATATCAAACATCTCGCCCTCAGCTAGCAGATAAATCGCATTCATTTTAGCTTTAGCGTGTTGGCCCGCATGGATAATATCCACGTCTATGCGAGATAGCTCGCTGCCATAAGACACAAAGGTACTGTTTAGGTTTGCGCTCGCCTGCAGGCTGAAGTGACTTCCGCCCACCTGTTTTGCTGCGCCAGTGAAAAAGGCAAAACGGTAGTGTTCAAGCTTGGCTTCTTCGCCAATGAAGTATTCGGCAAATGCGGTGGTGAAGCTAGCCACCGAACCGGTGCCATGTTCAATTACTTTTAGTTGACTGTTTTTACCAACATTAACAAGCACTCGAGTGTGCGCATCGCAATCTTGCGTGGCAATGTTGATGATTCGCAGAGGAATATCAACGCGGCAATTGTCTTCTAGCGCAATGTATACGCCCTGATCGCACAATGCATCGTTGACTAAGCCAAATATATGACGAGTGGGTTTTACTTGACCAAACAATGCCAAGATGTCGTTTTGTAGGTCGCTTGAAGCATCGCGCAAGGTGCAAACGCTTAAGCCTGTTGGCAAGGAAAGTTGGCTGGTATCAGTGCGCAATATGCCATCAACAAACACAATATCAATCGATTCTAGACCATCAACTTGTGGAATTTCAAAGCTTGCCGCCATCTCGCTTACATTAGATGCGCGCTCTTTAAGAGAAGACAAAGGCGTGAACCGCCACTCCTCGTTGCGGGCATGCGGCCAGCCATCGGTTTCTAACTTTAAACGGGCTTGTTGACGCATTGGCGCGAGAAAGTCGTCGACGCCTTTAGCATCATCAATGACCTTATTTAGCCATTGGCTCATGCGCTGACCCCTTCAAACTCTTTACCTAAAAACGCATAACCTTCTTTTTCAACTTGAAGCGCAAGTGACGCATCACCGCTTTTCACAATTTTACCGTTGGCTAAGATGTGCACAAAGTCTGGCTTGATGAAATCTAGAAGACGTTGATAGTGAGTAATGATGATAAAGCTGCGAGCGCTGTCACGCTGACTATTTACGCCATTTGCAACCACTTGAAGGGCATCGATGTCTAAACCTGAATCAGATTCATCCAGAATGCAAAGAGACGGTTTAAGCAGAATCATTTGCATGATTTCGTTACGTTTTTTCTCACCGCCTGAGAAGCCCTCGTTTACGCCACGCTTTAAAAAGTCTAAAGGCAACTGCACCTGCTTGCAGGCCTCTTTTGCCATTTTCAAAAATTCTGTAGCCGATAGTGGTTCTTCGCCGCGATGTTCACGCGTAGCGTTTACCGACTCTTTCATAAACTCCATGTTGCTCACACCTGGAATTTCAACAGGATACTGAAAGGCTAAAAATAAGCCACTGCTGGCACGCTCTTCAATGTCCATATCAAACAAGTCTTTACCGTTAAAGCTAACCTCACCTTGCTCAACCTCGTAGCCATCTCTCCCAGACAAAACATAGCCTAATGTGCTTTTTCCAGCACCATTTGGGCCCATGATTGCATGAACTTCGCCCGGGTTAACCTCTAAGTTGAGGCCCTGTAAAATGGTTTTATCTTCTACTCTTGCATGTAAGTTGTTAATTTTTAACATAACTATCCCACTGATCCTTCTAAGCTAATTTCAAGCAATTTACCTGCCTCGACAGCAAACTCCATCGGCAGTTCTTTGAATACTTCTTTACAAAATCCGTTAACAATCATCGATACCGCTTTTTCAGGATTTAATCCACGCTGCCGGCATAAAAATAATTGCTCATCGCTGACTTTTGAGGTGGTGGCCTCATGCTCAACAATCGCGCTTGGGTTGCGACTTTCAATATACGGAAAGGTATGCGCGCCGCAGGTATCCCCAATCAGTAAGGAATCGCATTCGGTAAAGTTACGTGCACCGTCTGCCTTTGGCCCCATTTTGACTAAGCCGCGATAGGTATTGTTACTTTTACCGGCGGATATGCCTTTAGAGATGATCGTAGAGCGTGTATTTTTACCCAAATGAATCATCTTGGTGCCGGTATCAGCCTGCTGACGCCCGCGGGTAAGAGCCACAGAGTAAAATTCACCTACGCTGTTATCACCCTTTAAGATGCAGCTTGGGTATTTCCAGGTAACCGCAGAGCCGGTTTCTACCTGCGTCCAAGATATTTTTGCATTGGTGTGACATATACCGCGTTTGGTCACAAAGTTGTAAATACCGCCCTTGCCTTCCTCGTCGCCGGGATACCAATTTTGAACAGTAGAATATTTAATCACAGCATTATCGAGCGCAACTAATTCGACCACTGCCGCGTGCAGTTGATTCTCATCACGCTGCGGCGCGGTGCAGCCTTCTAAATAGCTTACATGGCTGCCTTCTTCGGCAACAATGAGCGTGCGCTCAAATTGTCCGGTATTCATCTCGTTAATACGAAAATACGTAGAAAGCTCCATCGGGCAACGCACGCCTTTAGGAATGTAAACGAATGAACCGTCGGTAAATACGGCGCTGTTTAGTGCTGCATAGTAATTGTCGGCTCTGGGCACAACTGACCCAATATATTTTTTGATGAGCTCCGGATATTTATGAACAGCCTCAGAGATTGAGCAGAATATCACGCCCGCTTCGGCGAGTTTGTCTCTGAAGGTAGTTACCACCGATACCGAGTCAAACACCACGTCCATGGCTACACCGGCCAGCATTTCTTGTTCATGCAATGGAATGCCGAGCTTTTCATAGGTACGCAGTAGTTCAGGGTCAACCTCGTCGAGTGATTGCGGCTTATCTGCCATACTTTTTGGCGCCGAATAATAGGATATCGCTTGAAAATCGATTTTAGGATAGTGAACGTGAGCCCACTCTGGCTCGTCCATTTTCAACCATGTGTCATAGGCTTTAAGACGCCAGTCGAGCATCCACTGTGGCTCTTTTTTCATTTCAGAAATACGACGGATAATGGATTCGTCTAAACCGCTTTCGAAGGTGTCTGATTCAATTTCAGAATAAAAACCAGCCTCGTATTTTCTGTCTAGTGCTTGTTCGATCTGCTCACTCATATATTGATCCCATTATTCACTTTTATTAATTTTAAATCGTAAAACAATTTGTCGTTAGCGCTGATTGTATCATTGGTAACTAGCACACTGGGCGTTTTACAGCATTCACTTGGCTTATGCAGGCACTTAAACACCTGTTAATGGCAAAGATACGTTTACACGCATCAGCACTAAAGATTTTCTTTTGTCACCAGCATTTGCAGAACGTCGATACTGCCGTCTTTAGATGCGGTCTTGAAACAGCTTTGACGCCCGACCACCTCTTTCACGTCGCGCTTTTGCATTAATTCTTGGAGTGAAATTTGGTTTAAAAAATCACTAATGCGGTCGCTTAAATTTTGCCACAAGCTGTGCGTTAAGCACCTCTCACCGCCTTGGCAGTCTGATTTTCCGTGGCATTTCGTTGCATCGATATTTTCGTTAACCGCCTCAATAATTTCGCCGACTGATAACAATTGTGGTTCTTTGTTTAAGGTATAGCCGCCGCCCGGACCGCGAACACTCGCGACTAATTTAGTACGCCTTAATTTTGCAAACAGTTGCTCTAAATACGATAGAGAAATATTTTGGCGCTCAGAAATCGCACTCAACGACACAGGGCCATTTTTTGAATGAAACGCTAAATCGAGCATAGCTGTGACCGCGTAACGGCCTCTAGAGGTAAGCTTCATAATATTCCTATAATAGAAAAGCGGCGCAATCTTTTCATATCCCACCAAAATGGTCAAGTATTTAACCCACTAAAATAGTCGGGTATTGATATTTTTGGCGTTTTGATTGTGTTTAACACCATTATTTAATTAATGTGGGCCTATATAACTGGCAGTACCTGAAATGCCTCGTTCTCACAATAGTTAAGAAATTTGATCACAGTCAAAAAGGTCTGCAGGCAAGTCCACATAATAAGATGGAGTTTGACAGTAAAGCGGCCAGCGCATTTTCTTAGAGGCACTTACTTAAAGATAATGCTGAGGTCACGCAATAAATAGGCTTCCCGTTCACTTTAAGCACGCTTTTAAGGCCTAGAAACGTTTGAAGTAACTAAACAAATAAACGCCTGTGTAAAAACCAAGTTGAAACACACCTCATATTTCCTGGTTTCGCATAGGCGCTCAAACGAGAACTTTTCAAAGTAGACTAAACGCTAGAATGATGACCAAGTGCGCAATTAAATGCCACAGATTAAATATAAGGAAGCCTTATGCAGGCCACAAACAGTATCGAAACCTATAAAAAACTTCAAAACTTAAGTGCAAAACTAATTGCTGAAATTCCTGAGACTATGGCCGGTTTTGGTCAACTTCACTCTGCTGCCGTTGCGCCTAACGCTTTGGATCGCAAAACAAAAGAACTAATTGCTCTAAGCATCGCTATTGCTGTGCGATGCAATGGCTGTATTGCGTTTCATGTGCATGATGCCCTAAAAGCTGGAGCAAACCGTCAAGAAGTCGTTGAAACTATAGGCGTTGCGATAATGATGGGGGGCGGGCCGTCAATGGTTTACGGCTGTGAAGCTTTAGAAGCCTTGGATCAATTTGAGAAAGAACAAGATCTACCCTTGTAGCGTCCATCAATGTAGCTAGCTAGTGACTTTTCGACTGTTTATAAGGGCTTTAAAACGCAATCGACTCCCCTTTTTGCGGTACACGAGCACGTATATTTAACTCTCTATATAAGCGATTGCTTAATGCATCTAGCGCAGGAGGTTCGCCATGCACCAGCACCACGCTAGGATGACTTTCGAATGCTGCCACCCACTCCACCAGTTGATCTTGTCCGGCATGCGCTGAAAAACCACCCAGAGTTTCAATTTGGGCTTTCACCGCATATTGTTCGTTGAATATTTTAATCGACGAACGCCCGTCAACTAGCAACCGGCCGAGAGTGCCGTTGGCTTGATACCCACAAAAAATGACAGTGTTACGGCTGTCCCAAATGCGCTGCTTAAAATGATGCCGAATGCGTCCACCTGTGCACATACCGCTGCCGGCGATGATAATTGCACCTTTTTTGATGCGATTAATGGCTATGGACTCTTCCACGCTGACCGATAAATATAGATTAGGAATGAAGTCTTTCAGGATTGACTCTGCCTCAGGCGTGGCGCCCTGAATTTCTTGTTGATCTAAGCTGCGAAACCACTTGTCGTATACTCTAGTTACTTCAATAGCCATTGGGCTGTCTAAGGCTACCTGCCAATTTGAAAGCAGACCTTGATTATGTAACATACCCAAGTAAAACAATATTTCTTGGGTACGCCCTACGGCAAACGCAGGAATCAAAATATTGCCGCCTCGAGCATGGGTTTCAATTAGGATTGCTTTTAGTTGATCTAATGTATCCTCAATTTTTTTATGATTGCGGTCACCATAAGTGCCTTCCATCATCACGATATTCGCATCGGTAATCACTGCAGGGTCTTTCATCAATACTGCATTTTTATTACCTAAGTCTCCTGAAAAGACTAATTTCTTATGCGTGCCATTTTCCTCAATAAACAGCTCAACAATTGCTGAGCCTAGAATATGGCCTGCGTCTTTAAAGTTTACAGTCAAGCCTTTGCATATTTGCGCTTGGTGATTGTACTTCACCCCTTTACATAAACTTAATGCTTTATCGACATCTTCGTCTGTATACTCTGGCAAAAGAGCCGACTTTCCTTTTCTTGCTCGACGCAAGTTTTCCTTCTCTAAATCACCTAAGTAAATACTGGCTGAGTCTTTTAACATGATGTCGAGCAATCCGGCTGTCGCATCAGAGCAATAAATGGTGCCCTCAAATCCTTCACTTACTAACTTGGGCAACATACCACAATGATCTAAGTGCGCATGAGAAAGCACAACAGCTGAAATAGAAGCGGGGTCAAAATCAAAAACTTCCTTTTGAATACGCTTAATGCTGCTGCCCCCTTGATGCATACCGCATTCGAGTAAAACTTTTCCAAAAACCTCTGACTCCAGCAAATGACAAGAACCTGTCACCTCTTGTGCGCCGCCGTGGAAAGTAATGGTTGCCATCTCATCATTCTCTTTTGAATTATATCCTTACGATAACTATATTGGTAAATAGCGTCCCAATGTTGATCCGCGTCAACTCTTTCAAAAGTACTTTGCCTAAAGTATACGCGGTACTAGCCACGTTTCATCGCCTCAAAATCGTAAAAGCGTTTGCTTAAAGCGATTCTCAACTAATGGACAGATAAAATGAAAAAACACACCACATTTAGATGGCTAGCCATTGGTCTTATTCCCATTCTATTGTCGCTCATTTCTTGCAACAAGCAATCTACAGGCACCGCTTTAGGCACGCTAGAAAGAGACCGCATTGCGCATACGGCAACAGCAAATGAAGTTATAATTGCTTTGCCGATCCCTCAAGGTAGCAAGGTAAAGGCAGGCGATATTTTGGTAAGCTTAGATAACCGTCAACAGACTGCAATAGTCGCGATAACGAAAGCTCATGTTGCAGAAGCGCACGCTAATTTAGATAAACTTCGCAACGGTGCACGAGCTGAAGAAGTTGCCGCCGCTAGCGCCAAACTTGAAGGAGCAAAAGCTGCACTTATTGAGAGTGAAGCTGCCTATGTTAGAGCCAAAAACCTCATCGAAAAACGGCTAGTTAGTCAAGCTGCCCTAGACCAAGCAGTCGCCGCTAAAGACTCTAATGCGGCATCAGTTGAGGCAGCCAAAGAGGCCTTACTAATACTCACTAACGGCACACGTCCAGAGGATTTGGCGATTGGCGAAGCAAACCTAGCGGTTACGCTTGCTGCACTCGCAAGCGAAAATAAAAAACTCGAGGACCTTACAGTGCTTTCGACACGTGATGGCATACTCGATAACCTACCGTGGAACCTTGGTGAAAGAGTTACATTAGGCAGCCCCGTTGCCATTGTACTTGCCGGAAAAGCCCCTTATGCACGGATTTATGTGCCTGAGCCATATCGCGTTAGAATCAGCGTTGGTGACAGCTTAAGCATGCGGGTTGACGGTTTGACACAAGCCATCACGGGCACTGTGCGCTGGATATCCAGCGAGCCCGCATTTACCCCTTATTACGCGCTAAATCAAGAAGAGCGGGCACGGCTTATGTATTTAGCAGAAGTTCAACTACCCGATAGCTATAGCGACCTACCTAATGGTATTCCCGTGCAGGTAAGCTTACCGTGAATAAGGCGTCAAGCAGTGAGTTAGCGATTAATGCCAAGCAACTTAGCCGCAGTTTTGGTGAATTAAACGCCATAGATCAACTCAATCTACACGTTGAAAAAAACACGATTTATGGCTTTCTGGGCCCAAACGGATGTGGCAAAACCACGGCGATCAGAATGTTTACTGGCCTGCTCAAACCAAGCTCAGGCGAAGTCGAGGTATTAGGCCTGCAGTTGCCCAAAGACGCCGAAAAATTAAGGCATAGAATGGGTTATATGACCCAAAAATTCTCGTTGTATAACAATTTAACCGTTAAAGAAAACCTGCAGTTTGTCGCCAAAATATATGGCATTGCCGGTAAGGCACAAACATCCCGCATTGCAGAATTGCTATCAGTTTACGGACTCACTCAAAAGCAGAGTCAGATGGCGGGCAGCATGAGCGGTGGGCAAAGACAGCGATTAGCCTTAGCGGCAGCCACACTGCACAAACCCGAAATACTATTTTTAGACGAACCCACTTCGGCTGTCGACCCAGAAAACCGCCGAGATTTTTGGGAGAAGTTATTTGATTTGTGCGACCAGGGCACAAGCATTTTGGTGTCTACCCACTATATGGATGAGGCCGAACGCTGCCACAAACTGGCCATATTAGAAGATGGTATTAAGCGGGCTGATGACGCGCCTGCAAAGTTGATGGCGAATATGGCAGCTAGCGTGATAGAAATAAAAGCAACTGGCCTTCGCACGCTAAAGACTCAACTCATGCAACTCCCCGAGATAATTAGCGCGGCACAATTAGGCAGTAGCCTACGGGTCCTGGTTAAAGATACCCTTGATTCGCCCCTGCAATACATCCAGCAGCAAACCAATATTCCAGTTGAGCAACTCAATATTGTACGCCCAAGCTTAGAAGACGTGTTTATCACCTGCACAGGAGATAGCCGTCAGTGATCGCCAGCATATACCGTATCCAAGCCATCTTTTTCAAAGAGCTAATTCAATTAAGGCGCGACCGGATGACTTTCTCCATGATAGTGATGATCCCGCTAGTGCAACTGATGCTGTTTGGCTATGCAATTAATACCAATGTGCGTCATGTGCCGGTAGCCGTGGTCGATTATAGTCAAACGGCTATGAGTCGAGTGTTACTGCAAACCATTGAAGCGACTCAAGTAGTTGAAATTATTCAACAACATACTGATCTAAAAAGTGCTCAAAATGCCCTTGAGCAAGCCGAAATACGCGCCATTTTGATCATTCCTAATGATCTCTCTCAACGGCTCGCTCGTCACCCAAGTGCGGGCTTTGGCCTGCCTGCTGCGAGCGACGAAGAAACCAGCCGCCCGATTGCCCAATGGATTGTAGATGGCTCTGACACCATGATTTCAGGGGCCATCAAAGGACTGAAAAACATGCCCTTATCTGAATTATTTGGTAAAGCCGCAAACCGAAATGTTCCGACCTTCGAAGTCGCACTATTTTATAACCCAGAGCAACGAACCGCAGTCAATGTTGTGCCTGGCTTACTGGGCATTATTCTCACCATGACCATGATCATGTTTACCTCTGCTGCCATTGTACGTGAGCGAGAACAAGGCAATATGGAAATGCTTATCACCACGCCAATTCGCCCAATTGAGCTTATGCTAGGTAAAATTATCCCTTATATTTTTATTGGTTTACTACAAGTTTGTATTATCTTGGGCTTGGGCTATTTTGTGTTCAATGTGCCGATAAATGGTGGCTTGATACCTCTATTTGGCATTACATTGCTATTTATCTCAGCCAGCTTAGCCCTTGGCTTAGTGATATCGACTGTTGCAAATAATCAGCTGCAATCTATGCAGCTCACCATTTTCATTTTATTACCGTCGATTCTTCTGTCGGGCTTTATGTTTCCTTACGAAGGCATGCCAATGCCGGCACAATATATTGCTGAATTACTACCTGCCACACATTATATGCGGCTCATTCGTGGTGTTATTTTAAGAGATATCGGCTTTACTGACATGATGCCAGACATTTATTGGCTTGGCGCATTTACGCTGATTTGCCTTGCTATTGCATCCTTCCGATTTAAGAAAAACTTAGATTGATACGCCTTAAACTGTATCTATATACTCAGTTTATAATCACAAGCAACACCTAATATGACGATTATATCAGCCTTAAATTTACAGATGTATTAAGCAGATAATGCTAACTTTTACGTCTGCCGACGAATGAGACCATGTAACTGATATACTGAAGTTAACAATACCCTTGGCGTTTTGTTAAGTCTCAGATATCTATTAACGCTCATTCTTAAGTAGGTTTTTACGCTCAGTTTGAATACTCATTGGAATACCCGACATATTCTTATCTAACCACATTTCAACCCTTTGCGTCTCATCACCAGAAGCTGGTTGATAGTTGTTTTGACTATTCAAACTAAGGGCACTACTAATTTGCGTTTGCCATGCGTCACCCACTTTACAACTGATTCTTTGTTCTGAGTTAGTTGATTGCGAAAATACATACTCCCGACAAAAGTGCCCTTGGGTATCACTAAAGCTCATGACTAGTTCCACATTTGTTGATTCGTCAATTTCAATGGTTTGCCCTGACGCACGACTGTCAAGCACATCAGCTAAGGTAAGTGCACTTTGTTGATTCATCATTAGTAACATTGGTAGCGCAAGAGCGATAACTAAGAATGATGCAGCCACGGGAAGCCATATTGAACGTCGCCAACTTTTTAATTCAACCACATTAGTATTGTGCTCGACTGCGTTTTGTTCGGGTTCACCCAACATTTCCAGAATGCTGTTTGGTACAGGCTTGTCATCAATTATAGAAAATGCTTGTCTTACTGCTTGGTCGTTTTGACTAAAGTTTGCAAACTCTATCGCAAATTTTTCGTCTGTTGATAAACGTTTTTCAAATTGTTTGCGCTCTATTTCGCTTAGCTCATTGTCTAAGAAAGCTGAGAACATCGCTATGTCTGACTTTTTCATCACTATTCCTCATTATCCTTATTCAACTTAACGGCTAACTTTTCTCGTGCTCTAGCAACTCGACTCATTACCGTTCCTATTGGTATTTCTAATATTTCGGCAGTTTCGGCATAAGACCGACCCGCGACTATGATTAAAGAAATAACATCACGGTAAACATCAGGAAGTTCCGATATTGCCTCCTGTAAACATTTTTGTTGCCGTTTTTCGTCGCCTTGATTGCTACCTTCATGAGTTGCGGCAATTTCGGTAATTTCAACGCTGTCGTCGGTGGTCCGCACTTTTCTAGACCTTAACTCATCAATCCAAGCATTTTTACATACCCTAAACATCCAAGATAATGGCACCACGTCCTCAGGAAGAGGCTTTGTAAGAAGTTTTTCCACAACAATTTGAGTCAAATCATCAGCATCACTGATATCATTTGTTAATGAATAAGCGAAGCGACGAAGATCTTTAAGATTCCTTAAGATCAGTGACTTCAAAGTTTTTGTGTCCATGTTTGGAATTGCCTAATCTACTTTACTAACGTGTGAGTTTATGTTTTATTCCATTAAATTCCATAATTTTTTGCTTTTCGCGAACACAGAGTCGTCTATGCGATTACGAAGATCATATCATCAATTAGCATTGGCCATAAGCCCTTTGCTAGCGCCAGCAACTGCTGTAGCGTTGGAGAATGAGCACAATCAATTTTTGTTGGCATCAAGATCTGCTCTTGCAAGTATAAACGCCCCCTATTTGTTGTCTCACTATATCTATACCTTTAGTAATATCAATAATTTCGCGCTTGCGTCTATCAGTGATGAATTAGAAGATGACATTGAAAACGATGTTGAATCGGATGTCGAAGACGACGTGGAGTCGGACGTTGAAGATGAC